>JAFGAY010000112.1 GCA_016933425.1 Pirellulales bacterium
CTCGCCTGGAATCGTGATGTTGTCCTTGGCCTTGGCCAGATTCAGCAAGAACTGCTGCTGCGTGCCCGAGAGCCGCTGGATCAAGGGGCGATCCGTCTTGACCAGAAGAAACACCGTGGCAGCCTGTTGCTGCTGGATCGCGCCGCGCATCTTCTCCGCAGCCAGGATGCTTCGGTAGTTCTCGTGGAGAATCGCATCGCTGGCCTGCCCAAGGCGAAGGAGGTTCACCAGGCCCCAAACGAGAACGATCGCGGTCAATAGCGTGGCCACGCCGTAGCCAAATAGGATTTGGCGGCGAAAGCTCCTTCCGTGCGATGGTGTGTCCATGTATCGAAAATCCCGTTCGTCGGGTCCTCGATTGGCACCCTGGTGAATAAAACGGACCTTGGGCTGGACCTTCTACCGTGTTTAGAGCTTGGAAGTCATGGAGTGTGGCGACGCCCAACCACGGGATTGCCGCCTGACGCTTCCCCATCATGCAGGGACATGGCCGAAGGCACTTTACGCGCCGTCTTGCGAGAAGCCAACATCAACGTCGAGGTTTTTCTCAAGACGTGAAACGGAACACTTATAGATGCTTGCCTGGATAATGACCCGGCCAGTTATCCTATTTTCCCTACTTGCCGGCCTCCCGTTGGTCGGCCTCGGTTCATTCGCCATGCAAAGGTCAATAAACCGTCGGCCGGCTGCGATTCCCCAACGACCCCAAAAATGTCCACCGGTTACGTGGCCTTGAGTTCCGATGCGTCCCGGGGCTCGGCTCGCGGGGGCTCGAAACGGGGGGCGGTGGGTTCTTCGCGGTCGAGTTCCGACGCGATTTCGCGCGGTTCCGGCGACGAAGATTCCACCGACCGGTGGAACTCGTTCTGGATCTCGTGGAGTCCCTTGCGGAACTCGATGAGGCTCCGGCCGAGGCTGCGTCCGACCTCGGGCAATCGCTCGCCGAAAAGCAGCACGGCAATAATCCCGACGATGACCAATTCGCCTGGTCCCATCGAGAGAAACGCGAAAACCGGTGTCATGGCCGTTTCACCTTCGACGATTTAGCGACTTATTGTACTGGCCCCATCCGAGGCCGCAATCCCCCGCGAGCAACGGGGCCGGCGGAGGTTTCCACCGCCGCCCCGCCGAACCGCGACTGTAAGGGAGCGGCCCTCGACAATAAACGATAGGCGGCTGACCACGGGGTCGGATGGCGGTCCGCGAGCGCCGCTCCCTGACGGTCGCGGTTCGGTTTGGGCGAGGGCGACCCGAGGGTGGAAACGAGCGGCACGGTTACTCGTTTTCCTTGGGCTTGGGTGGTTTGGTAGCCCCGTTGACCGCGCCATCGATGTCTTCCTCGATGCCCTGCACGCCCTTTTTGAACTCGACGATTCCCCGGCCCAGCGACCGCATGACCGAGGGCAAGCGATTGCCGAACAACAGCAAGGCCACCACGAGAACGATCAACAGTTCGATGTGTCCGGGCATGCCGAAAAACGCAAACAGGGAAACCATGACCGGACCTCATCGCAAAAAAGAGAAAGCAGGTGGGATGCTAAATGCCAGCGGCACCTATTCGGGGGGGAGTGGCACCGGATGGGCCCCGCCCAATGCCGCGCCACTACTTTTAATTCTAGTAACGTTTAGAGCCGTGTCAAACCAGCCATTTGGGGCACCGGCATGGGGGTTGTCTTGTTTTTCGGCCTAAGAACGGGTTTTTAAAGGGTATTTCGGGCCCTGGCCGCTTGGAGGGCCCACGCTCCGTCGTGACCGCAAACAGCCGTGGAAACGGACGTGACGGAGCACGTCCCTCCAGGTGTCAGGCACAGCCTGACCTACGGGGACTGCCCCCGTTCTTGTATCCTTTTTATCGGACCGTGTCATTGCGTTTGGCCGTTTCCAGGTATCGGGGCAGATACCGGTAATAGACCTCCAGGCAGAGCGTCGACAGGGCCGTGCTGTAAACGCGGCCGCCGTAGCTACCCCAGACCGGATCCGGGTCCCAGCTTCCGGCCAGGGTGCCTTCGTCGCACTGTTGGGCAACAAGCTCTTTCTGGAGCGCCTGGTTCCATCGCTCGAAATGTTCGCCGCCGACCTGGTAAAGTCCCAGGGTCGAATAATACCAGTAGTAGAGGTTCACTCGCCCCTCGCCCGGCAGTTCACCCAAGACGAAGTTGGCCGCTTCGGCCGCAGTGGGGCTTTCGGGCGGCATTCCGAGCAGTTGTCGGCAGACGAGTGCTTCGGCCGTCATGGGTCGCGTGTCGCGTTCGGCGGGGCGGTACGACGCCAGGCCGCCGTGGCGGCCGTGGGAAACGCTTGCCAAAAACCGCAAAGCGCCGCGCCGGGTTGCCGTGGGCGCGGGAATGCCGGCTAGTTCCGCGCTGCGCAGCGCCATCAGTTGCCAGCCCAATTGGCTCGTGTCGCCGGCGCTGCCCGGTGCGTATCGCCAGCCGCCGCCCCGCGAGTCCTGCGCGGCAATTGTGTAGCCGATCGCCCGGCGAACCGGCCATTCGAGCCGTTTGTCGCCGGTCATCCCATAAGCTTCGCTCATGGCAAACGTGGCCATGGCGTGGCAATACATGGCCTCAAACACGGCTGCCTCGCCCGCCATACTGCCGTCGGTTCGTTGCCGGGCGATCAAGAATTCGAGCCCGCGACGGACGTTGTCCTGGTAGTCGCCCTGCTGGTGGGTGTGGCCCGCGGCCAAAAACGCCAGCAGCGTCAGTCCGGTCATGCCGGTGTCGGCGCTGGCGCCGGCGCCACCCCGGTCCTGGCCGTCGATTTGTATTTCGCGGCCCGACCCGTGGCGGCTGGCATCCCATCGGCCGTCGAGTTCCTGGTTCGCGGCCAGCCATTTAAGCCCCTCGCGCACGGCCGCTTCGCTCTCGGGCGTGGCGCCTTGCCGTTGGGCTTGATGCGACCGGTTGGGCGCGAGCCGGGCGCGGTAGATCTCGGGGACGTCGTGGTTTGCGGGGGCCGATCCACTCGCGGCAAGCGGCGGCCGGTCGGCGGGCTGCTCATTTGCCGGGTCGTCGCCGGCGGTCGCCGTGCCTGGCAGGTCGGGCTGCGCGCTTGCCGGGGCCGGTTGGCCGCTGGGCACGGCGGTAGGCCGATCCACGAGATCGTGCATCAACTGGCCCACGTCGGACGAGTCGGTTTCGTCGGCCACGCTTGGCGGGGGCATGGTCGAATCAAGCAACACGGACGGCCCGCCGACCTCCGCGTCGCGTTGGGGCGTCTCGCGTTCGGCGGGCGCCGGCCTTGGTTCGGCCGGCCGCTCGATTGGCACGGCCACGGGGGCCGCCTCGCGACGTTGGGGTTGGGGAGCTTCGAGTCCCTCGGGCCGGCGACCGAGCGCCGGATGGTGCTCGGCCGGTTCCATGGGGGTTGGCTTCGGTTCTTCGGACCGTGGTATGTCGAGTGGATCGACTTCAGACGAGTCGGCCAGCACCGCGCGCGGAGCAACTTCTTCGCGAATCGGTTCAGGCGTCGGGGGCGCATCCGCCGGGGCCGGCGTGGGCAGCGGCGGCTCGGTCAGTGCGTCTTCAGCGAATTGGTCCCAGGGGCTGGGCTCGGTCGACTCGGTGTCGCGGGCCGACGGCGCGTCGGTCAACGCGACCTGCATGGTCGGCTCGCCCGCTGCTTGTGGTCCGGACGACCATATCTGAACCGTTGTGGCATAGCCGGCCAGCAGCAAATGGGCCAACAGCGATAGGACCAGGCACTTGCGCAACGGCTGGGACTGCCCCCAGCGGGTCCGCATGAGCACCAGCAGCGTGATCGACACCGCGGCCAGCCCCACCCAGAGCACCCCAAGGAAAAACTGGGTGCTGGTGAGGAATTCGGTTATGTGGCGCAACGTCTCGCGGATCATGGGTTGGAGATTAGGGATTTAGGGGGTGAGCGACCGCGTACTTTCGTTTGCGGCAATTATTATCAATGGCTATCGTCTACTGGCTGGCGGGGGTTGTATGCCGGCGACCGTGACGGGTCGCACGGAAATGGCCAACTGGTTGATGCCCGCGTGTTTGCAGGCATTGAACACGTTGGCCACGTTCTGGTAAGGCCCCTCGCCGTCGCCCCGAATGAGCACGCCTAATTCGGCGTATTCCGCGCGGGCGGCGGCCAAACGCTGGGTGAGTTGGTCGAGCGTGACCGGTTCGCGGTCGAGCGTGATCGTGCCGTCGCGATAGACGTTGACGATCCGTTTTTCGGGCGCGGCGGTCAACGTTCCATGGTCGGTGACCTGGGGCACTTCGAGCCCAATCTTGCGTTCCAGTTCGGTAAACTTGGTTCCGACCATGAAGAAGATGATCAACAGAAACACGATGTCGATCATCGGCGTCAGGTTCAAGGTCGGTTGTTCGTCCATGTGAGTTTTCAGCGGCATGGCTCAACTCGCTATAAAACGAAAGGTGATTTAACCACGGAGGCACGGAAACACGGAGGTGAATGTATTTTGTGTCTCCGTGGTGATTATTGATGTCATCACGCCGCGGCCGGGCGTTCGGTTTTGCTCCGCGACTTCGAGTGAATGAAATAGTGCCACACGCTTGTTGTCAGGCACAGCCTGACCTACGGAAATTGGATTTGCTGCTTTTATGCAAGGGCCTATAAGGTGACAGCAAGCCTCTCCGGTTCTTGGATGGGTTCCCGATGCCATTCACACCATCCGGTTCCGTCCGCGTTCTCTTTTTGCTCCGTGCCTCCGTGTCTCCGTGGTGATTATTGATGTCATCACGCCGCGGCCGGGCGTTCGGTTTTGCTCCGCGACTTCGAGCCGGCCGGCGTTCGGGCGGCGTTCTTGGGGCGCGAGCCCATTTCCTCGGCCGAAACCAGCGGCACGAGTTCCTGGCCCAATCCGTCGATATCCATGATCAGCCGGTCCACGCGGCTGGCGAAAAACAAGTAAACGATCAAGGCGGGAATGGCGATCGACAGGCCCGCGGCCGTGGTCAACAGGGCCTGGCTGATGCCCGTGGCCAGTAGTTCGGGCCGGCCCATCGCGTCGCTCGTGGCGATAGCGTTGAATGCCGAGATCATGCCGACCACGGTGCCGAGGAGCCCCAAAAGGGGGCTGATGGTGGCGATGGCGTTGAGTACGCGAAGGTAGCGGCGCAGCGAGTTGGTGACCCGTTCGCCGGCGTCGATAATCCCCTGTTCGACCTCGACGGCCGGGCGTGCCCATTTGCGGACCGCGCCGGCGAAGACCTCGGAGACGGGGCTTCCGCTTTCCTCGCAGAGTTGGAGGGCCGCGTCGCGATCGAGCTCGCCGCCGCGCATTTGTTCAAGAAACCGCCGGACAAAGGGGCGTGGGATGACGCGGCCGCGGCGCAGGCTGATCGCGCGCTCGAAGACGAATGCCATAAGGATCAACGAACAGATGCCCAGCGGAATCATCAGCAAGCCGCCGCTGCGGATAATGCTCCATAGGTTTTTCGTGGGGATTGGGGCCTCGTCGGCCACGGGCGTGGCTTTGACCTCCGACGGCGTTTCGAGTTGCGGCGCGGCGTCGCCGGGCGTGCCGAAGGCGGATGAGCCGGCGGCCGATTGGGCCCAAGCGGCGGTGGTTCCGCCGTGCAGCGCCAATCCAAAAACGACCGATGCTACAACCAGACTCGCGCCGGCCGTGAGAAGGCGTGAAACGGATTTTCGATGCCGTGGCATGTGCTTTTGCATGATGGAACACCCTGTTGGGTTTCGAGAGGATTATGTTTTCTTTTGCCGATTGAATTCCGTTGAGCTATCTTGACATTGTGGCGGTCCGCTTTGTTACGGTCGCGGATTTGTTGGTCGATTGGCCGGCGGTCGAAAGCCGCTTGTTCGCCTCGTCGACGAACGGGCTGACGGGATATTCCCGGGCGAGCCGGCGATAAAGCTCGGCTGCTTCGTCCGTCCGCCCCAGTTGTTCGTAACATTTGCCCGCCTGGAGAAGCGCCGCCGCCTGCCATCGCGGGAAGGCGTATAAAATTTCGACGCGTAGGTACTCGCGCGCCGCCGCTTCGTGGTTTTTTTGATGAAAATGGGTCTCGCCGATCATCCATTGGGCCATGGCGGCCGTCTCGGTTGCGGATCCTTGAGTCGAATTCACGGCACGGCGATAGGCCTCGCGTGCCGCCTCGAATTCGGCCCGGGCGGCCAGGCACCGTCCCAGCAAATAGTCAACCTCGTATTGCCGGTCGAACCCGGCGAAATCGCCTTCGATCGTCGACGCCAGGTCGTGGGCCTCGGTCCATTTTTTTTCGAGCGCGAGAATCTGGGCGCGGCGCAGCGGGATCATGGCCATCCACGTCTCGCGGCGGAGTCGAGCCTCGGGCAACAGCTTATCGAATTGCTCGGCGGCCGCCTCGTGCTGCCCTCTCCGGTAGAGCGATTCGGCGAGCCAAAATCGAGCGGTCAGGCAAAGCTCGCTTTGGGGATAGGCGTCGAGCAGCCGCTGGGCCGATCGGGCCACGTCGTCCCAACGCTCGTCGTCGGCGTCGAGCCGGCACGCTAGCGCCAGGGCGTAGGGCTCGACCTCGGGCGGCGTTTTTCCGTCGAGCGCCTCGTCGAGCAATCGCCGCGCCGCCGCGCGATCGCCGGCCGCGGCGGCCCGCTCGGCCAGCCGATAGGCGGCGTCGGCTCCATGGGGGCCTTTGGGAAATTCCTGGTGCAGGCGGGCCAGCACGTCCGCCGCTTCATCCGGCCGTTTTGCACTGGCCAGCGCCCCGCTCCATTCGTGGAGAATCGCATCGAGTTCGGCCGGGGTGGGCTCCTCGGTCGCCAGACGCTCGTAGAGCGCGGCCGCTTCGCCGGGCCGTTCGAGCCGAACCAACAATCGGGCGGCCGCCAGCATGAGGTTCGCCGCGCCTTCGGTTTGCGGCGACTCGTCGAGCCACGGCCGGTAGGCTGCCAGCGCGGCATCGAGCTGTTCAAGCTGTTCGAGAAGGTAGCCTCGAGCCCAAGCCGCTTGGACGGCAAGGGGCGCGTCCGGTTTTCGATCGAGGAGTCGGGCGAACGTTGCGGCCGATTCGTCCAGGCGACCTTGTTTGAATTGGGTCCAGGCCAGCCCCGACAGGGCCCGATCGACTTCCGCTTTGGATCCGTCGCGTCCGGCCAGCCAGTCGAACCATTCGGCAGCCGCCGTCCAGTTGCCTGCGGCGTAGGCTGCTTCGGCCGCTTGCTCGACCGCCGCCGCCGTCACGGCGTGGTCGGCGTGGTCGACCAGCAGTGTTTCGAGTTTTGCCTTGGCCGGTTCCCATTTGCCGAGTCGGGCCAGGCCGACGGCCAGCTGGGCCGTGCTTTCCACCATCGACTTGCCGGCCGGATCGGCGGCCAACGACGCATTGAGCAACTCGACCGATTGGGCGTCTTCGCCGCGAGCCGAAAGCGAACCGGCCCAGATCCGGCGAGCGTCGTTGGCCAGCGGGCTATCGGGAAAGCGCTGCAAAAACTCCCCGGCCAGGCGATCGACGCTCGCGGCATCTTTTTGCGTGAGCGCCACGTGGATTTTGCCTAGCAGGGCGTCGTCGAGCCACGTGTTTTCGCCGGACGTCTGTCCGAGGACCAGGTCGAATTGCTCGGCCGCTTCGGCCGGTTTGCCCGCCATCAACAGCGCGTGGCCGGCATGGAACCGGATGGCCGGCATCCAACCATGGTCGGGATGTTTTTCGGCGGTCGCCCGGAGAATTCGCGCGGCCTCGTCCCACTGCCGCTGATCTTTGCGAACGGCCGCGAGCCAGTATTGCGATTCGACCTCGACCGCTGGGTCGGCGGCCAATTCCGTGAGCAGGGGCGCGGCCTCGTCGAGTCGGCCCAGTTTTCGCAGCGCCAGCGCGCGGACCAAGCGAGCCCTGGATTGCCAGATCGTCGCCGTGGGATCGCCGTCCAGCGGTTTCAGCGTGGCAATGGCCTGTTGGCATTCTCCCAGCAGGTATTGCAGTCCGCCAAGGCGAAATCGGGCCTCGGCCGACACGGAATCGGAACCATCGGCGGACAATGCCTTGTAGTGTTCGAGAGCCTCTTGGGGTTTGCCGAGCGTTTCGAGCGACCGAGCGAGACCCAACCGGCAGCCGCGATGCAAGGGGCCCTCGGGCGTCTTGCGGAGTGCGTCGCGGAAATGACCGGCCGCCGTGGACGCATCGTGCCGGGCCAGCGAGATCTGGCCCAGGTAGCCAAGCGCGTAGGCGTCGAGCGAGTCGTCCGGATGGGCCTCGTGAAACGTCGACAAGGCGTGCTGGGCTTCGTCGAGCCGCCCGGCCAGATAAGCGGCCTCGCCGGCCCGAAAGGCGGCCGTACGCGCGAACCGTCCGTCCGGCGCGCGGCGGAGATAGTCGGCATAGCGTGCGGCGGCTTCTTCGACGCGGTCATCTTGCAAGAGGGCCTCGGCCAGGAAAAACCGGCCGTCGCTGGCTTTCGCATCGGACGGAAACCGATCGAGAAACACCGTGAATTCGTCGACGGCCAACGCCCAACGACCGCGTGCGTAGTGGCCGGCCGCCACACGATATTGATCCTCGGCCTGGTCGGCGAAGGCGAGGGATCCGAACGCGGCGAGCGCCAGCGCGAGAACGATTCCTAGTGCTCTGTCAAACCTAAAAATTGGGGTGCCATGCCCACGCTTGCGTGGGCATGTTAATCGAGGTTTCCGGCATGTCCACGCAAGCGTGGACATGGCACCGAACCCCAATTCTGAAACATGACAAGGCACTAGCACAGGATAGCAGGCGCCACGGGCATCTTGGCTTCGTGGCGCGTGTTCATCGACGAATTGAACGGTTCTCGCGGACATGGCTATTATGTGCAATACCCCAGTGGTTCCGGCCCGTCGCGGGCCGTCTCCACTGGGGTGTGATGTTCGGATAAGGGAACGGGCTCGCGGGAGCCGGCTCAGAACTCAGCGCCGGGGCCCGTGTCGACGTTGCCGACCATGTGCAGGTGGTTGTGGTCGATGTAAATCACCTCTTGCGAGTCGTCGGTGGTTGTGTAAGGAATCGGCCAGCCGACGCGCGTGACGGCCGTGTAATAGATGATGCACTTGTAATGGCAGTGGTGGAGCTGCGCCGGACCGACCAGCGGATAAACGCGGGGCGGATCAATGTAGTCGGCAATCGGTTCGACGACGATGCGCACGTTGTCGCGCTGTTGGGTATGGAAAAACGGAATTCCGCCCTCCAGCGGATGCGCCTTCTCCAGTGCCCGCATGATCTCGTCTTCCGACGGCGGATCCAACGCCCGAGGCTCGCCGCCCGAGGTGATTGGACCCAGGATCGGCACGCGCTCGTAGCGTTCGTGTTCCCAGGCCTTGTCTTCCAGCTTCTTCTGGAAATAGGGCGACATGGGAATCGGCGGACCAAACGGAGCCATGTTCGGCCCGTAAACGGTCTGATACGGAAGCGGGTAGCCGACGCACCCGGTCATCACCGACAGGGAAAGGAGCAACAACCCGGCAACCGGAATGAAAAGAATCTTCCTTGACATGAGTGATTCCTCGGCCAGTCGGTTCAGGATTCGCGGCCGATCGGCGCCGCCGGTCGTCGAAAACCCAGTTTTCATGCGTTTTTAAGGGGACCTTGATTTGAGACTCTTGTGGATTTGGGTCACCCGGTTAGCACCCCCATCAGGGGAAAACGACAGCCCGGACCGGAACCCGGAATCTCAGAGCCTGGCTTACTTATCGTGTTAAACTGCGCCGAACTTTCGGGTTTTTCTGGTTTTGCCGAATAATTGGCCGACTCCCCACCCACCCACTAATCCGTAGGCCGGGTCACGAGTTGGTCTACGTCCCGAAATCCCCAAATCCCCAACCCCAAAATCGCAAGAAAAACCCCCGGCCCCCGCCGCAAGGAGGCAACGGGGGCCGGGTGTTCTAGGTCATTTGTCGAGGAGTGCTACTACTTGCAGCACCCATCCTTGAAGTCAAGCATCCACCAACCGTCGTCCCATTCCAGGGTCACTTTCCGCCAGCCCAACGGGACTTGCGGATAGGGATAGAACGGACCGATGTAAGGCCACGCCGTCGGCGAATACTGCTTGGGATACGTGACGGCGGCATAATTTGGGTGAGCCGCGTAGCTTGGCCAAGCACAATTCGGCATGCACGGCTGGTCGTAACGCACCGGGGCTGCGCCGCTGGCCATGGGGGCTGAATAGGCCGGCATCGGTTGCCCTTCGACTCCCTCGGGCATCATCGCGGGCTGGCCGCCAATGTAGGCGACCGGGACGGGCCGGTTTGATCGGGTCATCGCCGGCTGCGGGGCGCGGTAGGGCATGGTGGCCGGTTGAACCGCCGTCATGCTCGACGCCGGGGTGGCCGGACTCGGCACGTAGGAACTGGCCAGCGGACTAGCCTCGTTGCTCATGGCCGGCTCGTTATCCACCACCTGCTGCAAACGTTGGGCCGTCTCGGAAATCTTGCCCGGCCATCGCTGCCGGCTTTGTCGAGCATTGCGCGAAATGTGTTCGGGCTCGAGGGTGGCCGGAGAGGTTTTCAGGCCGGACCGATCCGACGAGCGGGTTTCCATGGACGTTTGGGCGACTTCGATCTTGTTGACGACGCGATCGACGCCTTCGGTTCGCCAAACGACCTTGAGGACCTTGGCGATCTGATCTTTCGACGAGACGCGGCCGCGAAGCCAGGCCGTGCCGTTCTGGTATTTCACGCCGATTTTGTAGCCCTGCAGTTGGCCGCTGTCGCGGAGATTGCCGGCAATTCGCTCGGCGACTTCCTGATTGTTCGCCAACGCCAGGACCGGTAGTAATACGGTGGTTGCGGCGACCACCAGGCCAATAAACAGACGTCGCATGCCTTCCCTCCTGTGTGATACGCGTTCTTCTTTGAGACAACACCGGCGCGGATGCACGCTCGCGGCGGTTTGCTGTTTCAATCGACAATGGGCTGGAAATGGGGTTTCCCGTGCTGGGTCGCACGGACCGAACCGAGGCCACGCTTCATCGCGTTGCCGCGGACCCAGCGGTCGGCGGCCGCGCGAGAAACTGGTGATCCTCTGTTGGACGGCCAGTCGCACCTGGAAGCAGAGTAAGGAGGGAACCGCTACCACCGACTTGGTTGGTCGAGCGGAATGCTGCGAGGACCCCCCTGCGCAACTTCCTTGTCCGTGCGTCGCTGTCCGGTATATAGGTTTCGGTTCGCGATTATGCCGAAAGGAAGCTTTTTTTCGATTTTGCCGATCTTCGCGGTCGTGCCGTGAAAGCCGGTCGTAAGGGGGTTTTTGTAAGATGTATCAGGAAAATGACTTATGAATAGTTGGCCGTGTCAGTTCCGACATGGGATCAGACAGAAGCAAATGGGTACGTCCCCGCCATTACCCATCCACGGAGGGGATGTGGCATGTGATTCCATCACCGGGCCCGGCAATTTGGCGACCTTTGCGCCTTCGCGGTAAAGCGAATCGGCCCTACCACGCCACTGCTTTGTGCGATCGGCCCAGCGGGAACGTGGCGGCGACCATCATCACGGCCAGTATCGTCCCGGAAGTGAGCCAGCACTCGGGCTCGAAACCCATGGAAACGATGGCCGAACCAGCCACGAGAACCAAAAAAACGAGAAACAGCCCACGATAGAACTTCTGGCAGCCGCAACCTTCGCTGAATCGGGCGAGGCACGCACTGAGAAGACCAAGAACATGGACCGACACGACCGCCCAGGGGATGGCGGAGCCTTCGAGATAGGTCATCGGAGAGATCCTTGCGGGAGAATCCGTTCCACGCGGCCTCGCCCGGGGTTTGTCCGTCGGGCAAGGGTCGCCTATTAGCAGCAGCTCGCGATGCCCCCCTGGGCGTCGTCGAGATCGCGAGCCTCGGCAACATCCGGTTGCCGCGGCAGGTTAGCTATGCGAACAGTGTGCCATGCGGAGGTGGATTTCTCCAATAGCAGATTGACAAAGACGGCAAGTTCTTGTTGGTCAACGGGTTACAAGAATAGCCAAGGGTCCTTGCCGGCAGACAATCGCGGGAAAGGTAGCGACGGCGACTGGGGACTCTGAAAGATTTACAATAACGGGGAGCGTTCTGGAAGGCCGCTCCCTTACGGTCGCGGTTCGGTTTTTTTAGGGCCAGCGCACGTCCTAACCCCTAATCCCCAATCCCTAATCCCTTCCCTACCGCAGCATTGTTTTCAGTTCTTTATCAAGCTCGGCGACGCTGATGTTGCGGTTGACCACTTTGCCTTCGGCGTCGATGAGGATCATGGTGGGGACGGTCAAAATGCCCAATTGATTGGCCGGCCGGCTATCGAGTCCGCCGGTTTCGAAGATCTGCGGCCAGGGCAGAGGGTTTTCCTTGAGATAAGCCGCCAGGTCGGCCGGCCGGCTGTCGAGGCTCACGCCCAGCACGCGGAACTGACCGCGATATTTGCCGACCAGCTCCTTGAGGGCGGCCATGTCGGCCTTGGCCGGCTCACACCACGTGGCCCAGTATTGAACCAACACTGCTTTGCCGCGGAAATCGTCGAGGCTGACCGGATCGCCCGAGGTTGTTTTGCCGGAAATGGCCACTCGTTTGCCCACCGAATCAAGCCGTGTTCGGGCACCCTGGGCTTTGGCGGCCTGGGGAGTATTGGGAAAATCGGCAACGATTCGTTCGTGCCACTTCACGGCCCGCTCTTCTTCGCCGATGAATTCCAGGGTCATGGCCATTTGGAGGATGGCCTCGGGGGTTTCGGTGGCTCGTGGGTATTGTTCGACGTATTTTTCGAGGTTTTCGATAAACGTTTTTTGAATCTTTTCATAGTCGGGCTTTGTGACCTGGTAGCTCAGGACGTAGTCGGCCATGATTTGGCGGAATCGGACGTAGGCGGCCAGGTCCTTGTCGGCCGGATTCTTGGCCAGTCGGTCGTGGAGTTGGCCCAGGCGTTTTGCTCCCTCGGGATACGCGCCGTTTTGGATGGCGTCGGTGATGGTGTCGGCCAATTGGTGATACCACATGACGCGGTCGGTGGACGAGCCGGCCGCCTCGGCCACCTGCTCGAGCAGGTCGGCCCGCCGGGCTTGCAATGCGGCTTGTTGCTTTGGATCGGACGCTTTTTGGATCGCCTTATCGACTTCCTCGATTTGGGCTAGGAGGGCTTGAGCGGCCTGGTCGGGGCCGGCCGTGCCAGGTTTCGGCCGCATGACCGCCGGCGAGGCGAAGAAAAATCCGGCCGCCGCCGAGGCGGCGTCGTCGGACATCGGACGGGGAACGTCGATGAGCCGCCAGGCGTCGCCCACGCGAACCAGCGTTCCCAGCAGCAATTGGCCGTGGCCCGCGTCCGTCCGGACGACGGCCATCGTGTTTTCATGGACCGTAAGATCCTTGGTCGAACCGTCCGTTCCCTCGGGAACCGAGCCCGGCATACCGCCGGTCGACTGGAGCCAACACGCCGTTTTGGGGAGTGCCTTGGGCGAGCGAGCGACCGTCTGAAAATCCTTTTCGAGGGTGGCGAGCTTGCCGAGCAGGTTGGCCAGCTTTTCCTTGCCCAGCCCGAGCGATTTGGCTTCGTCCGGCGAGAGGGTCACGAGTTGCATGCGATGCCAGTCGGCCGCGGCCAGGGCGGCGACGGCTTCGGCGGCCGCTTCCTCGGCCGAAATGACCTTCCATTGGTCGATCTGGCCGTCCTCGTTCCGGTCGATACCCCAGCGGGATCCGGCCGTATTGAACCAGCGGCACTGGTCCACTTTACGGTTGAAATCAGTATCGATGTCGCGGTAAATCTCGATTCCGTCGCGATAATAACCCCATCGGTCGACTCGATTGTCGCCGTTTGTGTCGACGAATTTACGCAGGATAACCCCCTCGGGCGAGCTGACGATCCATCCGACATTGCCGTTGATTCGTTCGGCACTGATGGTGCAGCGAGCCGCAACGGCCGCTTCAGGACGGTCGTAATCGACGCCTTCTTGAACGGGGGCCAGAGCCAGGGCGTCCTCGGGCGAGGGCGAGGCGGCCGGCGCCAGGCCGACCAGCACGGCAACCAGTGCCAAACCCAGTGCTAATTGACCTGAAAATGCGGATTGATGCAGTTTGGTTTTCATGGTTGAAACCCTCGGAATCTCGGGTTGAGGAGTCACGGAATCTAAACGGAACCTAAGGCGCAATCGCCAGCGTGGCGAGGTGTTGCCCAATCCTAGTTTCGTCAACGACGGATGTCGGCCATGATAATTTGTAACGATTTTTCCGGTTGTAGGGGCTTTTTGGGTGTCCAAAAATGGGTCTGATTCCCTACCGTGGATTGGGGTACTACCCCATGCCAATGAAATAGCCGCCGGGTCGCGGCCCGGCCTACGCGCTGGGTTTTCGCCCAAAGGGCAGCAGACTGACCAGCGGGCCGACAAGGACGCCGGCCAGCAATGAGCCGATGACGATCCAGAGGAATCCGAGGTCGAACCAGCCGGCTACTCCGATGCCGATGGCGACGATTGCGGCGGCCACGGCGGCAGCCCAGGTCCCCAGCGTGGTTGCCCAGGGGATGAACATGGCCATGAAGAACAGCATGAAGAGGGGGACCGTGAAGACATTCGCGATTTTGTAGCACTTTTCGAAGAGATTTCCTTCGATGCCGCCGGCGGCCAGGCTCAAGGCGACCGCAAGCAGGCCGACTGCCCAGGAAACGATTTTGGCGGCGCGCAGGCGGCCCTCGGGACTCATCGCCGCGCGGCGAAATCGCTCGATGACGTCGCTGGTAATCACGGACGCCGCCGAGTTGATTCCCGAGGAAAGGCTCGACATGGTCGCGGCCACGAGTGCGGCGATCAACAGCCCGCTAATGCCGGGGGGCAATCCGACAACGATGTAACGAGGGAGAATCTGATCGGCGTTTTTAATGAGATCCTGGTTCGCGGCCAGCATTTCCGGATGTGCCCGAAAGAAGCCTAAAAGGGCGAATCCGAGCAGTCCCAAAACCCCTACGATCAGCGTGTTGGCGATCATGGAGAGGCAAAACATGCGTCGGGCGGATTTCAGGTCTCGCGTCGACAGATATCGCTGGATGGCCATTTGATCGGAACCCGCCGTGGCAATCCACCAGATGGCCACGCCGGCCATGGCTGCCGAAACATCGACTCGGGACGTTGGCGAAAACCAATAGCGCACGAGATCCCAATGCGTTTCCCGATGGGTTGGCCACCAGTTGGCAACTCCCCCGAGGTGGACGGTGATGAAGACGAGCGCAACCACCGCGCCGGAGAAAAGCAGGATTGCCTGTATCGCGTCGGAGAGGACGACTGCTCGGAGTCCGCCCATCGACGAATAGACAACGGTCATCAGCCCTAGACCGGCGCAGACGCAGGGCACCCAATGGGCGTCGAGCCCCATGACAGGCACGATCACCTTGTCGACGGTCGCATAAATAACCAGCCCCATCCACAAGAACCGTATCATGAGAAAGATGGCCGCCCCCAGCAGTCGAACGCTTTCACCAAATCGGACCTCGAGAATCTCGTAGCCGCTGGTTACCGGATACCTCATGATGTAGGGAATAATGAACCAGCAAACGACGATGGCGGCCAGGGGAAACGCGAAGACCTGGGCCAGAATCATGGGGCCATGGGCAATCATTTCCCCGGGAACCGCCAGATAGGTCAACACGCTGAAGAACGTGGCGAACATCGACAGCCCGACCATCCAGGGCCGCATTGCTCGGCCGCCGAGCAGATAATCGTCGGCCGATTGGTTGCGCCGCGAGTAGTAGACGCCAATCAGGAGCATGCCCACGGCGTAGACGCCCAGGACGATCCAGTCGACGCCGGTCAGGCCGTGCGGCACGATCGCGGGGCTTGCCGAGTCCACGGCGTCGGCGGCCGATGCCGGCGCGCACAAGGCCGACAGCAAGAGGGGCGCGAGGAGACGTGTTAGAACGTGTTTGGAAATGCGCGAAACGCTTTGGCCAAGCGGCACAAGGTTCGGGCGGTTCGGCCAGTAGTTGCCAAACCTCGCTCCACCGGGACAAGCCCGGTGGGGATTATGGTCGCCAAAACGAATTTCAAAACACGTTCTTAGGATGCGTGCCACAAAAGGTTGCCCGGCCATATGGAAAAATCCTGGGAAATCTCTTGTCGCGAGGACCGGTGGCGGCGTCCGTCGAGCCGGTTCATTTTGCTTGCCCGGGGACGTTTCTCTTGCGTGTTTCGCATCCCGGCCCCAAGGTTTCAATCGAGGCGACTTGTCGGAACGACTCGGCGACGGCGTTGAATCCCTCGGCTAGAATGAGAACGTCGGCGCCCATGCAGAGGAAGCGATAGCCCTGGTCGACCAGGTCGCGCAGCGAGTCGGGCGAAGCCATGGTGCCGGCGAATTTTCCGTTTCGGGCGGCCGCCTCGGCGATTTTTTGTCGGGCATCTTTCACGGCCGGATGGTTGAATTGGAAGGGAATGCCTAGCGATTGGGAATAGTCGGCCGGTCCGAAAAACAGCATGTCGATTCCCTCGACCGCCGCGATTTCCTCGAGTTCCTCCATCGGTTCCGGATCTTCGATCTGAATGATGACGAACCGTTCGCGGTTGGCTTCCTCGATGTATTGGGGTCCGGGAATCTGGCAGTAGGCGGCGTCGGCGTTGCCGCCGTCGAGGGGGCGGCGTCCGAGCGGGTGAAATCGCGTCCAGCGGACGACCGCGCGTGCGTCGTCGGCGCTCATGACATGGGGAACAATGATGCCGGCCGCGTCGAGTTCCAGCGGGCGGATCATGTTGCTGTAGTTGCCCCGCTGGACGCGGACGATCGTGTCGACGTTGTAGATTTTGGCGGTGTGTATCTGATGCTCAAGGTCGTTGAGCGTGTTTCCGCAGTGCTCCTGGCACAACCAAATACTGTCTACTCCCGACATGGCGGCGATTTCGACCACGCGGGAGCCCGAGGTATTCATCTTGGTGCAACTGGCCACCTCGCCTTGCCTCAGCTTCGCCAACACCCGGCTCGGCCGCATTCTCAGAGTCCGCATTTTTACCCTTCCCAAAACCCTAACGTCAGTACAAAAAGACCGCCAACTTCCAAGTTGCCAGTCCACACACGCCGGCCCACGCCCGAGGGTTGGCCGTGGCCGCCGAGAACTACTATTAAACATCGCTGTCCGGCGCGTGACAACCCACCGCGGTCGAACGCCGCCGCGCAAAGGCTATTGCGCCCCCGGACCAAGGCACCCCCCTTCCTTTGGTATACCTTGGTGATTTTGTGTGGTCATGATGGGCAAAATTCATCCTTGAGCATTCCCTGACCATCGAGGACCCCGCTCCGTCGTGGCCGCGAGCCGCCTCGGCCACGACGGAATGGCTTACCGCCATGATCCCAGCCAATCCCCTGGCAAAAAGCGACACGGTACCGTACCATGGGGTCCGAAACCACCTGGCAACAGCTCGGACGGTCTTGGTGTTATCATGCACGCCAAACAATTTTACGACTGGCAAACCTCCGGCGGAACGGACGACGTCATGAGGCTCGTCGATTGCCTTGAACGAGCGGACATCGCTTGGTGTGCTATCGGTGGCGTGGCGGTGAACCACTGGGCCGGCCAATCAATGGTCACCCAGGACGTGGACTTTGTCGTCGCGTCGGATTGCGTCGAACGAGCTGTTTCCCTGCTCGAATCGGCCGGCTTTCGCTCCGAGAGGTTCGACTGGTCGGTGAATTTTCAGGGTCGGTCGGCCGTCAGCCTTCAACTCAGCACGGAAAATTTTTATCGGGATTTTCCATCCCGGGCCGTTCCGGCTGACGTTCACGGCATTCTTTTAAGAGTGGCGTCTCTCGAAGATACGCTTGCCGGCAAGATAAAGGCATGGTCCGAACCTGCCCGAAGACAAAGCAAGCGGATTAAGGATCTCGCGGATATCGCTCGTCTTGTCGAGGCGCACCCAGCGCTTTGGAATTCGCTCACCGACGCGCTCAAGCAGCAAGTCCAGCGTCCGGAAAGCTAAACCCGATTAGGGGCGAAGAATTGATTTTCGCTCATCCTCCGAATCGTACCCATGCAGGAGACACGCGAACATGGCCAAAAGAACCTGGATACTCCTCGACGCCGAGGAAGATCAATACGTTGACGAAATCCGGCTGACCTCGGCCGATGCCGGCGGGGTGGCCGAGGGCGTGACGATTACCAAGCGTCGTCTGCGAGGCGGCCGGCGCGACGGCGTCGACGTTGTCGAAGTCGACAACGGGGCGTTTCGGTTCACCGTTATTCCCACGCGCGGCATGGGGCTTTGGCGGGCGGCGCTCGGCCAGGTTCATCTTGGTTGGCAGTCGCCCGTGCATGGGCCCGTTCATCCCGGGCTGGTCAACCTTCAGCAGTCGGACGGATTGGGTTGGCTGACCGGTTTCGACGAACTACTGGCCCGATGCGGGCTGTGGAACAACGGATCGCCCGTGTTCAATGAAAACGGCACGCTTCGTTGGGGGTTGCATGGGCGGATTCAGAATACGCCGGCCGACAAGGTTCATGTGGAGATCGACGACGCCTCGGGCGAGATTTCCGTGTTTGGCGTGGTCGAGGAGGGATTTTTGTACCATCACAAGCTCCGTTTGACGACGACCTACCAAACGCTTCCCGGCGAACCCGGCGTGCGAATCGTCGATACGGTGACCAACGTCTCGGACAAGCCGAGCCAGATGCAGTTGCTTTACCACGTCAATTTGGGCTTGCCCTTGGTCGACGCCGGTTCGAAGCTGGTGGCTCCGGTGGCGAAGGTTGCGCCGCGTGCCGAGGGTGAATACGATAAGATTGAGTCGTGGAACACCTACCTGCCCGAATCGCCCGATGCCGACGGCTCGTGTTTCTTTACCACGCTTCTGGCCGGCGTCGACGGTTGGACCCGAACGCTGTTGCACAACGCCGACGGCACGCGGGGAATGACGCTCAAATACAACACCGCGCAGCTTCCGTGCTTTACGCAGTGGAAAAACGCCCAGCCGGCCGTCGATGGTTACGTGACCGGTTTGGAGCCGGCCACGAACTATCCGAACGAACGAACCTTCGAGGAATCGAAGGGTCGGGTCGTGGCCATGGGGCCGGGCGAGACGCGCACGTTCGAGTTGGCGTTGGAAGCCCATGCCGACGCCTCGTCCGTCGCCGCCGCCAAGGCGGAAGTGGCCAAGCTGCAAGGGAGCCACAAGCCGGAAGTGCTCACGAAGCCGAATCCCGAGTGGTCGGCGGTGTGAGTGGTCTGACGTGGCAACGTCCCGCTGAGGAGAAGTAGATAAACCATGGCTGATTCCATGCCCCCAAAACATGGTTGGGCCAGGTTGCTCGACCAGCAACCGTGGATTGTATTTCTGCTGCCGTTTATCGTGTTCATGCTTGCCACGTCTTTGGAGCCGACGCCCGAGCGCGCCGGGGGCGCGCTGGGGTTGTCGATTCCTTACGCCTATTATCCTTGGGCCTACACGGCGAAGATCGTTCTGACGCTGGCCGCCGTCGCGGCGGTCTGGCCCGGCTATCGGCGGTTTCCGTTGCGCGTCAGCCCTTGGGCCATTCTCGTGGGCGCGGCGGGCGTGGTCGTTTGGATTGGGCTGTGCAAGCTTGGGCTCGAGGCGAAACTGCTGGCGCCATTGGTTGACAACCGGCTGGGCGAAGCGCTCGGGCTGAGCAAGATGTTTGATCCGGCGACGACCCGCAGCGCGTACAATCCGTTTGAGGAATTAGCCGGCTCTCCGGCCGCCGCTTGGGGCTTTTTGGCGGTGCGGTTTGCGGGCCTGGCTCTGGTGGTTCCCGTGATCGAGGAATTATTCCTGCGCGGTTTTCTGATGCGGTTCGTGATGGCCCGCGATTGGTGGGACGTGCCTTTTGGCAAAGTTGACGCGATGGCCGTCGTGGTTGGCACGGTTGCGCCGATGCTGATGCACCCGGCCGAACTGCTGGCGGCGGCCGTCTGGTTTTCGATGGTCACGTGGCTGATGGTCAAAACGCGGAGTTTGTGGGACTGCGTGGTGGCCCACATGGTCACCAACTTGCTTTTGGGCGTTTACGTCGTGCAGACGGGCGAGTGGCAGTTTATGTAGGTCAGAAGGCACGGAGCGACCTACCACTGGGGAGCCCGCATCCTCACGCATCCCTACAACTCCGACGTATCCGGTTCGCCTCGCCGGTGGATTGCCTCGTCGATTTGCGCTAGTTCGTCGGCCGTTAGTTGCCATCCCGTCGCCCCGGCCGTCTCGTGGATTTGTTCGGGCCGTTTTGCCCCGCACAGGGCCGCCGTGATGCCCGGCCGGTGGATTGTCCAGTTGACCACTAGTTGCGCTACGGTGTGGCCCGAGCTTTCGGCGATTCGCCGCAATTCGTCGATCAGGTCGTGGTTCTTCTGCCATTGGTCGCCGTGGAACATTCGATAGTTGAGGCGGCTGTCGCCCTCGGCCAGCGTATCGCCGCGGCGGAGTCGTCCGGCTAGCAGCCCCTTGTACAGAACCCAGTAGGGCAACACGGCAATGCCTTGCTCGCGGCACCAGGGGAGCACGTCGGCCTCGATTTTCCGCTGCAACATGTTGTAAAGCGGTTGGCAGGCGACGATTGGGCAATGCGCGGCGAACTGTTTGATCTGGTCGAGCGATAGATTCGACACTCCCACGGCTCGCGTCTTGCCTTCGTCCATCAGCCGGGCCAGTTCGCCCGCCGACTCGGCCAGGGGGACGGTGGGATCAAACGCATGGAGGTAATACAACTCGACGCGATCCGTGTCCAGTCGCCGCAAGCTTTCCTCGCATTCGCGTCGGAGGGTGGCCGGTCGTCCGTCGGACACGCGCCGCTGGCCCGCCGCGTCCCAGTGCAGACCGCCCTTGGTCGCCAGGACGATTTGGTCGCGCCGGCCCGCCAGCGCTCGGGCAATCAGCCGTTCGCTTTCGCCGCCGAGTCCATACATGAAGGCCGTGTCGACGTGGTTGATTCCCAGATCGAAACACGCGCGGATCGTGGCCAGGCTGTCCGCGTCGGTTGTTCCCAGGCTGGTCATTCCGGCCATCGGCCAGCAACCCAGCGCCACGGCCGATACCTCCATGCCCGAGTTGCCAAGAGGTCGATATTCCATGGTTGTTAATCCCGCGGGCAGCAATTCTCCGGGCAGACGTCGTGGCTCGGCCCGTGCGTACCCAGCGCCAGGCGCGGCCGAGTCGGGTCGATCCGCTCGTCGGCGAGCAATCGGATCATTTCGACCAGTCCCGGGTGATTTCCGACCGCGCCGGCCCGAACCATGGTCGCGCCGAGCCGTTTGCAGAGCGCGCCGATTTCGACGTCCAGGTCGTAGACGAGTTCCATGTTTTCCAGGAGAAATCCGATGGGGGCCAAGACGAGGCTTTGCAACTCGCCGCCTTGATGCCATGCGACGATTTGTTGGCCCAACTCCGGGCCGAGCCACGGTTGGCTTGGCGGTCCGCTTCGGCTTTGATAGCACAGATGCCATTTGCCGCGTCCGAGCCTCTCGGCGACCAGGCGACACGCTTCGGCGAGCTGCGCTTCGTAGGCCGATGCCCGGGCCATGGCCACCGGCAGGCTATGCGCCGTGAAAACGAGCCTGGCGGCGTCGCGTTCGGGCTTGGCCAGCCGCGCGAGCGCCTCGGCCGCCCGATCGGCGACTGCTTCAATAAACAGCGGGTGATTGTAGAACAACCGCAGTTTGTGGACCTCGGGGGCGTTTGGACCAATCTCGCTTCGTGCTTGTTCGATGGCCTCGAGGTACTGCCGGCAGCCGGCATAAGACCCGAACGGCGAGGTGACGAACGCCAGCGCTCGCCGCACGCCGTCGTCGGCCATGTCGCGCAGCGTGTCGATCAGAAGTGGATGCCAATGACGGTTGCCCCAATAGACGGTCAGGTCGGGACCGTGGGCGTTGAGTTGGCCGACCAACGAAGTCAACAACGCCCGGAGCTGCGCGCCCGAGGGGCTCACGCCGTCGAACAGGGCGTAATGGTCGGCGACCTCCAGGATCCGTTCCCGAGGCACGTTTTTACCCCGCGTGACGTTTTCGAGAAACGGCACGACGTCTTCCGGCCTCTCCGGTCCGCCGAAAGAAACGACGAGCAAGGCGTCATAAGAATCGGTCACGCTGCTTCCCGCCAGGCTGGATCGAGCATCGAATGCACGTGGAAAATCAACTCGGAAGAGTCGAAAACCATTTCCGCATGGGATTGTAGCAGTGGAAGGTCGGAAAGTCGAGCCCTCCACGGGGCCTTGCCTCATGCGGTGAATGACGCCGGCCAGCCAGCCCGGTCAATACGCCATCGTGAAACCGCCGTAAAAGGTTCGGCCCGGGCCGGCGGGCAGGGTGTTGATTAGCCCGCGTTGGAATTCGACGTGATTGATCGATTCATTGAAGAGGTTTTGAATGAGAAACTGGAGTCGCATTTCGCGGTTCATGCGCCAGCCGTAGTGACGATTCAGGTCGAGCGACATATTCAGGCTGGCGAGGTGATAGGCGTCGGGCTCGGGGTTGACGTGCGCGGCCGTGTCGGAAACCCCGCAGGCCCCGTAGAATACGTCCATCAGTGCAACGTTCAGGCCACGGTCGTTATGATAGGACGCTCCCATCTTGGCCATCCAGATGGGCGCGGCCGTTACGTTGTGCTCGTCATCGCGGACGTTGTTCTGGTAGGTGACCGAGCCAAGCCAGCGGAGCCGATCGGACACTCGCCATTCGTTTTCGAGTTCGATACCCTGGAACGACATCGAGCCGAGGTTGACGTAGGTTTCCGGAAGAGTGCCGACTCGGGTGATCAGATGGTACACGTCGCTGTGGAAGTAGGTCGCCGCGAACCGGTAGTCGTCGGTGTGGTAAGCCAATTGGACGTCGAACGTTTGAATGAGCTCAGGCACGAGGTTGGGGTTTCCCACGACGACCCCGGGCACATTAATGCTTCGTTCGATCTGGTAGGGAGAGCGGAACGCCTGGCCATAGAGGAACTTGGTCGTCCAGTTTTCATTGTGTGAGACGATAATGCCGGCCCGCGGCACGATCCCGCTATGGATCGAGCCGGGCATGTTGCCTTGCATTCCACCGACCAGCTTGAGCCATTCGTTGACGCGATAGTCGAACTGCATGTAGGCGCTATACCAGATTTCGTTGTATTGGGGAATGGGCTCGAACGGTCCCATGACGGCCACGCCCGTGTGGAAGTCAACGGTTCCCCCGATCATCAGGTTCATGCCGTCCCAGAGTTCCCTCCGATAGGTTCCTTCGAGCAAAAAACTGTGCGAAGGGGCGATGAACGGATCGACTATCACGCTCGGAAACTGCGCCTCGTCGAAATTGTAGGTAAAATGCAGGTCGAGGCTACGATCTTCCTCGAGTTTGATCAGATAACCCACGTCAAGGAAAACGCGAGGGTCGTCGAGTTTGATCGGTGGCCATTCAACCGACGAGCCGACAATGTCGGAGGTGGCGCGGGCTACGAACAAGTTGGCTGTGAGCCCGCCATTTCGGTACATGGTGAACACGCCGATGTTGTTCTGACCGAAATCATAGGTCCGGGTTTCGGACGGGATCGGGCCAGGAGGATCTTCCAAGGTTGCCGTGAAGGGCCACCCTCTTTCGTTGATGTACGTGGCCCCACCATAGAATCCCTTGGCATCGTTGCCGTTGCCGGCGGCAACCGAATAGGACTGCCAGCCGTAGGAACCGCTAAGCACCGAGGCGTGTAGCGTGGGTTCCTTGGGGTTCTTGGTGACGACGTTGATCACGCCAGTGAACGCATTGGTGCCGTAGAGAACCGATCCCGGGCCTCGGATGACCTCGACCCGCTCGATCGTGTGGATCGGAAAGGCCGTGTAGATCGAGACATTAACCCCGCCGAGCGTGACGTCGCGGAAGGGTCGCCCGTTGATGAGCACCAGCACAAGGTTGTCCTCATGCTTTCGGAGGTCGCCGCGAATGACGGCCACGTTCTGACGCCAGAGGAAGGAACCGGTCATGTAAACGCTCGTGGCCCATTGGAGCACTTCGTAAAGATTCTTGGCGCCGAATTCCTCGATGTCCTTGGCCGTGATGACGTCGACGATTCCGGCGGCTTCGGAGGCTTTCTCGGGGGTTTTGGAGACGGCCTCGACGATCGGATCGGTCATCGTCGCCGTCTTGGCTTGAACCTGACCGAGCGACCTCAGGTCCATGTCGAGCATTTTGTCGAGATCAGTGTCGCCGGCGTTGGATGAACTGGAAGAACCGGAATTTGCAGCGCCGCCTGGCAAGGGGGCTGGCCCAAGGTCTTGCGCGCCAAGAAAAAGGGGCATCATGCCCAACCAACACCCGACGGCCACGATGCCGCCCCGCACGATCAGCGAAAATACTTTGCGCATTGTCGTCGCTCCATGACGGGAAGTTCATGCAAGGCCCTCGTCGAACCCGTGCCGGTGACCTATTTTGAAAACCGTGCATGTGGCCGATAACCCGCCTCGCTTTTTCATGTTCGGGCGGGTATTTTGGGTAACCGCGGCTTTCCAACAGACCCGGAGAGTCAACACCGACAGGTGGAGTACAAACCGAATGGTCAGTCATTCGCAGGTTACCCAGATTGCTGCTTCGGCATAAAACTCTGTCGCGTTGGAACCCAATTAGGCAGGATATGTTTTTCTACGTAGTCGTGAGAGTCATTGAAAACCGTTATAACCGTGACACGCTGAGCAATCTGCCGCGGGGAACCCCATTGGGGTGCTCTTGTTAGTGGCAAGTGGTCCACTTCGCACCGACAGCGAGCCTCGACAAGACGGCAGCGTGATGCCGTGGAGGCTGTGGAGAAGGCGACGTTGCCGTTGACGTTGGATATTCCGCCTACGTCATAATTGACGGCGATGGCGATGAATCGCCCGCGTCTGTTATTTCACCAGTAGGTCAGGCTGTGCCAGACTCCCGTGAAAACGCCGAGCATATTTTGTCAGGCACGGACTGACCTACATGCAGGATTCACTTCGCCAACATCAATGCCCGCAACCCATCGAGCACGCGGACGAAGTGGCGCCGGGTGCGTTCGATGATGTTGGTCTGGACCGTGTCGCGGTGCTTTTTCTGTTGCCACTGTTTGGCCGACATTTTCAGCACGCCGCTTTTGTAGTCGATTTCCTCGCGTCGCAGCCGTTCGACCCGGGCTTCGGCCGCTTGCTTGAAGTTGACGTAGATCCGTTCGATGGCCTCGAAGCCGGTCTGGTATTGGCCCATGCGGAATTCGCAATCACGGACGCGGCCGATCTGGTCGGCGGCCGGAACGATGCCCGACGCCTGGGCCACGGTCTGCAACTGGGTGAACGAGCCCATCTCGATCGAACTTTCGACGCGGGGCCGGCCGGGTTCCGGCGCGACGGCCGTTTTATTGGACGTGTTGGATGGGGCGTTGGTCGCGGCCGCCGGGGCGCCCGGCAGCGGATTGTCGCGCGGGGTTAGTCGGAAGAGCTTCGAACCGCGGCCCAGTTCGAACATGGTTTTGCGGGGCACGGGATTCATGGGCCGATCGGCGATGACGTCGGTCATGGGCACGGGATCGACGTTGGGCCGATCGCCGCCGGCGCGGAGGACGTGGCCCTCGTCGGCCAGGACAAAATAGAACATGCCGGGCCGAATGTCGTGATTCGAGTCGACCGGCTTGACCCGAAAAAACCGGCCGACGACCTTCCACCGCGTGTCCTCGTTCCAGGCGGTGTCGTAATCGGCGAGAAAACCGTCGGGCAGCGATGTCACCTCTTGCCGGCTGGTCATGACTACAGAACTTTCTACGAACGGATCCCCTTCTTCGCGCTCTTGGCGTCTTGGCGGTAAAAAAGGAACTTACCGCGAAGACGCTAAGATCGCGAAGGAGTGCGAGGAATGTGGTTTTTTTGCTTGAGGGTTTGCTATTTCGACAGCCTACCACTCCCGCGTGGCATATTCAAGCATGGCTTGCCGGCCTGCCCAAACCGGCATGGGCGGTGGGAGGGACGGGGGTGGGGTGGGGCGTCATCCCTCTTGATTCGTCCCCGCAATCGTGGTCTATTAACGTGTTTCGTTGCACGAACGCTATTATTAGATGCCCGTAGGTCAGGCTGTGCCTGACAAGAACCTTTGCGTTCCCTCCCCATTTGCCAGGCACAGCCTGACCTACGGGTCATTCATGTCCCTCCGTGGTTTTCTGAAAACACGAGCCACCCTGACGTAATCCACCCTATCCACCATCCCATGATGTTTTGTCCCGTTGAAGGCAGTCCTTCGTTTCCCGAACTCGAGCGGCGAATTATCGAGTTTTGGAGGGAAAATCAGGTCTACGAACAGTCGCTTGCCCGCCGGCAGGGCTGTCCGGAATTCGTTTTCTACGAGGGGCCGCCGACGGCCAACGGGCTGCCGCATCCGGGCCACTGCCTGACTCGGGCAATCAAGGATCTTTTTCCCCGCTACCGGACGATGCGCGGCGAGTTGTGCCGGCGCAAGGCGGGCTGGGATACTCACGGGCTGCCCGTCGAGGTCGAGGTCTGCAAGGAACTGGGCATTCATAGCAAGGAGGAGATCGAGGCCTACGGGGTCGAGCCGTTCATTCACCGCTGCATCGAGAGCGTTTTTCGCTATACGCGTCAGTGGGAGGAAATGACCGAACGGCTCGGCTTCTGGATCCACCTGGACGATGCGTACGTCACCTATCGTCAGAGTTACGTCGAAAGTGTTTGGTGGGCGTTGAAAAATTTGTTCGACCGCGAACTGCTCTACCAGGGCCACAAAATTGTTTGGTGGTGGGCCCAGGGGGGCACGGCCTTGTCGAGCGGCGAGGTGGGCCAAGGCTACCGCGAAGTGGCCGATCCGAGCGTTTACGTGCGGTTCCCGCTGGTCGATCCGTCCGAGGAACTGGCCGGCGCCGACTTGCTGGTCTGGACCACGACACCCTGGACGCTGCCGAGCAACCAGTTCGTGGCGGTCAAGCCGTATTTCGACTACGCGGTCGTTTCGGTCGAAGGCGAACCACGCCGGCTGGTGATGGCGGCCGCGTTGGTCGACACGATCGCCGACAAAGTGAAAAAAACGTTCACGGTTGACTCGACCATGCGGGGCGAACGGCTGATTGGCCTGCGTTATGTGCCGCCGTTCGACTATTACTATCGGATGATGGGCGAAACCCAGGGGACGCTCGTCCGGTCGCGTCCGGTGGAATCGGCTGAAGGCGAGCCGCCCCCGCCGCCGCCGACCGAGCACGTCTCGTGGCGCGTGGTGCCGGCCGAGTTTGTCACGATCGACAGCGGCACGGGCGTGGTCCACCAGGCCCCGGCTTTCGGCGAGGTCGACTACGATTTGCTGACCGAGGAACAAGCCCGATTTGTTGCCGGCGAGGGGCCCGGGCTGATTTGTTCGGTCGGGCCCGACGGCCGGTTCACCGACGAAACGCCCCAGTACCAGGGTCGTTGGGTCAAGGAAGCCGACCGCGACATCTGCCGCCAGTTGCGCGACGAGGGCAAGTTGTTCCACCAGGAGCAATATCTGCACGATTACCCGTTCTGCTGGCGGGCCGACGAAGACCCGCTCATCCAGTACCCGCGAAAAAGCTGGTTCATCCGCACGACGCAGTTCAAGGACCGGATGTTGGACAACAACCGGCGGATCAATTGGCTTCCCGACCATATTCGCGACGGCCGGATGGGCAATTTTCTGGAGACCAACGTCGACTGGGCCTTGTCGCGCGAGCGTTACTGGGGCACGCCGCTGCCGATTTGGGTATGCGAGGCGACGGGCCACATGGAAGCGGTGGCCAGTTACGACGAGTTGTTGGCCAAGCCGGGCGCGAGCGGCGCCGAGGCGTGGAAGAAAGCCAAGGAAGCCAATCCGGCGCTGCCCGACGATCTGAAAGTTCACAAACCGTACATCGACCAGATTACCTACGATTCGCCGGCGGCGCCCGGCGCGCGGATGCGCCGCGTGGCCGAGGTGATCGACTGTTGGTTCGACTCGGGCGCGATGCCGTTTGCCCAGTGGGGGTATCCCGGCCGTTCGGGGTCGGGCAAGCATTTTGCCCAGCAGTTTCCGGCCGACTTTATCAGCGAAGCCCTCGATCAGACGCGAGGTTGGTTCTACAGTTTGTTGGCAATCAGCACGCTGTTGTTCGACGGGGAGGACGAGGAGCCGGCCGTCGTGCCCGGCGCCGCGGCCAACGACGAGGACCGGCCGGGCGAGCCCGTGGTGATTCCAGAGCCGGCCCGACCGGAGCGATCGCCCGAGACGCCGGTGGTTCCGTTTCCCCATCCGTTTCGCAATTGCATCGTGCTTGGGTTGATGCTGGGCGAGGACGGGCAGAAGATGTCGAAGAGCAAGCGGAACTACCGGGAGCCGAACGAGATTTTCGATCGTTATGGCGCGGACGCGCTGCGGTGGTATTTGTTTTCGAACCAGCCGCCGTGGACGACGATTCGGTTCAACGAACGGTCGATCAAGGAGTGCATTCCCGAGTTTTTGCTGCGGCTTTGGAATTGCTACAGTTTCTTCGTGATTTACGCGAATATTGATGGATTCGATCCGGGAGCGGCGATGGACGGGGGAGACGGCTCCCTTTTCACCGGGGGCACGGCGGTGAAAAAAACGTCTCCCGCGAAAAAACGAATGGCGCGGCCCGGGCGGAAGAAACGCGGCGCGGCCGGCGAAGTCGACCAGCTTTCGTCGGCGTCGTTTGCCGGCGCTCGGGGTTATCGGCCGGTCGACGAGCGTCCGGAGATCGACCGTTGGATTCTCAGCGAGTTGAACCGGACGGCCGGCGGCGTGATTCGCGCGATGGACGCCTACGACAACTACGGCGCCTGTGGGCGGCTGATCGATTTTGCCGACGCGCTGAGCAACTGGTACGTGCGGAGCTGTCGCGACCGGTTTTGGAGCGGCGAGAAAACCCAGGACAAGGCCGACGCTTATTGGACGCTTTACGAGTCGCTTCTGACGACCACGAAGTTGATCGCCCCCTTCGTGCCGTTTTTGGCCGAGGAGCTTTGGCAAAACCTGGCGGTCGCGCCGCTGGGGGATCGCGCGCCGGCAAGCGTTCATTTGTGTGATTATCCCCAGCCGCGCTCCGCCGCGATCGACAAAAAACTCTCAGAGCAGATGTCGCTGGCCCGCGAGATCGTCTCGCTGGGCCGCAGTGCCCGAATGACGGCCCGGCTCAAGGTCCGGCAGCCGTTGGCCCGGGTCGAGATCATCCTGGCCGACGGCGTGCATCGGACGTGGCTTGAACGGCACGAGTCGCTCATTTGCGACGAGTTGAACGTTAAGAAGGCAGAGATTTCCGACGAGCCGGAGAAATATATCGACTATGCCGTGCTGCCCGACTTGAAACGGCTGGGCCCCCGGCTGGGCGCTCGGCTCAAGTCGCTGCGCGAGGCGCTTGCTCAGGCCCATGGCGGACAGCTTCTGGCCGCGATGGAGGCCGACGGACACATCACCATCGAGTTGGCGGACGGACCGGTCGCGCTCGATCGGGACGACATTCAGATCCGGCTTCAGGCCAA
>JAFGAY010000113.1 GCA_016933425.1 Pirellulales bacterium
ATTCAATGGGCCACCGTCGGCATTATCGGCCGCGCCTGGCCCAAGGAACAAGCCGACGTGTTCGTCAAAGCCATGCGTGTGGCCATGGCCACCCTCGAACAGCTCAAGAAGGAAAATCGCGTGAAGGAAGCCGAAGCGTATCAAAAAGCACTCGACGAGGCTAGCGCGCGCGACGTCGTCGTCATGGTGTCGTGGACCGGCGACGCCGACCTTGATCTGATGATCGAGGAGCCGTCGGGCACCATCTGCTCCTTCCGCAATCCGCGAACCATCGGCGGCGGCATCATGATGGGCGACCGGTTTTCCACGACCCGCACCACCGGCGACAACCAATACGCGGAGGCCTATGTTTGCCCTAGAGGATTCAGCGGCGTTTATAAGATTGGAATCCGCCGGGTCTGGGGCAACGTGACCGCCGGTAAAGTCACCGTCGACGTTTTTCTCAACTGGAACACCAAGGCGGCTAAAAAGATGCAGAAGCGGGTCGCGCTGACCGAGGAAGGCGCGGCCGGTACCTTCGCATTGAACGACGGCCGACGCAAGGAACCCTTGACCGAACAACAAGTGGCCAGCGCCGCGGAGGGCCAGTTGGCGCTCCGCGAACAGGTCATCGCCCAGCAAGCCGCCGCCACCGCGACCACCGATCCACGAAGCATGTACAGCATGGCCCAGTCGCGCGCCGGCGAAGCCGGTGGAAACGTGCCCGGAAAACGCGCGCGACACCGCCCGGCCGGCTATCAACCCATTATCCAGACCATTCCCGAGGGCGTTATGCTCCCCAGCGGCATCACGGCCGTCGTCTCGGCCGACCGCCGCTACGTCCGCATCGGCGTTGCCCCATCCTTCATGGGAATCCCGGCCGTGAACACGTTCAATTTCGTCACCGGCGAAAGCGGCACCAGCCAAGGCGGCACCGGAGGCCAAGGCTTCGGCGGTATGATGGGCGGAGGCATGGGCGGCGGAATGGGCGGCGGTATGATGGGCGGCGGAATGGGAATGGGTATGTAATTACCCAATATCAATCGTGACGCGGTTTCCAAGTTTGGCTCAGGAAGCCGTCCTCACGACGCCGGGAAAGACGTCGAGGTCGAGATTTTCAAATCGCCCCGCGCGAAACCGCTCGACGGCAATTGCCGCCATCGCCGCGTTGTCGGTGCACAGCCGCGGCGGAGCGACGTGCAGCCGGACGCCCCGGCTACGCGATTCCGCTTCGAGTCGCTCGCGCAACCGCCCATTGGCCGCCACGCCTCCGCCGACGCACAGCGTCGCCAATCCCGTGCGACGAAGGCATAGAAAAGCCTTGGCGACCAGGCAGTCCACCACCGCCTCTTGAAAACTGGCCGCCAGATCGGCGACTTGCCGCGGATCGAGACGCACCTCGCTGAAGTCGGACTTGCCGGGCCCGACCAACTGATAGCGAACGGCCGTCTTCAAACCGCTGAAACTGAAATCGAGTCGGTCCTCGTCTTGAAGAAAAGCCCTGGGCAATGGGTAAGCTCGCGGATCGCCTCCGCGGGCGGCCCGCTCAATGGCCGGCCCGCCGGGATAAGGCAATCCCATCATGCTGGCCACCTTGTCGAACGCCTCGCCGGCCGCATCGTCGATGGTCGCCCCGAGTAGGTCGAAATCCAGCGGGCCGTCGCAGCGATAAAGGTTTGAATGGCCGCCGCTGGCCACCAGCCCCACGCAGGGAAAAATCTCCCGGCCCGCGGCCAGTCGACACGCATAGATATGAGCTTGGAGGTGGTTGACGGCGATCAGCGGAAGACTTCTGGCAACCGCAAGCGTCTTGGCCGCCGCGAGTCCCACCAGCAGCGAACCGGCCAGGCCCGGCGCGTTGACAACCGCCACCGCGTCGATCCGCTCGAGCGTTACCCCGGCAACTCGCAGAGCTTCGTCGATCACCGGTAAAATCCGTTCGAGATGAGCCCGCGAGGCGATCTCGGGCACGACGCCGCCGAAGCGGCGATGCAATTCGTCCTGGGAGGCGACCACCGAGCCGAGCACCTCCAGCTCGTCGGTCACGACGGCGGCAGCCGTCTCGTCGCACGAGGTTTCCAGCGTGAGAATTTTCATCGGGGACACGAATAAAAGCACGAAAGAGCCAAGGCGGCGCCCGCCGCATTCTGTTTACCGCCCTTCAATTCGCCTTGACCAGCTCGCTGTTGAGATACTCAACGGCCATTCGGAGGGCCCGATCGTTGATTTGCAGCGGTTTTTGACTCAAATCGGCGGCGCGAGGCGCGGAGGCAGCCGGGTCGACCTTGCCGGCCGTCGGGTCGCCGGAAGATGCGTCGTCCGGCTTGCCCGAGGCAGTGCCGTGCGGTTGAAGAACGTCCCGCTCGCGCAGGCTGATCAATAGCAGCGCAAGATCCGCGGTCGACAGCCGGACCTCGTAGCCCTCGTCGGGCTTGACGCCCCAATCATCGGCGTCCGCGGCGCCGGGAAAACGGTGGATGTTTTTGCCGCTGGGGCGGTGGTAGGACGCGGTGGTCAATTTCAACGCGCTGTGGCCGTGCTCCAAGGGAATCACGTTTTGCACGCTCCCCTTGCCCCAGGTCCGCTCGCCCATGACCACCGCGCGGCGGTGGTCTTGCAGACAGGCCGCGACAATCTCGCTGGCGCTGGCGCTGAACCGATTTACCAAAACGACCATCGGGAATCCGGTGAACGTATTTTCGGCGTGGGCGTCCCAGGCGCGCTCGGACACGTTGCGGCCGCTCGTGCTGACGATACGCCCTTTTTCAATGAACAAGTCGCTGACCTCGATGGCCGAACCGAGCAATCCGCCCGCATTGAAGCGAAGATCGAGAATCAGGCCGGTCAGATTCCTTGCCTGAAGCGACTTGATCACCCTCCGCAATTCGTCGGCCGTCCCACGGCTGAAGGCCGTGACGCGAACGTAGCCGATTCCCTTGGCCGGATCAATCATGAAATCCCAGGCGTCGCTCGAATCGCGATGATCGCCCAACACCGTTTCAACGTGGATTTGTTCCCGAGTGACGGAGATTTTCTCGGGCTTGGTCCGGCCGGGATGGAGCACGGTCAGGACCACCGTCGATCCGGTCTTGCCCTTCAGCCGCGTGGTGGCCTCGTCCAGGTCGATGCCCTTGGTCGCGCGGCCGTCGATCTCGACGATCTGATCGCCCGAAAGAATTCCGGCCCGATGGGCGGGCGTGCCGACCAGGGGGCTGAGCACGACGAGCCGTCCGCCGCGATCCATCGTGATCTGAATGCCGATCCCCCCGAACTCGCTTTCGAGGCTGCCGCGAAAACGATCGAGATCGTCCGGGGCAATGTACGAAGAGTAGGGATCCAACTTGCGCAAAATGCCGTCGATCGCCGCTTCGACCAACTCCCGACGGCTGATTCCCTGAACGTAGTTACGTTCGACCTGGTCCAACGTGTCGACCAGCATCCGCTGTAGCTCGTATTCGTCGTCGACGTTCCG
>JAFGAY010000114.1 GCA_016933425.1 Pirellulales bacterium
AAGGACCTCATTCTCTCCCAGGACCGACGGATTAGACGGATTTCCGCTGACACATTGCGTGCGGATCGATCCGGGGAAATCCTCATCGCCGAAGGTCAGTTGATCGACCAGGGTATCCGAGTCGTCGTAAAGGTTGATTTCATCATTTCGACCGAGATTCGCGCCGTTGGATCCGATAACTTTGATGGTCGACGCGAGGTTCCACTCCGTTCGGAAATCGGCTTCATTTGGTTCCGCCAGGATCACCGATTCGCCCGGCGCCACGATGCCGAACGCGCTAAGATCGACCGTGCCTGACGTTTGGCTGTTGTCGTCGTAGCTCCAGCCGGTCATGTCGACGTTCGTGGAGCCGACATTGGTGAATTCGATGAATTCGTTTTCTTCCTCGGCCGCGTTAATCTTGGCCCCTTTGTACATCCATTCGGTAATGCGCATTTCGGCCCGGGCGGTCGCGGCGCACAAACTGAAGACACACAGCACAAACAGTACTCTTTTCATGGTTCTCTCTCCTCACGATGCGGAAGTAAAATGCCAGACGTTCCCGGCAACCGATTGCCGCGTACGCCAACCCTAGAAAGTAGTCTTATTGCTTATGTTTACCTTTGGTTGATCCCGGCCCGCCGTCGAGAGCCGAACAACGGCGCGAGCAATCCACCAAGGATTAAAGCCATCGCGGTTGGCTCGGGCACCGTCGCGGCGGCTTCCCCGGTCGTCCAGTCACCCCAGTTGGCGGCCAGAATGGCGGCGTCGGTTGCGTCGACCGCTCCGTCGCGGTTGAAATCGCCTTGATTCGCTCGATTCGTCACGCTGGTTCCCCAGTGCGAGGCCACCACGGCCGCGTCGTCCTCGTCGACTTGGTTGTCGCCGTTGGTGTCGCCGGGAATCATCGAGTAATTCGTTGCCCCCAGCGTCGTGCACAGGGGTGTGCCGTAGGGGACTCCTTGGCTCGATTCCAGCTTGAAGTTCGGAGCGAACACACCGCCCACGGGGTGTGGATCGCCCGACTGTCGATAGTCTCCTCCACCCGTGTAACCGGATACGGCCTTGTCGGTTACATTCGTGGCGTGCCAATCGGCCTCGGTCGAGCCCACGGAGTCACCCCATCGAGCGACAACTTCAATCTCCATGTCCAAGCCGATGTAGATGGCGTCAGGCTCGATTTGGGTGGTTGCCTCGGGTCCGAAGTTGATAGCGCCGTAGAGTCGCCCGTAAGCGGCTTCCCCTTCTTCGGAGTGGATGCCGATCGAATCGAGAATGGTCCAGTTTGATCGCCAGTCGTTCACATCGGAGTCGATGGGATCGAGACCATCGTTGTTCTGGTCCAAGTCCTGTCCCAACATAGGGGCGTAGCTTGCGTCGCCCGTGTTATGGATCAACATGGCGGTAAAGCCGCTATTTTCAATAACGCCGCCGTTTCCTTCCTGGGAAGCTCCGATGGTGCTCGTGGCGCCGCTGCCCCAGCCCGAGTACGTGGCGCCGCCCGTGTTGATGAGGTCGGTTGTTCCCGGGGCGGGAGCCAAATCGCCCGTGTAAAGGGTGTTTTTTTGCCTCAAGGTCAGGAAGCCGTTGCTTCCCAGCGAATAGGCCCCCAAATCGAACATGGCCTCGACATGGCCGGGATTACCAGTGTTGGTGGCCGTGTTTTCGTTCTCCAGGAAGATCAGAAAATGATCGGAAAGCGACATTTCGGGCGTTCCGCGCAACTCGATGTATTCACCGATGGTGTCGGTGTCTTTCGGCGAATCGAAGCAGATTTCGTTAATGTACAATTCAGCGCGAACGGCCGCGGGAAAAAACAATGCCGCGATAACGATGAAAGCCGTACCGATGCATGGTGTTTTCACGGTTGATCTCCTCGGTTGGTCTCATTTGGGGATTTGATGGCTTCCCACGTTGCGTGCCTAGTGTGCCCCACGTCAACTAGCGTTTGATTACGGGTTTTCTAGGTTTATCGTAGGGTTGGGTCAGAATGGAAAGAGTGGATGGCGTTACTTTGAAGTCAGCGGGAAGTCGATGGTGTTTTCACCCCGCTGGACGTCGGCCTTGAGATTGCTTTCGATGTTGTACCGTGCGGGGAGAAGCTCCGAGCGGTCTGAATCCTGGCCGGACGCCGTAATTCGCACGGTGTGCGCGCCGACCTTAGCGCCCTTGTCCTTGCGGATGTAAATCAACTCGTACTCGCCGTTGTCGTCAGTCGTTGCCGTCGATGCTCGGCCCGGATCGATCGGCTCGAACACCAGGGAGGCGCCGGCCAGGGGTTTTCCGTCGAGCGTGACTTTTCCCTTCACCATGCCCAGGGGAGGCCTATCATCCTGGGCGCATCCGCAAAGCATCAGAGTCCAAAAGCAACCCAACACAATTGCCTTTCGGCCGATCGAGGCCGGGACAAAACGAGCGGAAGCTCGCGACTGGACGCGCCGCGAGCCGAGCAATCCGGATGGAGCGAGAGCTGGGTTCACATTAAGGTTCCTCGGGCGTCATGGGAGCGACGCAACCCCGCCGTCTTGCATTGATCCAAGCACGTCAAACAAGTTCGTGTCGATGTTTTCGCTGATGAAGTGCACGGAGCCGTCGGCGGCGCCGAAATAGGCGCCCCCGGGATGGTCGCTGCCGGGGGACTCGAAGTAATCGTTGTTGAGCCCTCCCTTGCCCGTGCTGTTGCCCCCGCTATGGCTCGGATTTGCCGTGCTAAACAGCGTGGCCACGCCTCCAAGAGCCCAACCGTCCTGGCTGGTTTGTTCCTCGGGTTTCTCGCCGTCCCATTTGAGCCGCTGCATCTCGCCAATCATGATGACGTTGGACGTGCCGTCGGAGACGTCGTTGAGCTTCGTGGGCTCGTTCGGCCGAAAGATCCCGATTGCCGACGGCGAGGCGTCGTCGCCCGTGAAATCCCAAAAGAGTCCCTTCGACGTGATTTGGGTAAACCGGTGATTGGTCGCCTTGCCGGGCGGAACCGAGTCGTCCCAGCCGTTTACGGCGCCCAGGCAACCGCCGTAGTCGGTTCCGCCGCTGCTCCACGAGGGATCGACCATGCGCGACGGCCAGGGCGCCAGCGGCGACAGGTCTTCGGGACGAATCGCGCCGCGCCGCGAGGGGCAATAAAACATGGCGATATCCGTTTGGGCCACGGCCGCATTGCCGAAAACGTTGGTCCGGAAATCCCATCTTGCATACAACGAAGCTTGTTCCACGTAGGGAAGCATCATCAGCATCCAACTCGTTCCGTGCGCGCCGTTGGGGGAGGTGACGTTCGGATACGGACCCGCCTCGCCGAACGGGTCATAGTAGGGGTATCCATTTTGCGATACGATGCAACCGGGGGGAAATGCATTGTGGCCTTGGGCATAGCCGTGCAAGGCCAAGCCTATTTGTTTCAGATGATTCGCGCATTGCAGTCGCCGCGCCGCTTCGCGCGCTGCCTGAACCGCCGGCAACAGCAGCGCGATGAGAACTCCGATGATGGCGATTACCACCAGAAGCTCCACGAGGGTAAAACCAAGCAAATCTCGATGATTGCGAGATTTGGCCGACCAACGTCGGGCCGAAGTCCTCATCCCCGAGTTTTTTTTGCCATCCATTCGTAAAATGGTCCTCCATCCATCAACGCTGGTCCGAAGGCTGAAAATGCCGAAAAAAGTGTATCAGTGCATTATGGTCAATGCGTGAAAATTGAATTACGGTTTTGCAAAGCCGAACGTGCCCTCGCTGGGAGGGGTGTCGGCCGCCGGCCCATTAAGCCCATGATGACCGATGCAGCCAACCCAATATTTGATACAATTGCACGGAAACGTTGGACCAAGGGGGACCATGTAAGGATTCAAGATGCTCGCTCGCCTCGTTTTGCTGTTCACGATCGTTCCACTGGTCGAGCTTGCGCTTTTGTTTTGGATTGCCGAGCGGACCAGTTGGTGGGCGACGATTGGGTTGGTTGTCGTCACGGGCGTCGTGGGGGCCGCGCTGGCCCGGCATGAGGGGCTCCGCTGTCTGCAAGCGGCCCGGCGCAAATTGGCCCAAGGCGAACTGCCAACCGATTCGCTGTTGGACGGGCCGATGATTCTCATCGCCGGGACGCTCTTGATTACGCCCGGCGTATTGACCGAT
>JAFGAY010000115.1 GCA_016933425.1 Pirellulales bacterium
GAATTACTTCCCGATTTCATGATTTTACGTAGGTCAGGCTGTGCCTGACGACAAGCATGTCAGGCACAGCCTGACCTACGGAAACTGCGCGGCGTTGAAACATGAGGTCCACACAATCGCCGCGCAGGCGCGGCGGCTAACAAGTATTATCGCCATTCGGTTGAAGTATTACGTTTTTCTTCAGCGGCCGCGGCCGACCTGGTCGAGCGCCTGTTTGAGGCTCTTGTCGATCAGCGCGACCATCTCGTCCAAATCGCTTTCCTCGGCGATCAGCGCCGGCGCGACGGCAAACCAGGTCGGGTCGATCCGCAAAATCAGCCCATTGTCGAGCGCCGTCCGCTTCAGTGCCCGACCCAACTCGGCAAACGGTTCGTTCGTCGTCGTGTCTTTCACCAGTTCGACGCCCAGTAGAATGCCTTTGCCGCGGACTTCGCGCACGACCCCGTATTGTTTGAGACCTTCGAGCCGGTTTCGCAGGTATTGGCCCAGCCGCCGGGCCTTCGCGCAGAGGTCCCGCTCGACGATTTCGTCCAAAACGGCGATGCCGGCCGCGCAGGCAAGCGGGTTGCCCGCGAACGTGTTTCCATGGGCAAATTGAATTTCCGCCTCGGCCGGGCCGAAAAAGGCGTCGCCCAGTTCCCGCCGCGCGATCATTGCTCCCAGCGGCAGCACGCCGCTCGAGAGGCCCTTGCCGCCGCAGATCACGTCGGGCGTCACGCCATAGGTTTGTGCCGCGAACATCGAACCCGTCTTGCCGTAGCCGGTGATGATTTCGTCGAAGATCAGCGCGACGTCGTGGCGGTCGCAAATGTCGCGGAGCATTTGGAAGTATTCGTCGGTCGGCGTGATAATTCCGCCCGTGTTCCCCACCGGTTCGACGATAATACCAGCCACGGTCCTCGGGTCTTCGTGAACGATCACGTCGTCGAACATTTGGGCGGCGAACCGGTTGCACTCGTCCCACGAGGCGAAGCGGTCGCGCAGTGCGGTCGGCGGCAGCACCTTGAGAAAGCCGGCCATTTGGGGCTCGAATTTCGTCTTGCGGCGGCCCGTGCCGCTGGCCGCCATCGCCCCGAACGTGCTGCCGTGATAGCCGTGGTACCGGCTGACGAACTTGTATTTTTCGGGCCGGCCGGTCTGTTTGTAATATTGCCGGACGAATTTCAGGGCCGATTCGACCGATTCCGAGCCGCCGCTGTAGGGTTTGACGAAACACAGGCCCTCGGGCGCGACGCCGGCCAGCTTGTCGACGAATTCCAGCGTGACGTCGGCCACGCCGTGCATTGGCGGGACAAACGTCATGACGTCCAACTGGCGACGGACGGCCTCGACGACCCGGGGATGGCGGTGCCCCAGCGAGGCGACGAAAATCCCCCCGATCGCGTCGAAATAGCGCCGGCCGTCGATGTCCCAGTAGTACAGGCCCTCGGCTTTGGCGAGGATCAACGGCCGTTCGAGAAACTCGGACGTCTGCTGATAATCCATAAACGTCTGACGGAGCAATCGCGCGTGGCGTGGGGAAAGTGTCATGGCATCCCGGTTGGGCCGATGGGCGATAAAGAATGTTTTTGGAAATACCCAGGACGCCTTGACCCACCAATGCAAAATTGGCGGGGGGTTTTTGGGTTCGGCCCGGTAGTCGCCAAACCTGGTTCCACCGGGGCAAGCCCGGTGGGGCTTTTGGGTCCCAAAACCAATTTCAAAATACGTTCCAGGAATCGACCCCTAAAAAAAGTTCTCACTCAGCAATCCGGCCGCCGCGCGGCGACGTAGTCGTCCAAAGCCCGCCTCGCGTCGTCGGGCAAGGGCCGTTCATCCGATTGTACCAGAATCTCCTTTACCCGATAAGCCGCATGTTCGACGACGTCTGGCCCGCCGGCGGCAAGCCAACCTTCGTAGCTGTCCGGCGGCGCCAGCGAGGGCACGTGGATCTCGCGGCGCATGTGTTCGACCGTGTGTTCCAGGGCCATGTAGCTTCCCTCGGTTCGGCCGATGAGGTCCACGGCCAGCGTGTCGTTGTCGACCGCGATTGGCTGGGCTAGCCGCCGCAGATAACCCCAGATTTCCGCGTCGACGACGAACTGTTCGTACGACATGCTGTTGATGCAGTCCAGGATTCCCAGTCCCTGGAGCGCGAGATGGGCACCCGCGTGCCAGGCGCTCAGCGCCGTCATCATGCGTTCGTAGCCGCCGCGGCAGTCGGGCAGCCGGCTCCCGGTGACCATGGCCGAACCGCGATAGGGCAGCCCGACGCGCCGGGCCAATTGGGCGCCGGCCGTCAGGCCAATCGCATTTTCGGGCCGGCCGAAGCCGCTTGCACCACAGCGCAGGTCCGAGCCGAATCCGCCCGTCCCAAGAACCAGCGGCGCGCCGGGCCGGATCGCCTGCGCGGCGACCGCCGTGCCGATCAGTTCGGCCCAGGCCTGGACCAGTGCGCCGGCCACGGTCGCCGGGGCCGTGATTCCCATCATGATGCCGGGCGTCAACAAAATTGCCTGGCCGGCTCGCAGATAGGCCAGCATGGCCTCGGCCATTCGGGCGTCGAGCCGCAACGGGGAATTTATGTTGATCAGGGCCAGCAGGCACGGATTTTTCAAGTCGCCGAAGACGATCCGGGCCATGGCCAGCGCGTCGTCGACCGCCTCGCCCGAGTGAACCGGGCCCATCAGCGGCTTGTCCGACCGCGACAAAAGACACCGCATGATCTCCGGGCCGCGCCGCCTGACCGGCACGTCGGTCGGTTCGACGATCAGGCAGCTCATTAGATCGACGGCGTCGCACCGCGCGGCCAGGGTGGTGAAATCCTCGAAATCCCGCAGCGTGGCGGGGCGCCGCCGCCCCTCGCGGTCGGCGACAAACGGACTGCCGTAGCCGGGGCAAATGTGTAGTTGAGCACCGCCAAACCGGATCGACCGCCGCGGATTCCGCGCGCAAAGCATCCACGACTTCGGCGCGGCCGCCAGATGACGCTCCACCTCGTCGGGATGGAACCAGACGCGCTGGCGCCGCGCGTCCGCGCGCAATCCCGCGTCGGCCAGACATCGCACAATCGCGGCCGACTGAATGCACAATCCCTCGCGATTTAACACCCCGAGCGCGGCGGCGTGAATCCGGTCCACGTCGTCCGGCGATAGCAACTCCGCATAGTTTCGCGGGTGTTCGATCACGATAGTTCTGAAAGGGATTAGGGATTGGTCTTTAGGTCTGGTCGCGACCCGGTAACAACACTTATTGGCTCCGTGTCTCCGTGCCTCCGTGGTGAAAATCTGAAAAAGTCTATCCGGTTTGCAGGTAGTTCTCGAATTGATCGAGCGACCAGTCGGCCATGCCCAGGTTTTCGAGCGTTCGTCCGGCGCGGTAGTAATCGGCTCCATTGACGACCGACGCCAGGTGGATCATCGCATCGTAGGTCGGGGTGGCGACGCCCGCCTTTCGGGCCAGCGACACGGTGAGCGACGCGCCCATCGGGATGTCCTCGGTCACGTAGCGATCTTGCATGTTGAACGGCCCCTTGCTCGAATTGGCCGCGAATTGGTCGACCGGCATGTGGAAACAGTCCCAAAAAACCTCGTCATACGAGTAGGGTCGATAGCCCAACGCGCGGAACAGGCTCGACCGCTCCTGGTCCATTGCGTTGACGACCATCTTGACCGAGGGCGTAATTCCCTCCTTGTACATGTAAAATTCGCCCTTGGCAAATTCGATCCGGCCCATGTTCAACAGGGCGCCGACCGGGTGGACGATGATGTTCACGTTGTACAGGGCGGGTTCCAAAATGCTCCGGCCCGGCTGAACCTGGTCGGCGTAGGTTCCTTCGAGGGCCTCGATCGCGGCCGGCGTGTCGGTCGCCGGCAGGGCGGCCAGCAGCATTTTGGGGCCGTCGATCCGATGGATGTTGACCGTGCCGGGACCCGCCAGGCAGCGGCAGCAATAGGGAAACGTCACCCCCTCGGCCAGCACGACCCGGCGGTCCATGCCCAACTCGTTCCAGACCTTGCGCACGACCAGCGTGCCGCCGCTTCCCGGCCACAGGACCACGGCTTGGCCGTCTCGAACGTGGGGAGCCAGTTCCCGTGCGGTCCGCTCGTGAGCCAGCGCCTGAGTAGTCACCATGATCAGGTCGGCTCCGTCGACCGCCGCGGCCAGATCGGTCGTGGCCAGCTCGAGCCGGGCCGTACCCGTTCGGGCAATGCCCGTGACCTCGATCGTGCCCGAGGCGATCACCGGATCGATGTTGCGGCGGTACTCGGGAAACTCGAACAACCGGCATTGATGGCCGGCCAACGTCATGTCGCCGGCAATCGCCGACCCGCCGTTGCCAGCCCCAATCACGCAAATGGTTTTGGGGTTCATGGATGGATCTCGGTTCTCGGAAAAACAACCTTCCAAAAAGTTATTGCCGAGGGGCAATCTGTTACGGACGCGACGGAGCGCGTTTCTCCGTGTGGAGGGCCACGCTCCGTCGCATCCGCCCTGTCCGGCACATGTTTTTTGGAGGAAGCACTAGGTGAAACGGGCTTTGTGGGACTGTGGACCGCCACGAATCCAGCGGGCGAATAGCCCGAGACGCGCGACGAATACCGCAGCGTAGAGCATCCGAAATGGGAGTGCAAGCGGCGGGCCGGGCTAATACACAACCATGTCAATAATGAATATTTAGAGTGGTGTCCGAGGCCTCTCGACGGCCGGGCATCGAGCCACCTATTACGATTCGTTTTCAGCCGTCCAAAAAAGCTGATTGGGCAAGAGCTGCCGGGAAAACCGGTTGGATGCTTGACAAACGCTGGGAAGATTGTTAGTCTCATATTGGTGGTGTAGGTTCGGGGGTATGTATGTCGCTTGTCGGAAGAATAGGCTCGATGATGCACTCGTCTTTCTTATGTGGTCGTGGCGAGTAACGCCTTTTTTTGTCCGCTCGAGAAGCAAAGTCGCAATCACTTCTCACGCAACATCTCCCATCGCGACTTACAAAGCCACTCCGAGGAATTCCCTTGGTCTGTCGGAGAGGTTGTTAGTTGCCTGCGGATTATTCTTCACGATGTACCACACTATTTGGGAGGTTCAAGCCATGTGGAAGCGTCTTGTTTCTGGAGCAGTAATCATCGCCTGCGTATCGATGATTACTCCGACCGCGATAGCCTTGGATATGTATTGGTGTGGAGGCAATTGGAACACGACGACCGCTAACTGGACGCCGGATGGTTCCACTTTTGTCCCTTGGAACAATGCCTCATACGATACGGCGGTGATCGGCTCGCCGGGCGCGAGCGGAACGATTACCGTTGCTGGCAGTACGTCCATCGTCGCCGGAGGAATTAAACTTACTCAATCCGGTTGCAATATCGATGCCTATAGCCAGTCAGGAGCAAGCATTACGTTTGATTCCGGCTCCACTGATCCCGCAACCCTCTCGATTCTCTGGTCGACAAGCGGCGGCGGGGGCCCATGGTTTGATGGAAACCTCAATATTCCGGATTCAAAGACGCTGGATATTGTAGGCACTGTCGTGAGTGAATCAGACTATTCAAGTTTGTTTATTTGGAACGACACGGGAACCCCGAACAGTTATACCGGCACGCTCACCATCGACGATGGAGTTGTGGTTCCGGTAGGGACGGCAATTCTTCCCACGACAAGTGCAGGAACCATCGTTAAGGACGGAGGCACTCTGGAACTCATTTACCAGGGAAGTTATACCTCCGCTCCATTGACCCTGAATGGAATGGGAGTAGGGGGATCCCGAGGCGCTCTGAGTTTCTGGTCCGCCAACGATCCAGGCGACATTTATTGGAATTCGAGTATCATTCTCGATTCAGACAGCGCAATCCGTGCCACTCCGTACTACGGTGGTGAAAAGGGCATTATCACCGGCGCCATCTCCGAATCCGCTGGCGGGTCCAAAAGCCTGGGCGTTATCGGCACGGGTATTTTGGTGCTGGCCAACGTGAATTCTTACACGGGCAACACCGTGGTCATCAACACTACGTTGGCACTGACCGGCGCCGGTTCGATCGCCACTTCGCCGATAATTGCGTTGCAGACAGGAGCTACGCTCGACGTAACGACTGTCACGGGTGGATTTACACTGGCCGGCACGCAAACATTGATGGGCAACGGCAACGTCGTGGGTAATGTCGTGGCGGCCGCTGGCAGTCATGTTGCCCCCGGCGAAAGCGTCGGAACGCTCAATGTCGTCGGCGACCTCGATCTTCTTGGCACGTTGGACGTCGAATACGACAGCGGCACCAATACTATCGATCAACTGCTCGTAAGCGGGGATCTCGATCTTTCAGGCGGGACTCTCGATTTCAGCAGTATCACCGGGCTGACGGATCCGGCCTATGTGTTTGCCACTTACGGTACTCTGAGCGGTAGCCTGCCTTCGGAAAACGGCGTCCCAGTGGGTTATTTGGTCGACTATGCCTACCAAGGCAGCCAAATTGCCTTGGTGGTTCCCGAACCGAGCACGCTCGTGCTGCTGATTTGCGGCGCTATTGGCCTGTTGCTCCGCCGGCGTTAAATTCGGTCGCGGAGTTTGAACTTCCACGCCAGAACGACCCCTTGAGCGTCGTTCTGGCGTTTTATTTTCTTGCCACGTTCACGACGCACCGGAATCCGATGGTCCCACAGCGGTCGAGGCCCGGCCAGGCGAGAAGGAATTTGGCCGCGTGATGGGTTGGCCGGGGGCCGCCGTCGGCGTACCAGAGCGAACCGACGGCGGCGAACCACGAACCGCCTTTCAAGACGCAGAATCGCGTGCGGCCGTCGCTTTGCTGGCTTTCGGTCCATTCCCACGTGTTGCCGCACATGTCGTGGCAGCCCAGGGGCGATCGGCCTTCGGGAAACGCCATGACCGGGGTGGTTCCGCCGCCCGGGTTGCACCGGCCCGGCTCCATCCGGTCGCCCCAGGGATAGTTTAGCCCCTCGGGCCCCGCGGCCGCGTATTGCCACTCTTCCTCGGTCGGCAGTCGCTTGCCGGCCCAGCGGGCGTAGGCCCGGGCGTCGTCCAGGTCGACGTAAACCACCGGGTGGTCTTCCCGGCCGAATGGCAGCTTATGGCCGGGCCAGTGTTTCAGAAAATTCTCGGGATGCCTGGGCCGATAGCCGGACGATTTTAGAAACTCGGCAAACTGGGCATTGGTCACCGGCGTCCGGTCGATCGCATAGGGCCGCAGCCACACGCGGCGGACCTGCTCGATGACCTGCTTGTGCCGCTGGATGGCGTCGTAGGCATAGGGTTCGACATGGAAACCACACTCGCGCGACGTGATGGTCGATCGCATGTCGGCTTCAACATCCACGTCGACCAACGCCATTTCGGACGGAATCTCATCGGGCAAATACCTCTTCGTGGGCGCGACGGGTTCGAGCCGGGGACGAACGACGGGCGGCCGCGGGTCAAAATCGGCTGCGGCGGCCACTTGCGCCTGGGCTGTCAGGAATGCCGCGAAATCCTGGCCCAAGGCCGCCTCGGCACCGCAGACCACGGCCCCCACTCCCCGAGGTCCCAGGGGCGTCGAAATCCGCAATCCGGCGCCCGACTCGACCGGCGCGATCTGGCGGCCCGCGATCAAATCGAACCATTGGCAGCCCGCGACGCCGGGCTCGACCGTCTCAATCCGCCCCACGACCGATTTCTCCATCCGATTGACCAACGTCCACAGCCGCAGGCCCTCGGTTTGCCACCGGCTTGCATAAACGCCCGAGGGTCCGGCCGGGACCAACGGGGTCCAATCCTCGCCGGCAAACAAGTCCTGGTAACGCCGTTGGATCGTCGCGATCGACCGCAAAATGCTCTTGTCGCGTGGACACCATGGTTTCAGGCTGCCGAACACGTTTTCCCAAACCATCATGCCGCTGCCGTTCATCCAAGCCGCGTGCAATTCCGATGCGTGGTCGCCGGCCCAGCGGCGGATCTGATGCTGCATGTGCCGGCGTTCGTACCATTTGTTGCGCAGCACGCTCGGGGCCAGGCCGTCGTTGAACTCCTGGGCCCACGACATGTGGTGCTCGGGGATCGCGGCCAGCGGCAGGGCTAGTTCCGACTCGAGGACAACGCCGGGCCGGGCCGCGTCGAGTTTGGCGCGAAGCGCGGTGGCCCCGCGTTCCAGCGTGTCCAGGAAAATGCCGTCGGCCTCCATGGCGACGACCATCTCGACCAGCGATTCGACATCGGATTCGGACTCGCGGCGCGTGCCGGTGTCCCAAGGATTGTAGTTGATGAAGACCTTGACGCCGCGGGCGTGAAATCGGCGGGTCAAATCGCGCAGTCCTTTCAAGCCGCCCGGCATGTCGCGGTAGAAGTCGAACTGGTTGCGCCGGTCGAAGCCGATGCGCGGATAGGCATGCCACAGGACGACGCTGTCGTATCCGCCGAACTCCTTTTGTCCATGATCGATCATCGCGTCGAGCTGATAGCGGCCGTTTTCAGGGTCGAGAAACGTCGGATCGCACATCATGAC
>JAFGAY010000116.1 GCA_016933425.1 Pirellulales bacterium
GGCCGCCATCGCCGCGGCAATCGCCACGCGCCGGCGACGGTCGTAAATGGGCCCGCGACGCGGAAAACGCATAAACACCACGGGCCGGATCGTGACCCGGCGTTTTGAAAATCGTCGCCCAAAAACCCATTCTCGCCGGGTTATAACCCTGCCTATGTTTTTTCACCACGGAGGTCGCAGAGGATCACGGAGGAATGGCCGACCGGCGGAGTCCCGCCGGGCTTGTCCTGGTGGAATCAGGTTTGGTAACTATCCCGCCCGAACTACGGACTACGAAGCAAAACGTACATCCGCGCGCGGGCTTCCGCCCGCGGCTATTAACCTTGAAAAACGCTATACGTATGTGACACCTCCCCAAATCCCTAATCCCCAATCCCTAATCCCAAATCCCTAATCCCAAATCCCTAATCCCTAATCCCTAATCCCTAATCCCCGCGCCATGCCCGACGTGTTTCTTTCGATGCATGTCCATCTTGTTTTTGGGACGAAAGACGGCCAGCCTTGGTTGCGGCCGGCCATGGCCGAGCGGTTGGTCGAGGCGTTCGGTCCGGCCGCCGCCGATCAGGGTTGCCAGTTGCTCGCGGCGGGCGTGATGCCCGAGCACGTTCATTTGCTGGTGGCGTTGGGCCGGCTGGCCGGCGTCGACGAGCTGGTCCGTGCGATCAAGAGCCGCTCGGCCGATTTTCTCCGCGACACGTTCGCCGACCAGGGGCGTTTCGCGTGGCAGTCGGGCTATGGGGCTTTTTCGGTCAGCTTTTCGAGCCTTGAGCGGGTCCGCCGGTACGTTCTCAACCAAGAGGCGCACCACCGGCAGCGAACCTTCCAGGATGAATTCGTCGCCCTGCTGCGCCGCCACCAACTGGCCCACGACGAACATTTTTATTGGTGGTGACGCGAGGCGGAAGACCGGCGTTTCGGCTAACTATAGCGGGCGCCATGGCTACGCTTGCGTGGCGATGCCGTGCATTCCTCCGGGGAAACATGCCCACGGCAAGCGTGGGCATGGCACCCAAGCCCGTGTGGCATGCGCTGCGGTCACTTGAAAAGCGTCCCCCAAAAAAACACCCCTCGGCCGTGGGAAATGCCGAGGGGTGTTGAACTGTCACAAAAAATGGCCCGTGGAGCCGAGAGCCGATTAATAGTCGCCTTCGTCGATGACGCTGATTCCCTGTGTTGGGTCGGTCGGTTCATTGAACATCAACGGATAGAATTTCCAATCACGTGCGTATCCGACTTCTGCTGCCCGACGGCTGTTCGTTGTCATCAGGTGCAAAAAGACGGGCAGGTTAATGTTTGCGTTCAGGAAGTACTGATGACCGTCACAAAAAGTCACAACAACGCCGTCCGGGTGATACGACGCTGGACAACTGCCGAGAACAGCGCCGACGCCCCCTGTGGCCGTTCCAGTTCCGCGGTCGGGATTGTCATATCCTTGGTTGATATACACCAAACCGGTTGGAAACTCTGAGTGTATCTCTGTTGGAATGCAGAAACACAACTGCGTCTCTGCGAAAACAAGCCATGTGTTAAACGCTGTCGCGCTAGCAAGATCCGTGTCATTGTCAGGATAAATCGCCCACGATGATTCTTGGGTGTTTTCAGAGAGCAACAGTGTTGTCGTCTGACCGTCAGAGATACCGTTGAGGGACGAGGATCGACGCTTGCCGAACTCGGGCCAATGGTTTGCCGCGTCTTGAGGATCGCCACCGGGAGTATCTTCCGAAACGCTCACGTCGAATACCCCGGTAGCAGCGATATCGGCAGGCTCAGTAGCGGAACTATTGGGATCAGGATCGTATGAGCATAAACCTACTTTTCCCGAATTGACCTGGTACGAGAACGTCGTTTCGCCCGCACTATCTACAGACGGACTGCTGGGGCAATGGGCTAGTTCAAGATTCACAATCGCATTTGCCGCCCGGCCATTGCTCCACTCCGTCCAGAGGTCACCCCGTTCCATGTACGGGAAGAGCGCAACCATCCAGCTACCCCAGTAGTACGGTGATTTGGCCAGGTTTTCTTTGTTTTTTCCCACCCAGCCATAGAAGCCCGGCAGACGGCTCTTGAACGACTGGTGGGTCTGCATGGCGGTGCCCCATTGCTTTTGATTGTTCATGCAGGTGATGCGACGTCCAGCCTCTCGGGCAGCCTGGATGGCTGGCATCAACAAGGCGAGGAGCATGCCGATGATTGAAATCACAACCAGCAGCTCGACCAGTGTAAAACCTCTTCTGTGCTTCGCTCGTTTCATAGTCCTCATTCTCCCACGTTTCACGGGGCGCGTACCCTTGGCCCGTTATCCCCTGGCCCACTTACTATTTTGTCAAGATTCACTCGAATATGCCAGTATTTTTTCTGAAAATTCGGCGGCTCTTGCCCATTGTGTGAGCCGGATGTTACCGGGTAACCCGTTGTGGGGGACTTTTGTTCGTAGTCCGTGGCTCGTAGTTCGTAGTTCGTAGTCCGTAGTTCGTAGTCCGTAATTCGTAGTTTATGGGGGTGGGCGTGGTCGTGTTTTTGGGGTTGTTCCCTCGCGGGCTCCCGCCCGCGGCTATTATTTACATGAAAACCTCCCCATTCCCACGGACTACGAGCTACGGACTACGAACTACGAGCTACGGACTACGGACTACGAACTACGAGCCAAACCGCGCTGGCCTTCCTTGCAGGTTTCTGGAACAATGGAAACAGGCAGGGCACCGGCTTCCGGAGATGATGCGATGACGAGTAAACACGGCCGACGATCAGCAGCCTTGGGGGCTTTTGGAGGATTTTTCCCTCGGTCCACGCGCGGGCTTCCGCCCGCGGCTATGAATTCCAAGGTTCGCCCCTCCCAAACCACAAACCACGAACTACGGACTACGGACTACGAACTACGAACAAGAGCCTTCACTCTGGTCGAAATCCTGGTCGTGGTCGCGATTATCGGACTGCTGGTGGCCATTTTGATTCCGGCCGTTCTCAGTGCCCGCGAGTCGGCCCGAGTCCGCCAGTGCGCCGATCACTTGAAAAACCTGGCCGAGGCCGCCGTGCGGTTCGACATGGCCCAGGGTCGTTTCCCGGGCTACGCCGACCGTGTGCCGGGCTACGCGGACGAGGCCGGCTGGCCGGTCCTGTTGCTCGACCAACTCGACCGCAAGGACCTTTGGACCGCGTTTCGCGACGGAACGGCCGACGACTGGCCGTCGGCGCCGCGGATCGCGTCGTTCGTCTGCCCGAGCGATCCCGAAGCGGCCGGCGACGGCCCGGCGCTGAGCTACGCGGCCAACTGTGGCCAACCGGACGGGGGCGAGGAAGCCGGCGGCGAACGGTTCGGCGTTCCGGCCGACGAGGTCCCGCCCGACTGGCAGGCCAACGGCGTTTTCTTTCGCCGCCACACGACCGCCGCGGGCGCGCCGGCCAACTGGGTTAAAGTGGCCCTCACGGCCGACGACATCAAGGACGGCGCGCGGCAGACGTTTTTGATTTCGGAGTGCTACGGGTCTACGATCGCCGACGTTCGCGGCGTGCCCTCGTGGAGCGCGAATCCGCCCGTTGCCGCGACGGAAAAACAATTTGGCTTTCTGTGGTCGCAAGGAACAATCTTTGTGGCCGACGGAGCTGAAATCGGCACCACGTCGCCCTTCGGCCTGAACACCGACACGGCCCCGCGCGTGGAAACGGCGTCGGGCTCGCCGCTTTGGGTTCCGACGGGCTATCACCCGAGCGGCGTGAACATGGCTTATTGCGACGGCCACGTCGTTTTCATCGACGAGGGGGTGAACTATGAAATTTACGCCTTGCAAATGACGCCCCACGGGTCGGAAACGTGGCAGGCGGGCGTGGCCCGATCCGACCCGGCCGGCGAACCGCCCGACTGGTGCAGAAAACCGCTGCCGAAAGGACCCTAGGATATCACTATCTCGAATCTCAGATCTCAAATTTCCAATTTCCAATCTCAAATCTCAAATCTCAAATCTCAGACCCCCATTCCCCTGAGCCATTCATGGACCTTCAAGAGTTGTTGAACGTCAATCGGAGCTATCGGCGGTATCGGGCCGACGAGCCGTTGAATCCGCGCACGTTGGTCGAGCTGGTTGAGCTCACGCGGTTGTGCCCGTCGGCCATGAATCGTCAGCCGCTGCGGTATCTCGTGGTCTGCGAGCCGGAGGCCAACGCCCGGCTTTTTGCCCGGCTCACTTGGGCCGTGGGCCTGAAAGATTGGCCCGGCCCCGACGAAAACGAGCGGCCCACCGGCTATATCGTGGTTCTCGGCGATACGCGGATCGCCGACCAGTACACGGTCGACGCGGGCATCGCCGTGCAGACGATCCTTCTCGGGGCGGTCGAGCGGGGGCTGGGCGGCTGCATGATCGGTTCGATCGACCGCGACGGAATCCGCCGCGATTTCCACATTCCCCAGGAGTACGGCATTTGTCTCGTGGTGGCGCTGGGCGTGCCCGACGAGGTTGTCGTGGTCGAAAACGCCAAGACGCCGGACGACGTGGCCTACTGGCGCGACGAGGACGGCGCCCACCACGTGCCCAAACGAACCACGAGCGAACTGCTCGTGCGGTTCGAATAGGCAACCAGCGAGAATGATGTATGGAACGCCTAGAGATCGAAGAACGAGACGATTTTATCCCTGTTTGCCCATACTGTGATAGGCAGATCGATCACGTTGTAGCCCGGCGGATGAACTCAACCCTGTTGAACAAGCGACTGGTACACTGCTGCCCTTATTGCCGAAAGGTGCTGGGTGTAAGCGACCGTCAAAAGCACTGGTGGCAGAACTAACGCACACTTCCCCCAGCGCCACGGAAGACGCGGATGCGGATCACAGAGTAGGCGCGTGGGCTTCCGCCCACGGCTATTACTCACATAAACCCCCACCCCTCCTTCACTCTTCACTCTTCACTCTTCACTCTTCACTCTTCACCCTTCACTCTTCACTCTTCACCCTTCACTCTTCACTCTTCACCCTTTCCCTCACATTTTCTCAACCACCTCGATCCCGAGCACCTCGAGTCCCTTGTGGATGACCCGAGCCGTCAGGTCGCACAGCAGCAGGCGGCTTTGGCGGATGGCGTCGGTCTCGGCCTTGAGGACGGGACACTGCTCGAAGAAGGTCGAGTATCGGCCGGCCAGGTCGAACAGATAGGCGGTGAGGTGGTTGGGCCGGTAGTCGGCCGCCGCCAGCTCGAGCGCCTCGCCGAACTGCAGAATGGCCAGCCCCAGTGCCCGCTCGGCCGGCGCGTCGAGCAGGATCTCGGCGCCGGCGGCTCGCAGGGCCTCGATGTCGACGCCGCCCCGGGCAAAAATGCTCCGCACCCGGGCGTAGGCGTATTGCAGGTACGTGGCCGTGTTGCCGTTCATGGCGAGCATTTTGTCGTAGCTGAACACGTAGTCGCTTTCGCGGTTTTGGGCGAGGTCGGCGTATTTCAGTGCGGCGATGCCCACCCGTTGGGCCACCCGGCGGCGCTGGTCGGCCGATAGTTCGGGTCCGTCGGGCTTGGCGTCGTCGTTGGCCTCGACGATGGCCGCCGCGCGGCGGACCGCCTCGTCCAGCAGTCCTTCGAGCCCAACCGTGTCGCCGCTGCGCGTGCGGAACGGCCGGCCGTCGGCGCCCAGCACGGTGCCGAAGCTGACGTGGGCCAGCTCGACGTCGCCGTAGCCCAACAGCCTCGCCGTGGCGAAAAGCTGGTCGAAGTGCATCGCCTGACGGTGGTCGACGACGTAGAGAATGGCGTCGGGCCGAAAATGCTCCATGCGATATTCGATCGTGGCCAGGTCGGTCGTCGCGTAGAGAAACGCGCCGTCCTGCTTGCGAACAATCATCGGCACGTCGCGGCCCGGCAAAAAGACGCAAATCGCTCCGTCGCTTTCCCGGGCAATGCCCCGGGCAAGAAGCCCGTCGACGACCGGGGCGAGCCGATCGTGATAAAAACTCTCGCCCAGCGTGTGGTCGAACGCGACGCCGAGCCGGCCGTAGACGCGGTCGATTTCGTCGCGACAGTGGGGCAGAAACTCGCGCCATAGCCGGGTGTTTTCGTCGTCGCCGGCGTGGAGCCGGGCCGTCTCGGCAAGCACCGCCTGGCCGACGTCCGGGCACGCGGCGGCCAGCCGCGACATTTCGGGATCGTCGTCGATCGCCGCAAGCTGGGCTTCCAGGACGTCGATCTCGCCTCGCAGATTTTCGACTTCCGCTTCGGCCCGCTGACGCTCTTTTTTGGCTTTCTTGTCCAATTGCTCCAAGGCCGTCCGAGCGCGGGCGTCGGCGAGGGCGGCCGTCTGTTGGGCCAGCCGTTGCCGGAGCTTCGGCAGCCGGGCCTTTCCCTCGTGGTAGTCCATCAGCCGGCGGACCAGCCGGTAGAGCCGCGCCAGCTCGGCCACCGGCGCGTCGCGATAGGCCGCCTCATTCAAGAAGTGGCGATATCCAAACAGGATCATTCCAAACTGCGTGCCCCAATCGCCGATGTGGTTGTCGCTTGTTACGCGATGGCCGAGGAAACGGAGCGTCCGCGTCAGCGCGTCGCCGATCACCGTCGAGCGAATGTGGCCCACGTGCATCGGCTTGGCCACGTTGGGGGCCGAGTAGTCGATCACGTAGGTCCGGGGCGATTCGACTGGGGGCACGCCCAGCCGGGAATCGGCCGCCGCCGCGCGGAGCCGCCCGGCGATCAGGGCGTTTTCCAATCGCACGTTGATGAATCCCGGCCCGGCCACCTCGGCCGGCTCGCCTAATCCGGCCAGATCGAGCCGCCCGACCACCTCGGCCGCCACGTCGCGCGGCGCGCGGCCGAGCTTCTTTCCCAGCGGCATGGCAAAATTGGCCTGATAATCGCCAAACCGAGGGTCCTGGCTCTGGCGAATCAAGTCCAAGAAATCGCCCGGCTCGTCGGTCAACGGGACCAGGGCGGCGGCGAATCGTTTTTTTAGTTCGGAGAGAATGCTCATGGGGCCGTGGTTCGTTGTTCGTAGTCCGTAGTTCGTAGTCCGTAGTCCGTAGTTCGTGGGGGGAACTATTAGGGTACAGAAACCCTAACGTGAGAACAAGCGGACACAGCGGCGGGGTGGGGAGACCGATCGACCCGCTTTAGTTCGGCTTCAGCGGAATCCGCGTCGCCCGGGCCCAGAGATCCTCGAGGGCGTAGTATTCGCGGGTTTCGGCATCGAACAGATGGACGACCACGTCGCCGTAGTCGAGCAGAATCCATCGGCTTTCGGCGAATCCCTCGATGCCCAGCCGCCGGTCGCCGAGCCCTTGCTCCAGGGCATGGTCGATTTCCTCGCTCATGGCGTGCAACTGTCGGCGGCTCGTGCCGGTGGCCACGACGAAGTAGTCGCAGATGGGCGTTGCCTCGCGCATGTCGAGAATGACGATGTCGCGGCCCCGGTTGGCCTCGGCGGTTCGGGCAGCGGCCATGGCGCGCTCCAGCGAACCGTTGCTGCCGCTTGCCGCCGACCGTTCAGCCCCGGAAATACGCTCTGGCACGTGGTTCCTCTTCTAGGAATTGGTTCTTCTTCGTTCCGGCCGGGCGCCATTCATTCGACGCCGGATAGCCTCCCTGTCGACTGACAGGGAAACCCAGGGCCGGGTTCACTTTACCCCCCTGGCCGCGGCCCTTTCACCCTCTTATTATATCCAAAGCCGGCCGGAGCTTCCAGCCGCCGCGAAAATGGAACCACGACCATGGCCAAGATCACCAGCCTTCAGAATCCCCGCGTCAAGGCGGCTCTTCGGCTCCGCGACGCTCGGCGCCGTCAAAAAGACGGGCGGTTTCTGATCGACGGGCTGCGCGAGTTGGATCGAGCCCGGCAGGCCGGCGTCGAACTGGTCGAGGTGTTTTATTGTCTGGGTCGATGCCCGGCCGGCCAGGCGGCCGCCGCCCAGGCATTGCTTGCGCGGATCGGCGCCCAGACGATCGAACTCGGCCCGGCCGTTTTCGACAAGCTTGCCTTCGGCCAGCGCGCCGAGGGCGTCATGGCCGTGGCTCAGACGCCGCGCTGCCGGTTGGCCGACGTCGCCTTGCGCGACGACCCGCTGGTGGCCGTTCTCGAAGGCATCGAAAAGCCGGGCAACGTCGGGGCCGTGCTGCGCAGCGCCGACGCGGCCGGCGTCGATCTGGTCATTCTGGCCGATGGGCGAACCGACCTGTTCAATCCCAACGCCATCCGCGCCAGTATCGGCACTATCTTCACCGTGCCGGTCTGCGAGGCGACCGCCGACGAAACGCTCGATTGGCTTCGGGCCCGCGGGCTGGCGATCCTGGCGGCCCTGGTCGACGGCTCCACGGCGTATACCGACGCCGATTATCGCCGGGGCGCGGCGATTGTGCTGGGAAGCGAGGCCCACGGACTTTCCGACGCATGGCGGGCCGACGACATTCGGCCCGTCCGCCTGCCGATGCTCGGCGCGGCCGACAGCCTGAACATTTCGGCTACCGCCGCCGTGCTGTTCTACGAAGCTCTGCGCCAGCGCACGCAAAATGCCGAACCGCGACCGTAAGGGAGCGGCATTGACCGCGATTCCCCATTTTTTGCCGCTCCCTAACGGTCGCGGTTCGGGTTTCCTTGAGTTACCGAGGGCGGCGCCACCGCCGGAGGAAAGCCAATCCGACGGGCAAAATCCAAAGAGCCGCGCCGGTGGGCTCGGGCGTGGGAACCGTAATGCCGCCTTGGACCCACGCACTGTCCTCGTCACCCGATCCATTGGGAATGCCCTGGATGTGCGCGGCCGTGTAATACGGTCCATGGCCGCCGCCCGGCTTCGACATGCAGAGGAACAGTTCGACAAGATTGGTTCCCGCCGGTAGATCGCCGGCGTAGGAGATAAGGTATTCCGACAGAGATCCGTGGACGAAGCGATTCCCCGACTCGCTGGTGTCGAAGGAAAACCGGATGTCGTAATACCCGTCGCCGTTGGCTTTGAAAGAATCGCTTCCCGTCTCGACGGCCAACGCTTGCAGCCCACTTTCGTGGACCATCGTCAGCAACGAGGGATCGAGGTCTGAGCGGAAGTTGAAATAGAACTTGCTGGCGAACTGAGCGCCGGGCAAGTTGACTCCTTGGAGCCGCAGAAGGGCCGAGGAGTCCGTCCGGTTTTCGAAACTCGCCCGGAGCCACGGCGGAGAACCTTCCGGCGATAGCGTTTCAAAAGGCTGGCAATAGTAATAAATCGTGTCGGCGCGAAGCCAACCGGCGGGAGCGGCCGCCGACAAAATCAGCAGGACCAAAAACGCATAGCGCATGAAACGTACCTTCAGTGGTGCAAAATCAAGGGGGTGGCGGCACGGCGATGTCAAAGGCAGGCTGCCCGGTCGACATCGTATTGGAGGGAAAAATGCCCAATTCGCTTATTGTACCAGATCGGGACCCGATGTCCAAGGCCCCCTGAATGGCAATGTTTCAGAACCTTCCGGCAGTCGCCGCCGTGCGGTTTCACGAACCTCCCGCAGTAGCACAAGTAAAAACCGAACCGCGACCGTAAGGGAGCGGCAAAAATGGAGAATCACGGTCAACGCCACTCCCTAACGGTCGCGGTTCGGTTAGGTATTTTTACGACGTCAATTGAAGTCGTGCCGCCGTGAGCGTGTTTTGCAACAGCATGGTAATTGTTAGCGGACCGACGCCGCCGGGCACCGGCGTAATCGCGCCGGCCACGGACTTGACCGCCTCGAAATCGACGTCGCCAAAGAGTCCCTCGTCCGTGCGGTTCATGCCGACGTCGATCACCGTGGCGCCCGGCTTGACCATGTCGGCCGTGACAAATTTGGCCCGGCCAATGGCCACAATCAGCACGTCGGCCGACCGGCAGATTTCGGGAAGATTCCGCGTGCGGCTGTGGCAGACGGTCACGGTCGCGTCGCCGCCGGCGCCGCGTTGCATGAGAATAATGGCCATCGGCTTGCCCACGATGTCGCTTCGGCCCACGACCACGACGTGGGCGCCGGCGATCGGGACGTTCTGGCGCAACAGCAGTTGTTGGATGCCGGCCGGCGTGCAGGGAATAAATCGCGGCCGATTCTGGACGATCAATCCGACGTTTTCGGGATGAAAAGCGTCGACGTCCTTCATCGGGCTGACCGCTCGAAGGATGCGCGTCTCGTCGAGCCCCTCGGGAAGCGGCAACTGGACCAGGATGCCGTGGACCTCGTCGTCGCGGTTGAGCCGATTGACGACCGTGAGGAGTTCCTCCATCGAGGCGTCCTCGGGCAGCCGGAGCAGCTTGCTCTCGATGCCCATCCGGTCGCACGCCTTCTGCTTGTTTCGGACGTAGATCTGGCTGGCCGGATCGTCGCCGACGAGCACGGCCGCCAGACAGGGAACCACGCCGCTGTCCTGGATGAATTCGGCGGCCTGCTCGGCCAACTCGGCCCGCATTTCTTCGGCAAGGGCTTTTCCGTCGAGAATCGTCGCTGTCACCGTGTTACTACTCCTTGCTTTCGGCACTGGTTCTGTCGGTCACGGACCGCGTGGATCGAGATCGCCAAGTATCCAACCAAAATTCCTCGCCGAATTGGGCTGGGCAACCCATTGGCAAAGGGAGTATTCTAGCAATACTTGGTCGCCGGCGACAGCGGGCAGCCCCGCCACCCGCCAAACGGTGGAGATCCCTTACCCTTCTTAAAATGTCGAGCCCAACCGTGATTTCAAAATCCGCAGGTTCACCCAACGAGGCGCCGTTGTTGCCGTGGATGCGGTTCGTCCTGCGGCTGGCCGGCACGTTCAACCTGCTGGCCGGGGCGGCTATGATCCTTTTCTACCACGAAGGATTCAAGCTGCTCGGCGTGCCCAAGCCCGCCCTGATTTTGCCCGTCCAAGTGATGGGCATCCTCGTGGCGTTGTTCGGCGTCGGCTACCATTGCGTGGCGGCCCGGCCGGTCCAAAACCGCGATTTGCTTCTGCTCGGTTTGCTGAGCAAGGCGATTTCGGCGGCCGCGGCGCTGGTCTACGTGGTCGGTGGGTCGCTTCCCTGGCATTTCGCGTTGACGGTGTTGCTGGCCGACGTGATCTACGTGCCGCCCTTCTGGATCATCTGGCGGCGGCTCGTCCGGCTGGGACGGTCGGAAGATCAACCTTGAACGCGGCAACAGTCGGTCACCGGCCAGCCCCGTCCAGCATTCGCGCGAGCCACGGCGCGGCCAGATAGGCGATCGCGAAAAGGGGCACGACGCCAAAGCGAATCATGGCCCGATCGGCCCAAGTCGGCTCGTCCGGCCGGCGGCAGAGAATCCAACCGGTCGTAACGAATTGGGCAACCATCGCCGTGCAATAGATCCGCAGCGTGTGGCCCCCGTCGAGCACCAGCGCCGCAACGGCCCCCAGCGCGGCCACGACAACAAGCCCCTGAATAAAGGCTTTCCGCGCGGAATCGGCAATTTGAGTCTTTCGCATGAATCCAGAATAGCCGGCTCGGCGGCGGTTCGCAAGGTTGGCATCGCGCGGAGACGCGGAGTCACGGAGGAGGGGAGTAAACAGAGATGGTTACTCAATTATGTCGCTGCTTGAAAAAACCATCGTCCGTGTGGTAAATGAATTCAAAAAACCTAATTCTCCGCGCCTCTACCGTCTCAGCGCGATAAAATCTCGCGCGGAGGCGCAAAGGAGACTATCCGTTTGGAGAGAAATCACTGGAAAGACGCAATTATTGCTGAAACTGGGGCAACTGGATTATATTGCGGGCAGGGGTGGAATCAGAGTGGCCTGATAGGTGAATTGGTCGCCTATTGACGGTTTCAATCGGCGATTCGCGTTCGTGACGCTGCTCCCGCTCTATGTTGCGTTTGAGCGGATCTCATTTCCGCCGTGCATCGTGGACCGCGGGATCCGCATCCTGGGCGAGGGTATTCGCCATTTGGCGAATCTCGCGGCCGCCGCGCCAGCCGACGAATACCAACAGCAGGGCATACCAGAGAATCGACCCAAAGATCATCGCCGTCCAAAAGGCCACGCAGCCCCTGCCGGCCAACCAAGCTAGCAGTTCGTTCATCAGGAGTTTTCCGTTGGGCTGGAAGTGTCGTTGGAATGGGGTCGTGCGAAACCAAGCATCTCGGCCACGAGCGAACCGACGATCATCCCGGCGAAGGCGAGTGCGAAGGCGGCAAATCCGGCAATTTCCGGACGAATTTGTCGCTCGGGAACCGTCACGATGCTGTTATAGGCCAAGAAGGTGATGGGGGCGGCGGCGCCCAACACAATCGCTGCCATCGCCCCGACCGAGTTGGCTTTGCGCCAGTAGAGCGCTCCGACCAGGAGCGTAAAGACGCTCGACAAGTAAATGTTGCCGGTAATAGCCAGGTAGTCCCATGCCCGGCCGGGAACCTCATACCACAAGCCCCAAAGCAGCAGAAACAGCCCGATCAGCAAAACCAGCGCGCGAACTAGGAGGAGCCGCCCGGTGGGTGAAAGCGGCCGCCGCACGCAGGGGCAGATCAAGTCGTTGTAAATGACCGTAGCCCAACTCAACAGGTAACCGCTGTCGGTCGACATCTCGGCTGCCAGCATCGCCGCAATAACGATTCCTAGGATGCCTGCCGGCAGCACCGTCTTCAGAAACAGGGGCATTGCGGTTTGCGAGGTGGCCCCGTCGGGCAAGCCCCCGATCGAGCAGAAATAAAGAAAGGCCGCCGCTCCCCATAGTCCCGGCAAAGCGAAACGGCCAACGAAATAGAACGCCGTTCGGGCATAAATCCGCTTGGCGGTGGCCGAATCGCGGGCACTGAGCACGCGTGTGATCATGGTTTGCCAGGTGGTCACGACGGCCATCTGGAACATCAATTGCCAGATGATGTACATCCAGCCCAAAGAGCGTGATTTTAAGGGGTTAAACGGATGATCCATCGTCATGGCATAAGGCGGTCGAGTGCGTTCTTCGCCCGGCCGCGGTTCAGTCTCGACTACCACAAGGACGTCTTTTTCGGCGAGTTGCTTGCGACGCGCGCTGAGTTCGTCGCCGGCCTGGGTCACCAATCGCGTCCGAAGCGACTCGGCCGCCTCGGGATCCTCGGTCGCTCGCGCGGCGGCGATCGTCTCCCTTTCCTTCTGGGCTTGAGACGCCGCTTCCTCGCGATAGGCTTCGCCGGAGACATGAGCTTGCTGGAGACCGGTCACGATGTTGGGCCAGTTGAACGCAATGGCGCCGGTCGACGGGTTGACGCTCCATATCACCAGCACCGACGTGACGACCAGTCCCAGTCCGAGAATGAGGAATTGGAGATAGTCGGTCACAAGCACGGACAACATTCCGCCGAGAACCGTGTACAGAAGCACCAGCCCCAGCAAGGCGGTCATCGTCCACTTGAGGTATTCGGCGTTGATGCCCGAGACACTGACCAGGAACTTGCCGCCGAGTTGGAGGAAAATACCCATGTTGAGCACGCCCCCCAGAACGATCACTAGTCCGGCCAGCCATCGAACGCGCGGGCCGAATCGCTTTTCGAAGAGTTCCGGAATGGTGATCACACCGGCGTCGCGCATCGGCTTGATGACAAACCCCGTCAATCCGACTAGCAACATGGCGCCGGCCATGAGCACGCCGATCGTGGCGCCGGCCGGCCCGTTAGTGAAACCCAGTTCGGCCGTGTACATCACGGTGACCAGGCCCATCTCGGTGGCGGCCAACGAGGCAATGCCCAGATAAACGTCCATTTCGCGACCGGCAACGGCGAAATCCTCGACATTTTTCACATAGCGCCGCATCCAGATGCCGGCGCCCATGCAGCCGATTAGATAAACGACAATGATTGCCCAGTCGCCAAACGATAATGTCATGAAGAGTTCTCGGAAAAAGTTTTCGCCGAAGACGCGGCTGGCCCAAACATACTCCCCCGCGATCGTTGACGCGCGCTCCCGTGCCTCGTCATACTAAAAACGCGGGTTGGGCGAAGTTCGGCAACTGAGGATAGAATATCGGCTTGATGAACCGAGAGCAAGCTGTGTAAGATGGATCCAACCAATTTACGTCCCGAGCAGGGATAGTCTGGAAAGGGAGTCTTCATGAACCGACGCGAACGACTCATGGCAACGTTGCGCGGGGAGTCCGTCGACCGAGTGCCCGTCTGCTTTTACGAAATAAACGGGTTCGACGAGGATCCGGACAATTCCGACCCGATGAACGTATTCAACGACCCTTCCTGGAGGCCCGTCCTGGATCTTGCCCGTGAAAAGACGGATCGCATCGTGATGCGGTCGGTCCCGTTCCGCAATGAAAGTTCCGACGGCATGTCGACCGAGGAGGTTTGGGCCGCGCTGGATGTCGTGCCCGACTTTTTGCCCGGGCGCCGCTCGGAAGAAACCTGGCAGAATGAGAAGGGGTCGAAATTCACCCGGATCACGCTCCAGTCCGCGGGGCGCAAGCTCCAGTGCGTTACGCGGCGGGATCCGGATACGAATACGATCTGGACCGTGGAACCGCTTCTGAAAAACATCGAGGACCTCGAAGTTCTGCTGGGGTTTCCTCGTTCGGAACCCGGGCTCGTGCCCGACGTGTCCGCCGTGCTCGACGCGGAACGGCGGTTGGGTGAAACGGGCATCGTGATGATCGACACGTACGACCCCTTGTGCGTTCCTTTGTTGCTCTTTGACATGCAAGAGTTCGTTCTGTCGGCAACACTGCATCCCGACTTGTTGCACGCCCTGCTCGCGCTTTGTTTCGAGGTGATTCATGCGCGAATAGAAGCGGTTTGTCTTGCACTACCGGGTCGTCTTTGGCGAATCTACGGTCCCGAGGCCGCGACACCCCCGCTGCTCCCACCCAACCGATTTTCCGAACTGGTTGTCCAATACGACAAACCGCTCATCGAGACCATCCAACGGCACGGTGGCTACGCAAGAATTCACGCGCATGGACGCATCAAAGCCGTCCTCGAACAAATCGCGGCAACCGGCTGCGACGGGCTCGACCCGATCGAACCGCCGCCCCAGGGAGACGTCGAACTGATCGACGTTCGTGCGAAGTACGGCCGACAAATGGTCCTCTTCGGAAACCTCGAAGCGGCCGACCTCGAAAACCTTTCCCCAGAGGCCTTTCGCGAAAAGGTCGCCGTCGCGCTTGCCCAGGGAACGGCGGGCGAAGGACGCGGCTTTGTGCTAATGCCGTCTGGCGCCCCCTACGGCCGCAATATCTCTGCCCAAAGCATCCGAAACTACGAAACGATGATCGAGATGGTCGAGAAAGGATGAGGAAAAAGGGACGGACTCTCGAAGATCGTGAGACCGCAACTACCGCGAAAAGGGGCACGACGCCAAGCCCCTGAATAAAGGCTTTCCGCGCGGAATCGGCAATTTGGGTCTTTCGCATGGATGCAGAATGGCCGGCTCGGCGGCGGTTCACAAGGTTGGCATCGCGCGGAGTCGCGGAGGACGGAAGTAAACAGAGACGCTTACTCAATTATGGCTCTGCATGAAATCCCATCGTCCGAGTTGTAAATAAACTCAAAAAACCCTAATCCTCCGCGCCTCCGCGTCTCTGCGCGATAAAAAAACTCGCGCGGAGACGCAGAGACGCAGAGAAGATCATTAGGCACGCTAAACATCGTGGTTGTATTGCACGCCGACCCACAATCCGACGAGCCAGTAAACACATGTAAAAAAGGCCCACAGAAGAGCAATTCCCGCAGTACCCAAGCCGATAAGATAGATGATGCACGTAACGGAGAAACCCATCTCAAGCAAAGATACTGTGTTCGCTATGCACGCGTCGTTTTGCTCTAGCGACGATAGGGCATTCCCAACTACTACAGTATTCACCAATGTACTTCCGCAAATCGCAAAAAACACACCCGCCGTTGCGAGCGAGAGGCTAATCACGAGGTGAGCCCTTGTTTTATGCGACATGACACGATCCTTTCCCCCCCCTTTCCATCCATTGTCATTACATGTCCGGTGAGGGTTTTAGGCCCATCGTTGTGACAATAAACTCAAAAAACCCCAATCCTCCGCGACTCCGCGTCTCAGCGCGATAAAAAAACTCGCGCGGAGACGCAGGGACGCGGAGAAGACGGGCTTTCCTTCCCTTTTTCCGTCGGCGTTACGTCACTTGTCCGGGGCGGTTTCTTTCGGTCGCCGGCTTTCTTCGTATTGGCCGAAGCCGACTTTTTTGAACGCGGCCATCTGTTCGCCTGCTTGGGCAATTCGGCGAAGGTCCGACTCGACCAAACGCTTCAGGAGGCGGTGTTCGCCGCGGAGTCGTTCCTCGTGCGTTCCCAGCGCCCGGCGCGACCGAAGCACCAACACGATCCGGCTCGGAATCTCGCCGCGACGGGCCAGCGCCTCGTTGACCATCAGCCGCGCGAACGGCAGCCGGCTGCCCGGGCGAAGAAACGTGTTCAACCGCGCGTACCAGTCGCAGAACTCGCGATACTGATTCACGATCTCCTCGCTGTCGGCCCGAACGCCCAGCACGCGGTAGTCCATCGACTCGCTCGTGAAGACCAATTCGCCGGTAGCCTCGTCGACCGATTGTTGGAAGACGGGATTGGCCAGAAACTGGATCTTCGGGTCCTGGTCGGCTTCGGCCAGGCGTTTGAGCCGGTCGATCGCTTGGCGCACGAC
>JAFGAY010000015.1 GCA_016933425.1 Pirellulales bacterium
ATGAATCCGTCTTGAAGTTCTGAAAACCGAAGATGATCGCCCGGCGCATTAACCTCATCTTCTGATGCCCGCGGCGGAGAACTCAAGATAAATGGGCCAAGTCCCTCGGGCGGAAACAGCCTTGGGTCATATGCGTTGCCCATCTCGGCTTTAGGGACCCCCTCGGGAAAGTACCAAAACGGTTTACCTGTGTAGGGATCGATCGGCATCGCGTCGAGGTACGTGCCGATCAGTTCGTCGAGCGACTTGGGCAATTTGCCGTGCCTGCGCCGCCAAGCGGCCAGTGCCATTTGCAGCCGGAAGGCTCGGTTCTTTGTCGTGGTCAATACGAGCTTTCCCATGAAACAGCAGGTTCCACTGCTCTCAAAACTGTCGGGCATACAAGTGCTATTTCTGAGTGCATCCAACATAAAAGCTTTGTCGTAGTCGATCCGTGGAAACTCCACCTTTCGGTTCTCGCTCAATGCCGTTTCAACCTTGCGCAATTTACTTGCCTCTTGAAATGCAGCATAGTCGATAATTCGACGCACGCGGGCCCGTTCCCAGGGGAACAACTCGAGGGCCTTGGCCTGGATGGACTCGGCGAAGTTCTTATAAGAATTATATGCGTCCCGTCGCCTATGGTCGTGTAAGGTATCGATTTCAGCGAGTTTCTTACGATCGCATCTCCAACCATAGGCGATTTCAGCAATAAAAGAAGGGCATGGTGTTTTGAGTTCCAAGTATGCTTTCAAGGCCCGTTCTATTTGCTCGGGCGTCTGATCGGGATGCGCTGTCCAACAGAGCAATCCCCGCTCAACCCATGGGGAAAAAAGGGAGTGCCAACCATCCACGTCGGATTGTTGTAGATGGTTCATTACGCGGATGGCCCCAAGGTAATGATCCAATGCCGCATCGAGCTTGCCCTCCGCCGTTAAATGTTCCGCGCTGGCGATGAGCAACCTCCAGAGCGTCATCAGGTCACTCGAGCTGACGGTCGAGCGGGCATCGAAAAAGCTAAATGGACATCGGGAACGCCGACTGGCACGGAGGGTGATTTCGATCGTCTTTTGGTTGTCTTTAACCCAGGCAATGGATTCCGGGGAAAGCGGGCTCGCGCTAAACTTGGCGTTTGGTTGGTCCGCGAGAAAGAACGGGCGTTCAATAACGTTTTCGGGTTCTTCCTGGTTATTCTCGCGAGCCTGATACACGAATATGGCGATAGCTTCCGCGTACATCCGCGCGGTGGCAAAATCTTCGGGTGTCGCTTGGGAGGCCGCCTCGGGTGGAAAATCGAGCACGACCTTGGGCACCGAATAGAGCCGATGGAATGGAATAACCGCGAAAATGACGACGATCGTCGCGATGGGCACTATTATGCTTCGGGCCCAGGCACGCCAGTCGGCGCGGCCGAGCATCCAATCGCTGGTCCGTAATCGCGTGGCCACCAATAGCGCCACTGGAATCGGCGCGACCGACCAAAGCCAGTCGATCCAGAGCGCCGACATAATGACGGCCCAGATGATCAGCGCCAGTAATAATCCGATACTTGCCACGCTGGCCACGATGCTGCTTCGCGTGTAAATCGAACAGAACTGTCCGCAAGCATACGCGGCAAGCAACACCGTCGCGGGAACGAAAATCACGACAAAGGCGACGATGACCGGGCCCGATACTTCTTGGCTTGATGATGCGAACAACCTCAAACACGGCACGAGTCCGCTCAAGGGAGCATGGCTCAGCATGAAGAACGAAACGGAGGAGCCGGTGTCAAGATCATCGGGTAACGTGAACCAGGTCGCCACAATGCAGATCAAGGTAATGACCGCGGCCACGGCCAGCCAAACCAACTGGCGCGTGAGCCAGACGCGGCCCGGGCTCGCGCCGCAGTTTGCCAGGAACCGATAGCGCTCTTCCCGCCAGTCGTCTTGAAAAACACACGCACCAACCAACGACAGTAGCAACATCATCAGGAACGCGATAGAATACCCGTCGCCGTTGTGAAAAGAGCCCAAGGCGAGAAATCCCACGGCCAGCGATAACGCTATCAGAACGAAAATGCCCCCCAATCGCTGCGACTGTCGCCATTGTTGCCAAAGCAACCGGCCAAACTCGGACGTCGATTTGATGGTGGTTGAAAAAGAAAGGGCCGAGTCGGCCGACGCTCGAATGGGGATGGTGTGTCGGAGCCGAGGGCGCTTACCCCGAAGCAGTCCATTGTCGTGAAACCATCGGGCGGCGAGCCAGACGTCGACCACGGCGATCAGGCCGATAATCACCAGCCTCACGGCTAACGCGGGCAGCCACCAATTGGCGGAAGAGTCGAAAAAGCCCGAAAGTTTGAATGCAAGGACAATAGACGTCGGCACGCACGTACCGAACACAGCGCCCAGCAACAACACCGTCAGAGGCCGGCGCGACGTCAGCGAAAAAAACACGCCGAAAACATACATCTCGAGCGGCACTATCGCGAAACAACCTATATTCCGCGCAACGTCGCCCACCCCGACGGATAACACACGATTCAGGACAACAAAGGACCCGCACGTGACAACGAGCATCAGTAATGTGCTTGCCAACACAAAGACCGTCCGGCAAACGAGCAAACGGCCAGGGTCGACCGGCAGTGCCCGGAGAAAAAAATACATGCCCGACTCACGCTCGCCGGCGAACATCATGGCCGCGCAACCCAGTGCGTACAAGGCGGGCGCAACCAGGACCAACGCCAACATGGGAACAATCGTATATTGGGCCATTCCGAGCCGAGTGGTCATGACTCCGACGACCGCTTGGAGCGCGGCCGCCAGGATCACCGTGGCGACCCAGAACGTTCGCAATTCGCGATAATCCTTCCAGGCCATCGCGTGGAACATGCCGTGGTTCTTCATGCGGAGACCTCCTCGACCGATGGTTCGCTGCCGGCTTTCATGTGGGCGACGAAAATATCTTCGAGGTTCGGCGCTCGCACTTCCAAGTTGGCGACGGTCGGATTTTGCCGCAGCACGGCCAGCGACGCCTCAGGCAGGTCGACAACGGTCACTTGTAATTGACGAGCCCGGCGGCATTGGCTAAGCACTCGGCCTGGTATTTCCGGAGGCGATGCGATTCCATCAGCCAACGTGAACACGAGTTGCCGCGTTTGTTTCTTGAGCCGATCGAGCGTCTCGACCAGCAGGAGCCGGCCTTTGTGGATCATGGCCACCACGTCGGCCACCCGCTCGACCTCGTTTATCTGGTGGCTCGACAGGAACACCGTTTTTCCCGTCGCCGCCCGGTCGACCATGCTCTCGAGAAACTCCCGGCGGACCATGGCGTCCAAGCCCGAGGTCGGTTCGTCCAGCACGAGCAACTCGGGATCGCCCGCCAAGGCCAACGATAGAACCACCTTGGAACGGGCCCCTTTTGAAAGGGTTTTAATCTTGTTCCGTGCCGGCAAACCAAACCGGTCCGCCGTCCGGCGGTAAAGATCAAGGAAACCTTGGCCGTGGAATCCGGCCACGAACCAGCCGATCTCGTCGACGGTCATCCAATCGTAAAGCACGGGCCGCTCGGGCACGTAGCCAATCCGTCGACGGATGTCGATGCCCTGCGAGGCACTGTCGAGGCCTACAACCGACGCTCGGCCAGAATCGGCCGCCAACAGACCGAGCATGATGCGAATGGCTGTCGTCTTGCCGGCACCATTTTCACCGAGTAGGGCGAATACCGTACCCGGCGGAACGTCGAACGAAACCTCGTCTAGCGCGATCTGCGCGCCGAAACGCTTCGAGAGTATGTTGAGTTGGATGACGGGCATCATTCGTGGGACTCCTCTTGTTCGAGAACGTCTAATTCGGCTTCCACCAACGCTCGAAGTTCCCGGTTGTCAAGCCGGCTTTGCCGTGCTTCGCGGAGCACCTGGCGTAGGCGCTCGTGGACCAACGCGAGCCGCTGACGGCGGCATCGGTCGGGAGCCCCGGCGGCCACGGCCAAACCGGTGCCGCGGACCGGCTCGAGCACCCGGTCTGCCTGAAGCTGGCGATACGCCCGGGCGACCGTGTTGGGATTTACGGCCAGCTCTCGGGCAACTTCACGGACCGAGGGAACCAACTCGGTCGGCCGGAGCACCCCAGCCGCCACGGCGAACTTGACCTGGCGGACCACTTGGTCATAGATGGCCAGGCCATTGTTGGGATCTATGGAGAAGAACATGCCGTATCCTCTGTACTACATAACTAGTACAGTAGACGCGGGCAGCCGATTTGTCAAGCGACAATCCAGCAATTCTGGAAAAAACTGCCCATTATCGGCGGGTTACCGAACCACCATTGGATCGTAGAGTCGCATGGCCTGGTCGACGTAGTCGATCATGCGCCGCTGGGTTGGGCGGCTTTGGGTTGCGCCGATGAAGGCCTGGGCCAGGGTTGTGTCGGAAAGTCCGCCGGCGTCGGAGGCTGTGTCGCCCGACGAGTTGCCCGATGAAGAGCCCCCGACCACGGTGCCCATCAGGGCGGCCGATTCATAGATGGGTTGCCAATCGTCGGGGAAGTTGGTCGGGTAGTTGCAGCGGCCCTCGCTGTCGGCGGTTCGCCTGTAGACCGCCGCGAAATAGCTGAGGTCGCCGAGCCCTACCTCGCCGTCGTGGTCGAAATCGGACGCCCAGGTGTGGGTAACGCCCGATTCGCCGACCGTGTGGCCGTAGGCGGCCGCGAAGTATGACAAATCGCCCAGCCCAATCTCTCCGTTGTCGTCCATGTCGTACATGATGGGCCAGAGTTCGGCGTCGTCGAGCGCGCCGACGGTCAGGGCGGTCTGGTCGGTGCCGCTCCAAAGAACTTGGGAATTCGTCAAGGCGATGCCTAGGTCGGTTTGCGGCGCGAGGTAATCGTCCACGGCGTTGTGGGCAACGCCCAAGCCGCCTTGCTTGGGCTCGAAATAGATGCGCGCGACGAGCACCGGCCGGTTGTCGCCGTAAAGTTGCACATTGTCGGGATCGACTGGACAGTTGGGGTATTCGCCTGGATAGCCGTCGACGGTGAACACGCCCGTGGTGCCGCCCAGGTTGGTGATCGTGCCGGCGGCGTTATCGATTTGGCCGCCCAGGTTCTCGGTGAAAACAAGCCCATGCTCGATTTGGGTCGCCGTGAACTGCTCGTTGTCGAAGGTCAAATCGGTCGAAACCGTGTGAACGCCGAATTGGCCCGACTCGGTCACGGTCGCCCAGACTTCGATGACGAAGGAGTCCCATTCGTCGATCCACTGGCTGTCGGGCAGGGCGTCGGTTTCGCCCATCGCGTCGACCTCGGTCAATTCGCGGACGAGCGTCAGGTCCAACTGGGCCGTCGGCGCTTCGTCGGGAACGATATAGACGGGCACTACCTGGTAGTCGATGGCGTCGGCATAGAAGGCCGTGCCGACGGTGATCGGGTGGATGCCCACCAGACCGTTGGTCGGCGTGACGGTTGCCTCGCCCGTGTAAAAATCGACGACGTACTCCAGATCGACGTCGGAAAGCAGCGAAATGACGAGGTTAGAGGAATAAAGCGTGTATTCGTCGATAAAATAGGCGTCGTCTTCCTCGACGTCGACGGCCGTCAGGTTGAACGTGACCGGCTCGTCGACCGTCGTGCGAATCTCGGGCACGTCGGCCAGATAGGGATCGGCGTCGACCGCGTCGGGCGTGACGGTCACGTGGAACACCACGGGAACGCCGTTGCTTTGTCCGTCGTTCACGGTGACCGTGATGTCGGCCTCGCCCGTGTAGCCCTCGGGCGCCTTGAGCATGAGCACGCCGTTTTCGTGGTCGACGAAGATTTCGACCGACTCCATCACAATGTCGACGTCGGGTTTGGTGTCGGTTCCCGTGTAGGCTTCGCTGATGGCCTCGAGCACGTCGAAGCCCTCGACCAACTGGCCGAAAACGCTGTGGTTATAGTCGAGATGTCTTGGGTAGTCCGAGCCCGAGGCGGGCGTGTCGACGATGAAAAACTGCGAGTTGTTCGTGTCGTCGGACGATTTGGCCATCGACAGCAGGCCGGTCGCGTTGTGTTGCAGGTCGACGTGGAACTGGTCGTCGAAATCGGGATAGTTGGAACCACCCGAGCCGGTGCCCAAGGGATCGCCGGTCTGGATCATGAAGCCGTCGATGACCCGATGGAAAATGATGCCGTCGTAGAATCCGCTTTCGGCCAGAGTGATGATTCGGCCGGTTGCGCGCGGCACGCGGTCCTCGAACAGTTCGAGAATCAAATCGCCGACGATCGCGTCGTCGGCGCTTCGGACCGAGATTTTCATGCTGCGATTGCCCTCGGTGACCGACGCGGCGACGTTCGGGTTGGAGCTGGTAACCGAGAAGGTGAGCGCGTCGCCGTCGGCATCGAACGCATCGAGCGGAATGTGCAGCGGGGAGCCCGAGAAAAGGGTAACCGGATCAATGGCCGCCAGCGTCGGGACCGATAAGACGCGGCGGTCCTCGAGCCGCTCGAACCGCGCGCGGCGCGTCGAGCCGGATCCACGGCCGCCGGCGCGGCGCGTGAAGGGAAACGAGGTCAACCGGAGTCGGGGGTGTTTCATCATGTTGGCCTATCTGTTCGCAAATCGTGGGAACGCCAGTCGTGCGGCGGATATCCCTTTACTTTAACCGGGACGGGCCGCCAGCGTCAAACAAAATGCCGCTCGACCGAGGGGGTGACCGGGCACGAATGGGCCGCTGGCAACGGTCGCGCGGCCAACAGGCCGGGGGCCGCTTGACCGATCGCCCGGAATCGAGACACTAGTAGACAGAGGTTCACAGCGGATGGAAAGCAGGACGGAGCCATGAAATTCCTCCATACGGCCGATTGGCAAATTGGGATGCGGGCCGCGCACGTCGGGGCGGCGGCCGAGCGGGTTCGCCAGGAACGGTTTACCGCGGCCCGGCGAGTGGTCCGGTTGGCCGCCGAGCGTCGGGTCGATTTCATCGTGCTGGCCGGCGATACGTTTGAGGACAACGGGGTTGATCGGGCGATGGTTCGCCGCGTGGCGGAGACGCTGGCCGAGTTCGCCGGTCCGGTTTACCTGCTTCCCGGCAACCACGACCCGCTGGTTCCCGGTTCGGTTTGGGAACACGCGTCGTGGTCGGCGCATGCGAATTTGCACGTGCTCGACCGTGCCGAGCCCGTCGCCGCGGCCGGCGGACGGCTCTACCCTTGTCCCGCGTTGACGAAGCACTCGCCGGCCGATCCGACGGCGTGGATCGCCGCGGCCGGCGACGAGCGGATTGCGGTCGGCCTGGCCCATGGGTCAGTCGAAGGCGTTCCCCAGGAGCAGCCCGAGTCGCCCATTCCGCGCGACGCGGCCCGTCGGCGAGGACTGGATTACCTGGCCCTGGGCCATTGGCACTCGACCGTCGCCGCGGGGTACGACCGGATGGCCTACGCGGGCACGCACGAGCCGACGCGGTTCGAAGAGCGCGACAGCGGCAACGTGTTGGTGGTCGAAATCGACGGGCGGGGAGCCGTGCCCCGGGTCGAAACGGTCGCGACCGGCGGGCTTGTCTGGCTGAGCGTCGACGAACCAATCCGCGACCTGGGCGACCTGGGCCGGGCGCGTCGCCGGATCGAGTCGGTCGAGCGGCCCGAGCGAACGCTTCTGAATTTGCGTCTTCACGGCGTTCTTTGCGCCGCGGAACGAGAGGAATTGCGCCGGATCGAAGAGATTCTCGCGGCGCGTGAGTTTATGTTCCATCGGGTTGATGCGACGGGATTGTTGCCGGCTCCCGGCGACGATCGGTGGCTGGCCGATCTTCCGCCGGGCCCGTTGCGCGAGACGGCCCGGCGATTGCAACGTTGGAGCGACCAGAGCGCGGCCGACGCGCGGCCCGAGGGCGTTGCGGTCGAGGTGGCCGCTCGGGCGTTATTGGATCTGTATGCCCTGTCGGCCTCGTCGAACGGAGGCGAGCGATGATTTTGCGTCGACTCGGCGTGGAGGGCTGGCGTTGTTTTGCCGACCGGCTCGAATTGGGTCCGCTGGACGAACGGATCAACGTGGTCCACGGTCCCAACGGCAGCGGCAAGTCGACGTTGGTTTGGGCCATGATTCGCGGGCTGATGGACAACCACGCCTCGCACAGCGAGGCAACCGAGTCGTTGCGCCCCGACGGCCGGCGATTGACGCCGCGCGTGACGATCGAACTGGAACACAACGGCGACCAATTCTGCGTGGCCAAGCAATTTCTCGACTCGCCGACCAGCACGCTCCACCGGTTCGAGGGCGGCCGCTGGGTTCCCATGGCCGAGAGCCGCGCGGCCGACGAGCACGTTCGAGCCATGCTCGACGGCAGCCTGCCCGCCCAAGGACTGAGCCAGGAAAAACACTGGGGACTGGCCCAGGTTCTTTGGGCTCCCCAGGGCAAACTCCCACTGTCGGCGTTGGCCTCAGGCGTGGCCGGCGCGATCCGCGCGTCGCTGGGGGCCCAAATCATGAGCCCGGCGGCCGACGCGATTGAAAGCAAAATAAATGATGCCTACTCGGCCGTTTTCACCGACACCGGCCGCCTGCGCACCGGCAAGAAGGCGCCCGAGATTACCCGGCTCGAAGAACAACTCGATCAACACCGTGGTCGCCGGGAGAAGCTGCGGGTCATCGTCGACCAGTTCAACGAGGTCGGCAAGCAGATCCATGATTTGGCCGCCCGGCGCGACGAAATCACGGCCGACCAGCAGCGTCTCGCCGAGTCGCTCAAGGCGGCCGCCGGGCGCGCCGAGGCGTACAATCGCCTTCAGAGTCAGTTCGCTCAGCAAAAGAAGGACCTCGAAGCGGCCGAGGCCCGGTGGGGCGAACTGAACACGCGCGTCGAAACGCTCGAAGCCGATGGAAAGCAACGGCGGGAGCTGGCCGAGGAGATCGACCGGCTTGAAACCCTGTTGCCGCGGCGGACGGCCGACCTCGAACGATGCCAGAAGGAAGCGGCCGTGGCCGCGTCGGCTTTGACCGCGCTTGTGCAGCGCCGCGAGCAAACGGCCCAAGCGCTCCACGCGGCCGAACGGGCCGCGTGCCACCGCGAGGCGAAATGCCGGCTGGAAAACCGCGAAAAGCTCCTCCGCCAAGCGGTTGATTTCGATGGGGCGCTGCGCGATCTGGTCGAGCGGCGCGGCCGGCTCGGGGCGCCCGACGCCGCGCGGCTACGCGCGATCCGCGCGGCCGTGGGCCGGCGCGAGGCGGCGCGGGCCGCATTGGCCGCCGCGCGAATTTGCGTGCGAATCGAAGCCGAAAGCGATCTCGACGTCGAG
>JAFGAY010000117.1 GCA_016933425.1 Pirellulales bacterium
CCGGCTCACAAAGAGAAACTCCACCCGTTAACTCCAAGCAAGGGAGCCTGCCGCAACCCAACATGACGCGCTAAAATCCTAGGATTCCGATGTTAGAGCTAAGTGAGCGGAGTGTTTGCGCCTGGTTGAAAATAGGCGGAATCCCAAGTTCGTGACAACTTGGAGGAACGTGCTCTGTCACGTCTGTTTTACCGGCTATTTACGGCCACGACGGAGCGTGGCCCTCCAAGGGACAGGACCCGGCCTACGGGTTTGTCAGGCACAGCCTGACCTACGGGGCTTTCTGACAAACCACTACGCTGTGCCTACTTGAGAGGCGCCAGGCAGCCGAATGGTGAAGGTGCTCCCCTGTCCCACTACGCTTTCGACGTCCACGGTTCCCCCGTGGGCCCGGGCAATGTGCTTGACTATTGCCAATCCAAGACCGGTCCCCCCGAGTTGCCGGCTTCTGGCTTTGTCGACCCGGTAGAAACGCTCGAACAGCCGCGGCAAGTGCCGGCGCTCGATTCCACAACCTTCATCCTTGACCCGAATGACGGCCTCGCTATCCTCGAGCACGGCCTGCACGTGGACGGTGGTTCCCGGTTCACTGAACTTGATGGCGTTGTTCAGCAGATTGACGACCGCCTGTTCGAGCAGATGGGAATTCATCGGGACGGCAAGCGTCGGGTCGCACTGACATTGGATTTCGATCTGTTTTTCCTCGGCGTGTTTCTGGCACATTTCCAGGGCGCCGGCCAGCATCGGCCGGATTTCAACCGTGGAAAACTGCGGTGCGGGCACGTCGTCCGGGCTCTTCTCGAGCCGCGAAAGCATGAGCAGGTCCTCGATAATGGCGTCGAGCCGATTGACCTGTCGGGCGATAATTTCCAAAAAGCGTCGGGCGCTGTTTTCGTCCTCGAGGGCTCCGTCGAGAAGCGTTTCGACAAAACCCTTGATCGACGTGATCGGGGTTCTCAGTTCGTGCGACACATTGGCGACGAAATCGCGGCGAACGTTCTCCAATCGCCGCAATTGCGTCACGTCGCGGAGGATCACCAACGCGCCAATCGGTTTTCCCTCGGCGCCGACAAGCGTCGTGGCGTGGGCGTCGAGGGTTCGGGTCTCGTGATCGATCAGCTCGATTTCGCGCTCAAGCGGCGCGGAATCGACCAGTGCGGCCTCGACAAACTGGAGCAGTTCCGGCTTGCGAATCACCTCGTGAATGGTTCGACCCCGCGGATCGGCCGCGTCAACCCCCAGCAGACGCGCGCAACTGGGATTCATGGTGATGACCGTGCCGCAGCCGTCGACGGCCAGAACGCCCTCGGTCATGCTGGTGAGCATTGCCTCTTGCTCATTTTGCTGTCGCAAGATGATCTCGACGCGATCGGCCCATTGGGCGGCCATTCGGTTTAGCGCGTCGGCCAGCGAGGCGATTTCGGCCACCCGGCCGCCTTGGACGCGATGGTGCAGCTCGCCCTTGGCCAGCCGCTGGGCGCCGGCCTCCAATTCCTCGAGCGGACGACTGATGCGCCGCGACACCCAGAGGCTCACCAGCCCCACCAGAACGGCGGCAAAAGCTGCGTTCAGAAAGAAATAGGACGAAACCACGCCGAGCGAACGGTCCAACGCCGTGACCCGAAACGACGTCCGAATCGCCGCCCACGAATCGCCGATCCGAAACGGCACGGCCACGTAGCGAAGACTTTCGCCGAGGGTTGTGCTGGGCCGGATGGAACGACCGACCCGGCCTCCGAACGCGCCGAGAATCTCGGGACGCTCGGCGTGGTTTTCCATCGTGGCCGGATCGTGCTCGGTGTCGCCGATCACCTTGCCCGACGGAAGCACCACGGTAATTCGCGTGTCGACCGTCTTACCCCGTTGTTTGCACAGTTGATCCACGGCGTCGAAATCCGACTGTTCAATGAACCGCTGGACGTCGGGAATAAGCAAACGGGCCCGGGCCTCGAGCTTGGCGTCGATGTCGGCGAGATAGAATTGTCGAAGCGAACCGGCGCCGTACCAGGCCGTCAGCGCCAAAGCGGCCAGAGCAATCCAGAAATAGGACCAGAAGAGCCGCCAGAAGAGTCGCTTTCCTCGCATCCGCTATTCCTTGAATCGGTAGCCTACCCCCCGCACGGTCTCGATATGGTCGCCTGCCACGCCCAGTTTTTTCCGCAGACCCACGATCTGAACGTCCACCGCCCGATCCGTAATAGCATACTTGTCGCCGTGGACGCCGTCGAGGATCTGGTGGCGGGTAAAAACCCACCCGGGCTTGCGGGCCAGGAATCTCAAAACCCGAAACTCCGTCGAAGTGAGTTCGACCGGATCCCCCTCGACCAGGACCTCGTGTCGGCCGACGTGGATCGACAGATTCCGGAAGGTCATCGGCGGTTCGTCGTCGTCCGCGACCGCCGGCGTCCGATCCTCGGCGGCGCGCCGCAGCACGGTTGAGATTCGAGCCATGAGGACCTTGGGGCTAAAGGGTTTGGTGACATAGTCGTCGGCGCCCAGGTTCAGTCCCCGAACAATGTCGGCCTCTTCTCCCTTGGCCGTGAGCATAATGATCGGGATATCCCGCGTCTTGGAGCTTTCCTTGAGCTTTTTGCAGACCGCCAGGCCATCCAATCCCGGCAGCATCAGATCGAGCAGGACGAGGTCGGGCCGTTGGTCGGCGACGGCCTTGAGTCCTTCCTCGCCCGTCCTGACCTCCGCCGCGCGCATCCCCTCTTTAAACAGGTTGTATCCAACCAACTCGCGGATGTCGTCTTCGTCCTCGACGATTAAAACCAGCGGACTCTTCATCGCGAACCTCGGTGAGATGGACCGCGCAAGTATATTGCGCCTAATACCAGCCCCCAACCGCTGACTAATATACTGGTTTCTGTGTTAGCGTAGGATTAGCGTCCAATGAGCATTCCGTGGCATTGTGCCGGCGTTTATCCGTTTGGGGCGACCCCGGTGGTTTTTTCACGAGAGATCGCCAGCCAGATAGCGGCGACCACAACGATCGGCCGGTTTATATCGAGTTTAACAGGAGTGTGCGATTTGTCAGCCACGCCTCCCTACCGGGTGTAACGACCTTGCGTTTTATGTCGGCTCCCCTTTTGGAAATACCGGAGTTTGCCGTGTTTCTAATGCAACTAAACCCAATGCGTCCACGATGACTGAAAGCGTGAAGCACTTGGCAATGGACTTGCCCACGTGAGCACCTGCCCTCCGGCAATGGACCGCCGGCTGGTCAGCCTCGGATTTTATCAGCGTCATCCCG
>JAFGAY010000118.1 GCA_016933425.1 Pirellulales bacterium
GTTTCGTTGCTTTGGTAATTGTCGGCCCAGCGTTTCACGTCGGCCAGCGGAACCTGCTTGCCAAGCTGCCATGAGATGTTGCCCGTGTGGCACAGCGCGCTCGACAGATGGCCGTCAAGAATGTCGGCATGAAGGTCTTCGTGGTTCCGGCTTCGGATGGCCTTGATGAAGTTGTCGAAATGGTCGGCGTATTGGCCGCCGCGAAACTTTTTGACTACCTTCAAATCGTTGTCGAAAACCATGCCGCCGGTGTAGCTGTTGAGCACCAGGCAGCCGTCGGAGCCGTAAAAGATGACGCCGACGCGGGCGTGCTTGAACGGGTCGGTGCGGAGGTTGCGCACCTCAAAGGCGAGCGTCTTCTCGCCGAATTCATGGACGACGATCTGGCAGTTGGCCGTGTCGCCGGCGTCCTTGTCCCAGCCCTCGCCGAGCCGGCCGCCGTAGGACGTCACGCGGTCGCTGAGCTGGTTGACGTTGAGCCCATAACGAGCCAGGTCCATCTGGTGGATTCCCTGGTTGCCCAGGTCGCCGTTGCCATAGGGGGTCTGCCAGTGCCAGTCGTAATGGAGGTTGGGTCGGGTCAACGGGGCCATGGGAGCCGGGCCCAGGTAGATGTTGTAGTCGACGCACTTGGGCACCTCGTAGATGCCCTTGGAGCCGAGCGGTTTGCGTTGTTTGTAGCAGAGTCCGCGGGCCAGCTTGACCTCGCCGATATTGCCTTCGTGAATCCAGCGGATGGCCTGGCGCGTGCCCGACATCGAGCGGCATTGTGTTCCGGTTTGGCAGATTCGGCCGTGCTTGCGCGCGGCCTCGACGATGCGCCGCCCTTCGCTGACGTTGTGGCTCACCGGTTTTTCGACGTAGACGTCCTTGCCGGCTTGGATGGCCCAAATCGCGGCCAAGGCGTGCCAATAGTTGGGCGTGGCGATCGAGACGAAGTCGACCGCCGCGTCGTCCAATGCCTGGCGGAAATCGGCCACGAGCCGCGGCTTTCGCTTTTGTTTTTTCGCGATGACGTCGGCCCATTGACCGCCGACTTCGCTGTCGGGATCGCAGACGTAGAGGATTTCGACGTCCTTGCGCCGCAGATACTCGGCGACGTGGTTGTGGCCCTGGCCGCGGACGCCGAGCATGGCGATGCCGAGCTTCTCATTCGGGCTGCCGGCTTGGTTCTTAGACGCGCCCGGCTCGGCCAGGGCGAACCCGGCGGGGCTGGCCGTCGCGGCGGCGGTTGCCGCGGCTAGGAGGGAATCTTGAAGAAAACGGCGGCGCGTGTAATGAGCCATGATTGGGTACTCCGCGACTTCTGAAGGATGGACAACGATGGGGATGGTCGGCGGGGCCCCACCAGGTAGGTCGGTTTGGCAGCGTCTCGACCGGCAAGGCCGGCGGGGCAATTCAGACTGCTGCCAAACAACCAGTATAACGCCATTCGCCGCGGAATACTAGAATGTCATAATGTAGTATTTATGGGGGGTGTGTTTTGGGTTTTTCGCTTGGCTCTTGGGACCTGATAGCGTTAGGGATTTCCTGCTTTAGCTGAATTATCTGTCTTGGCGGCCACCGCGAAGTCAACCTGTCCTGTCGGCCGATAGAAAATCGAAGAGAAGCCGTCAGGGAAGACGGCGAAAACTTTGAGAAACCCAAATCGCGGGAGAGAAGGAACGTGCGCGTGCAACGTGATTTGTTGATCGAACGATTGATCGAGCGATTGGAGGACGAGGCGGCGGTCAATCGACGCAACGCGGCCGGGGCGCTGCGTCTCCATGGTCAGCGTGCCCGGGCCGCCGTGCCCGCTCTGGAAAAACTGCTGGACGATCCAAGCCCCATGGTTCGCGCCGAGGCCCGGCGAGCGTTGGATCGGGTCGCCGACACTGCCGACAATAAGGTTGCATAAACGAACGCGGCCGTCCTAGTCGCCGGGTTTCTTCACGAGACGGAACCTAGGCGGCGGCTTCGTCGGCGTCGTCGTTCGCTTGAGCATCTTCCCAGGGCGTGGCTTCGTCGTCTTCATCCATTTCGGTTTCGCCGAGGGGGGCGTCTTCGTCAGGGTCGTCCCGGACCCAGGCGGCCATTTCCTCTTCGACGTCGAACTCGCGTGCGTGCTTTCCTTGCTTGTGCTGGCGCCGCTTTGCGTGCTTCTTCGATCGCTTGGGTTTCGGGGCGGCTACTGCCGTTTCGCGGCCGAGGGCCGTGTCGCGATGGTTCGGCAGCCGGCGAACGTCGACGCCCAACGATTTGAACAGGGCGAGGATGTGGTCGTGGCACGTGAAGAGAAATATCTGACGGTCTTGGCCGGCGAAATCGCGGAGCAGGGTCGCGGCCGCTTTGGCTCGGGGTGTGTCGCAGTTGACCAGAACGTCGTCCAACACCAGCGGCAGCCGGATGCCGCGCCGACCGTAGCAGGCGACCAAGGCCAGCCGCAACGCGAGAAAGAGCTGTTCGCGGGTCCCCTGGCTGAGGACTTCGATCGGAAGAACCTCGCCGCGGGCGTCGTCGACGCGAAGAACGTCCTCGCCCAGGGGCGTCCACACGCGGACATAATGGCCGCCGGTCAGGCGGCGCAAGTACTCGGAGGCTTCCTGAAGCGTCTCGGGTTGCCGCTGGGTTTCGTAGAGATGTTTGACGTCGGCCAATATTCGCTCGGTCAGCGTCAGTAGTCGCCAACGACGAACGGCCGAGGCGAGCCGGGCCTCGACCGTGCCGAGTTCGAGCCGTTTTCGGGCCCCGCGGCGATCCTCGGCCAGTTCGGCCAGTTGAGCCTTGATCTGGCCGCGCTGTTGGGCGCATTGGTCGATTCGGTTGCGGATTGCCTCGATCTGCCGGCTGATCGCGTCCCATCGGGCCTCGATCTGCTCGTCGGACGCGCCGGCCAGGCACGCGGCCAGTTCGTTCTCGGAGCATTGCCCGGCCAAGGCGGCTTCGATTTCGGCCGACAGCGTCTGGCGAAGCCGCTGGAGCTGGACCGCCTGGTTGAGGGACGCCCGTTTGCGACGAAGCTCGTCGCCGTCGCGCGCGCCGAGCCGTTCGAGACACCGACGGCGGCGCTGCCGCAACGGGCGGAGACGCGTATCAAGCTTTGTCCGCCGGCGGCGCAACCGTCGCGAGTTGGCGAGGAGTTCCTTGCGTTGGGCCATGCGGCCTTCTTCCCGGCGGAGCTCCTCGCTCAACCGTCGCAGCAGATCAAGCGGATTGGCGCCGTCGACCGCGACGCCGGCCGACGTGGCCAGTTCGGTGACTCTATCGCGCATGGCGTCGAGTTCCGACTGCCGGAGCCGCAGCTCGGAAGCAACCTGTTCGGATTGACGCGCCATTGCCGCCCACTGGCGGCGATGGGCCAGCAGCTTCCGGACGTTTTTCGGCGACAATTTCCGCGGCAAGCCGGCTCGGGCGAGCGACTTGCTCCATTGACGGCGCGCGTCCTGAAATTCGCTCGTCGCCTGTTCGACCTGGAGCCGGGCCGCCGCCGTTTCGTGTTCGGCCGCCTGGCGCCGCGCGTCCAACGGCAGCAGTTGTTCGAGTTCGGCCAGGCTCTTTTCGGCTGCTTCAAGCTGAGCCTCGCGCGAGGCGGCCGGCGGCAACGATCGATCCAACGCGGCCCGCTCCTCGTTAGCCTGGGTGATTTGTTGTTGCAGCATGTGGATTCGCTGCTGGCAGGCGTCGAGCTTCGCGGAGTTCGACCGTTCGAGCACGATTTTCATGCCGAAGGTGACGAGCACCCCGCCGACGCCCAGTATCAAAAGCGGCCATCCGAGCGATCCGACAATGCTCGACGGCAGGAAAACGCCGGCGGCGATCATGATCACGCTGAAAACGAACACGGCTCCCAGCCCGACGACGACGGGAAGCGGCAGAATTTGCCGGCCCAGCAACTCGCGTTCCCGCTGGTCGAGTTCGTCCTGACTTCGCTCCAGTTGCTCGATGCGCCCGTCGAGTTGCACGCGGCGCCGGAGTTGCGAGGTAAGATTGCCGGTCGCTTCGATCGCCTCGTTCAAATCGCCGAGGGAACGGGCGGCCAGGGCCGACTGGATTTCGGCGGCCTGGGCGCGACCGGCTTCCGTGCGTTCGTCGAGCCGCAAGCGCGCTTCCGCGAGCGCTTCGCGCCGGCGGCGAAGGATGGGACCCAGGCGGCGCAATTCGGCCGACGCGGTTCGACCGAGCGAGGTGGGTAGCGGATTGTGGTCGGCCGTGTCGAGGCCAAGCTGTTCGCGTCGTCGCGCGGTTTCTTCTTCCAACTGACGGGACTGATTTTCAAGTTCGGCTACCTTGGCGCGCAGCGACGCGATCCAGCCTTCCTGTTCGCGGAAAGCCTCGATTCGGGCGGCCTGGCGGTAAAGCGGTTGGTTAATTTTGACGGCGGCGGCCCGCCGGCGGATCTGGCGGCGCCGCCGATCGAAGCGACCGATTCGTTTGCGAAGCTTCGTGACGCGCGCGTCCACGCGATCGAATTGTTCAAACGCCTCCTCGAGGCCGGCCGCCGGAACGTCAAGCTCTGCCAGTTGAACGTCGATCGACCCGCGCCGAGCCCATCGCTCGCGGAGTGAAATGGCCGTTTCGAGTAGGCGAGCCTCGCGTTCGTGATCGGCGCGTTCTTGTTCGAGCCGTTCGGCGTCGCGCGACAGGGCATCGTGCTGGGTTGTGAGCTGGCCGAAGTGGGTGGTCAGACCGTCGAGCTCGTCGATGGCGCGGCGGAGTTGGTCGCGCTGGACCGCGAGGTCGGCAATCTGGCCCGTCCGGCCTTCGTTGTCGAGCAGTCGCCGGCGCGAGTTGGCCAGTTCGCCCATCGCCTCGACGAGCGAAACCCGATCGAGGCCGGCCGTGAGACTGAATAGGAGCGAAGCGGCCTCGATGCCGTCGAGCGTGGCGAGTTCCTGAATTTCACGCAGGCCCACGGAGAATACGTTATTGAAGGTCGCTTCGTCGGTGCCGCCCAGCAGCGACTGGACGTAGGCGTCGCCGTGGCGCGTGCCGTCGGGAGCCGAGAGCACGCCGGCGCCGCGGGGACCCGGCGATTGATCGTCGTCGTGCCGAGCGAGGCGAAACGATCCATCGGATGCGGCCAGTTCGACCGCGCCGCCGGGCCGACCGCCGTGGACCGGGGGGAGATAGCGCCGCCGCTCGGGTGAGAAACCGAAAAACATCGACCGCAGAAACTGCATGAGCGTTGTCTTGCCGGCTTCATTGGGGCCGTGGAAGACGTGGATGCCGTCGCCCAATTGGCCCAGCTTCAACTTGCTCCAGACTCCGAATCCGTCGACTTCGAGCGATTTGATTTTCACGATTCGTGGTCCTCACCGGCTAAAAGATCGACACCGAGCATGGCCGCCTCGCGCAAGAGGGCTGCTCGGGCGGCCTCGGGAACGTTCGCCACCAACTCCCTCAGGGGCGCCTCGGCCGATGGCTCCGCCAAGCAGGTTTCCAGGCGAAGCGGCTCGTCGGCCGATTGCTCGAGGTGGCGGAGCTGGCGCAAAAATTCACCGCGGAGGGTGTCCTCTTCGTACCATGCCGTAGGGTGATGGGTGGGCGGTTCGACGACCAAGGCCACGCTCCAAGCGGCGGGCATCGTCCGGCCATGCTCCTCGCGAAGCCCCGCGAGCAACTCGCGCCCCAACGCGCCCCGGCGGAGCCGGACCGCCAGATCGCCCACGCCGGCGAGTTGCCAGGAAATCAGCAGCGTGGTCTCGGGCGATTCGAGCTTGAGCGATTCGATGCGCTGCCGCATTTCACGTTCGAGGCTTTCGCGCGTCGCGCCTTCGTCGAGCGAGAGCGACTGATAACTCCAACGAAGCACGTCCGTATTGACCGACGCGAGCCGCACGTTCCGCGACGCATCGACGTCGACCAGCGTGCAGCCGCGAGGGCCCGACTCGTCGGGCTGGCGCCCTTGGGGAGTGCCCGGATCGTGGACCACCGGCATCGCCTCGCACAACGTGCGGCGCGAATGGCGTCCGCCCAACGCCCAATAGTCGATCCGGCTGGCGCGAAGCGCCGCAAGCGACGCCGGACCGTGGGCCACCGCGATGGTAAACAGGCCGGCTTGCTCGGGAACAAACCGATCGAGGCGCATCCGGCCCTCGGAAGGGCGACTAGCACCGATCAGTCGGGCCAAGGGAGTGTCGGCTCGACGATGGACCATCGTCTCGGGATGGGTACGAGGAAAGCGTTGAACGTTGTCGGGCAGACGGATCGACGGGGGCCACGACTCGGGCGGGTCGACGCGCCCTCCTGCCCAATATACGGCGATGCCGCGATCCGCCAGCCGCTGAAAATGGCCGGCGAGAAACAGTGGGCCGCGCGGACCCGCGTGCCGAGCATGTAGCAAATCGCCCGATAAAACCACAAAATCGACGTTTTCGGCCAAGGCCGTGTCGAAAACCCGCTGGGCCGCGCGGTAAGGCGACTCGAGCATCAGTTCGGCCAGATGCTCGGGCACGTCCTCGATTCGGAAGGGAGTGGTTTCGAGATGAAAATCGGCCGCGTGAAGAAAGCGAAAAGGCCAATTCGACATGGCAGCCTCCCTGCGGTCAGTTCGTGGGTGTGCGCGGATTCTCCGTGGTCAACACTTTGGCAAGGGTAGTTTAACCCGGATTGGAGAAATGCTCCATGGCAATCCGGGAAAGAGAGAGGGAGCGGATGGAGAAAATAGGATAAGGATAGGTTAGTATGGGAAGCCTGGGCAGATGCGGCTGTCTTGGTGATGGACTAACCGATCCGACTCACCCTACCGTCGCCACATGACCTGGCCGAACACGGTACGGCGGACCTGGGCATTCTCGAAGCCGTAAGCCTCGGGTCCGAATTCGGGGTGGTGTGGGTCGAAAAGATTTTGTCCCACCAAGGCGATCTCAAGGCTTTGGCTAGGGCGCCAGGCCAGCCGTGCATCCATCGTGATATACGCTGGCACGTTCTGGGTGGGCAATGCATCGACGTAACGCAGGCCCGAGTCGAGTTCCCAGCGGCGTCCCAAATCCCATGCCGAATACAATCGCACCTGATTGATGGGCGAATTCCCCTCGTTTCCCTCATAATCCACATCATAGCCCGGCCGAGATCGCAGCACCATTCTCAGAAAACTGTAGGACCCTGAAAGACGCCATGTTTCCGAGACCTCGTATTGAGCGGCCAGTTCAAAGCCATACGTCTGCCCGTACCAACCGTTGGTTTCCATAGCTGGGATAACGGCATAGGTGTCCTCGAGAACGGGCTGGCTCGGCTGGCTCCAAATCAGGTTGTCGTAGCTATTGAAGAAGGTGGCGATGTCCCAGGAAAAACGGTCGGTAACTTGGGTTCGAAAGCCGATTTCATAGCTGATGACGTCTTCCGAGAGAAGGTGGCGATTTCCCATCAGCCGGTAGAACCCGGCATACCAAACGCCCTCGACTTCGACGGGGAAAGGTCCCAGATTGGCGGTGGCGTCTTCTTCGAATAGCGATGGCGTTCGCACGGCGCGCGAGATGGCTGCCCAGCCGGTGTGGCGCCGATCGGGAGTCCAGAGCACCCGCGCGCTTGGTTGATATTCAAAACCCGTGAACGAGTTCGTTTCGAGTTTTGTACCGAGAATAAGCGACAGGCGGTCCTCGACGAGTTTGATGTCGTCCTGCACGAAACCGCTGAAAAGGTCCGTAGTCCGACGGGCCGGATCGAAGCTGGCCGTGAACGTTTGGGTGGGCAGATCGCTGCTGATTTGTCGATAGAGCAAGCCCCAAATGACATGGTGGCGCCGGCCCGCGGGAAATCGATGCTGGAACTCGAAATCCATTGTGTTTATCTGTTGATTCATGACGTACTGATTGCGGTAGGTTTGGTCGAAGTACGCTAGCAGGGACCAGTCCGATTCGTCGTCGATCTTCCGCGTGAAACGGGCAAGAACATTCGATCCCCCGACCGATTCGTTCTCGAGAATTGGTTCGTAATAGGGAGGCGTCGGCACGGGGGCTACGTATTTCTGGCCTTCCTTGCCGCCGTAGAAATTGCCCAACACCGTAAGTTCGGTCGATTTCGACCTGTCCAGGTCCCAGTCGATTCGGAAGCCTCCCTGACCCATGCGCCAGTCGTCAGAAGCGCCATCTGGATTGTATTCGGTGCCGCGTTCAAAGTGCCTTCCGTACATCCGCCAGTGGAATCCGTCGCCATCGCTGCCGCCGACGCGAACCGCATTGATCGATCGATCGAGGTTGCCACCGCCGACCGAGACAAGCGTGCCCTGGGTATCCTGCGCCTTCTTCGTGATGATATTGATCACGCCGTTTACCGCGTTCGCGCCCCAGAGCGTTCCCCCGGGCCCGCGAATGACCTCGATTCGCTCGATGTCCTCGAGAATCATGTCCTGCACGTCCCAGTAGACGCCGGAGTACAGTTGATTGTAAACGACGCGGCCGTCAACAAGCACGAGCAGCTTGTTTGAGAAACGCGCGTTGAATCCCCGGATGCTGATGGCCCAGGCGTGGGAATTTACCCGGGCAACCTCCACGCCGGGCGCCATGCGGAGCAACTCGGGCACGCACGTGGCGCCGCTGCGCCGGATCATCTCGCTGCTGATCACGAACACGGCTGCCGGCGATTGGCCGACCGTGCTATCTTGCTTGGTGACCGTCGACACCTGGATGTCCATCGACGGGACGCGAACCTGCGTCCGCGCAATCTGCTCCATGCTCTGATTCAGGAATTCCAAGCCGTCGCCGTTCTTGCTTGCCTCGCCGTTCGGTGCGCTGGGGGCGGAAGCAGCCTCGTCGACATACGCCGTGTAGTAGGCGCGCGGCAGCGGCGCGGAAACTGTTTGCTGAGCCACCGCGGCGAGGGGCATTGCCAGAGAGGCGAGGAAAAAAAGACAAATGCTTAACCATTGTCGACGACCGCCCATCGTACAAGCCTCCGGCATCATGCCCGTCGGATGTGTCGTATAGAGAATTACCCCTTATCATCATCGGGCGGCATGAGGCGCTTTGGCTCGTTGAAAGCCCCTCGGAAGATGGTTGCTTAACTAGTTTGTATGGCAAAAATGATGGAGTTTAACGGTTGGGGAATAAATCTGAGTCCGTGGTTATCGAAAGACACCTTGTTCAAGTGAACCAAAGTCTAAAGACTACCTGACTGGGCACGAAAGCCCTCTACTTGGTGCCGGTGGACCAAGGCTTCTCGAACATTTTCAAACACACGCTCTCACACCAGGATTTCGGTGTTTCCGCCCCGCGTGAGCATGATGTCCATGTTGGGTTTGTTGGTTTTCCACGCGCCAACGGTGAAGTCGGGAATGTCGACCGACGTTGATCGACCGAGCACGGACTGCTGGCTCAGCGGCACGATGGAACTCCAGGCCGCCGCATCGTAAACGTCCATGTCCAGCGGCAGGCCGTTGCGCAAGCAGTCGATCAAATGCCAGGTTTCCAGCAGATCGGTTCCGCCGTGGCCGGCGCGTGTTCGGGCAGCCAGATCGCTCAGTTTTTTCGTTATCTCGGGCGTGTATTTTTCCTGGAGCTTCTTGAATTCATCGCGAGATACCCAATCGTGCTTTCCAAGAGCGATCCGGGGAGGTTGGGGGTCGTAGAGCGCGGCTCCCTTGGTCCCATATATCGCGTGGATGAGGTTATGGGGGGAGGGAGACGAGGCATCGTGCTGGACCGTGATCGTGCGGCCCATCGTCGTTCGGATCGTCGTCACGCTCATACAGCCGCGGTAGGTCTCCTTGGCAAACGGCTTGAAGAAATCATCTTTGTTGGCGAGTTCCTCGGCCCGGGCTTTCATCATGAAATCGTCGCTATCGACCGAAACGAGGAACTCGAACTTGTCGCCTCGGTTGATGTTCATGATCGTGCTCACGGGACCCAAGCCGTGGGTCGGATAGAGATTTCCTCGCCGGGCGGCGTATAGGCGGAGCCACCACATGTTCCAGTAGAGGTTTTTCGAGAAATTGTTGTGCATTTTGCTGGTGTTGTAGGCGCAGTCGGCGTGAAACACTTCACCGAAAAGCCCCTGGCGCGCCATGTTGAGCGTGAGTAGCTGGAACGGCAGGTAGCAGTAGTTTTCCATCATCATGCAGTGGCGGCGCGTCCGCTCGGCCGTTTCGACGAGTTGCCAGCATTCGTCTATGGTTCCAGCCGCCGGCACTTCCGAGGCCACGTGCTTCCCGTGGTTCATGGCATAAACCGACATCATCGCGTGCATGTACCAGGGCGTCGTGACGACGACCAGATCGACGTCGTCCCGCTGACACACCTTTTGCCAATCCTCCTCGCCGTTATACACGTCGGGATTGTGCGCTGTGCCGGCGAGCATTGCCTTGGCCGCTTCGAGCTTCTTGGGCCGAATATCGCACAGGGCCTTGATTTCGACTCCCTCGAGATGTTTTAGGTTTTGGATGTAGGCCGGTCCGCGCTGGCCCGTGCCGAGAATGGCGACGCGCACTTTCGGCAGCGGCTCAGACGCGAATCCCGACATATTAAAACGCTGGACGTGTTTTTTACCGGCAGATTCGTTTGTTGCGTTGGCGGCCCCAGGATTAAGAGCTTCGGCCGAAGCCGAGCCGCGCGTCAGGCTGCTTCCAGCAAGGCCCAGGCCCGCGAGGCCCGTCTTGACAACAAAATCTCTTCGATTGATTCCCATGAGGTTCCTCCATTTTTCTTTCCGCGAGCGAGAAGCCTGCCGCTTGGCCGTTCGCGGAGTTCGCGGTGAATGATGAATAAGGTGGGTGGGACAAAGTCTAGGACTATGGCGCGGGGTTATTTTCCCGCGGTCGGGGCGGCGGCAAGAATCAGGGGGCGACGCGGAGCCACATTACCCATCGAGGGCCGGCGCGATCGAGTCGCGACGAACCAGGGCGCGGGTGGTCGTTTTGTAGGGGCGCTCCCCTAATAGTTGATTGTATCCTATCGCGGGGTCGGACAAAAGTGCTTGGCATTTGGGGTGTTAGGGCGTAGACTAGAGGGAACGGCCCAGCAATGCCCCCGGACAGGGGGTCGTGTCGTATGATTGGGCCGATCTTATCCCTGCCATGCAGGAACGAGGCGTCCATGCCGCAAGCCATTGTCGACCCGGAAGAACTCCGCCAGTTTGCTCGGAATTTGCAGCGATTCAACCAAGAGTTGCAGGACCGATTGACGGCGTTGGGAGGTCAGTTGTCGGCATTGGGCAAGACGTGGCGCGACCAGGAACAGAAGAAATTCGTCGAGGAGTTCGAGCAGCAGGCGAAGGGGCTCGCGCGGTTCATCGAACTGAGCGAACAGCACATTCCCTACCTGCTTCGCAAAGCCGAACTGATCGACCAGTACCTCCAGCAGCGGTAGCCGTCCCGATGGCCCGATCCGCCAAGCTTACCTCGATCGACGCAGTGCGCGAAATGGCCGCGGCGTTTGCCAAGTTTGGCGACGAGGCGGCCGCGGCGCTCGACGATCTGGACATCAACGTTCGCCGCGCGATCGAATGGATCGAGCACGACCGGAAGCAGTATTGGGAGATGGAGCTGCGCCGCGCCTGGGAGCAACTCGCCGAGGCTCGCTCCGAGCTCGAAAAGGCCCTTCTCTACCGCAAGGTGGCCGACTACACGCCTAGTTGCCGCGAGGAGCGGGTGCGGGTCGAGAAAGCAAAACGCCGGGTCGAAGTGGCCGAGGAGGTCAATCGCGCGCTGCCCGGCTGGGCCCATCGCATCGACCACGCCGTGCGGGAACTGGACGGGGTCGAGGGACTGCTGGCCGACTGGCTTCGGGAGCAGTTGCCCCGGGCCATGGGCGTTTTGAAGCAAATGAGCATTTCGCTCGAGGCCTACGCGGCGTCGCGGCCGGCCGCGCGAACGTCGACAGCGGGAGCCGCGGCGCCGGAATCCGAAAGCGATGCGCCCGTCAAGGCGACGGACGAAGAGGGGAACAACGAGGAACCGAACGATGAGAACCTGGGATCTCCACTCGCCGGCGGCGAAGCTCCGTCAGGCGATGAAAGACCTGAACGCGGCTAACTCGCGCATCGCCTCGCAGTGGCAGGACGCCAAGGCCGGCGAGATCGAAAAGGCTTTTTTGGAGCCTCTCGAGCCGTGCATCCGCTCGACGGTTTCGGCCATTGCCGACCTGGCCGAAGTTCTCGCCCAGGCCGAACGAGCTTGTGGATCGGATCGAGGGCAAATCGGATGAGCGTCAACTTTCCGGCGGACCGGCCCGACAAGCTCTGGAACGAACTCCAGGCGTTGGTCGCCGAGCGCGCTGCGAAGGAAGCGGAGATCGCCAATCGTCATGCCGACCAGGCGCGGCAGATCGAGCAACAATATCAGGCGGCGCGAAAGAAAGCGGTCGACGAGCACGATGCCCGCCACGCGGAACTCGAAGGCAATTACGCCGCCGGCCGCAAGGCGATCGTCGCCCAATGTCAGACGCGGCACGACGCGCTGGACCGCGAGTTCCAACAGATTCGCAACGCGGCCAAGACCCAACACCAAAAGAACAAAGCCGCCGCGACGCAACGACTCAAGGAATCGCGGTGGGAAGCGAACACGGTGTTCGAGGCCACCAAGGACCGGCCCGGCCAGCGGCTCAAACAATTCCAAGACCAAATGGCGGCCAGCCGCGCGGCGCTCGACGGCCTGGCCGCGCAGGCCGAACAACTCCTGACGCGGCGATGGCAGCGCGACCGGACGGGCGAGATCGAACCCTCGGAGTGGCCATCGGGGGTCAACTCGACCGAGCGATTCAACGCCTTGGCCGGCGAGACCCAATCGCACTGGAACGAGCTTCTCGCGCAGCGGGTTCCTCGCCTCTTCGAGGGCGGGCAGTTGGTTTTACTCATGATTTTGTTCTGGCTCCTGGGCGCCATTCCAGCGGGGTTCGCGGCGGGCTGGGAGCAGTGGTGGATCTGGGTGCCCGTGGATTTGGTCGTCGGGTCGGTGCTCTGGGGAGCATTGGTGGCCTGGCTCCATGCGCTCGCGCGGCGGCAGACCTCGCAGGTCTATTCCGCGCTGCGGCAAACGCTCGTCGATACCCGACAAGCGGCCGAACGGGCACTGAGCGACGCCCGTGACCAGTGCAAGCGAGAGCAGGCGGCGATCGCCGAGCGGCTGCGGACCGATCTGGAAAAGGCTGAAAACGACTTCAAGTCGGCCGTCGAAAAAAGCCGTGCGGCCCGAGACGCGGCAATCCGGCATGCCGACGAGCATTTCCCGCCGCAATTGACCGAACTGGTCGTCGCGCGCGAGCGAGAACTTGCTCAACTCGAAGGCGAGCACGCCAAGGAAATGGAGGAGTTCGACCGGCGCTATCACGAGGAAACGGAACGACGCGACCAGGAACACGCGGAAAGCGTCCGGCGCGAGGAGGTACTCCATCAGGCGGCGTGGAACGACATGGCGCAGCGATGGCGCGCGGGCATGGAACGGTTTGAACGCGAGGTTGACGAGCTGAATCGGACCAAGGAGTTGCTTTTCTTCGACTGGCACGGCCGCGACGCGGCCGAGTGGACGCCGATCCGCGAGGTGCCCGAGGCGATTCCCTTCGGCGAAGTGTCGGTCGAGTTGGCCCGGCTGGACGGCGGTATTCCGGCCGACCAGCGGCTGCGGACCGAACGGACCGAGTTCGTGCTGCCGGCGCTCTTGCCGTTTCCGACCCAATCGCTGCTGTTGACGGCGACCGACGAGGGACGCGGACGCGCAATCGAAACGATCCAGGCGATCATGCTGCGAATGCTGACGGGCATCCGGCCGGGCAAGGTGCGGTTCACCGTGGTCGATCCCGTGGGGCTGGGCGAGAGTTTTTCGGCGTTCATGCACCTGGCCGATTTCGACGAGCAGGCCATCACAAGCCGCATCTGGACCGAGGCTTCGCACGTCGAACAGCAACTCGTCAAGCTGACCGAGCACATGGAAACCGTGCTGCAGGTCTACCTGCGAAACGAGTTCGAGACGATCCAGCAATACAATGATTTCGCCGGCGAGATGGCCGAGCCCTATCGGGTGCTCGTGGTGGCCAACTTTCCGGCCAATTTCACGGAATCGGCGGCGCGGCGGCTTGTCAGCATCATCGCCAGCGGCGCGCGGTGCGGCGTCTACGTGCTAGCCACCGTCGACGAGAAGATGAAACTCCCCCATGGATTCGACATGGCGGATCTTCGGGCCGAGATGCTCGAACTGGCGTGGAAGGACGACCATTTCGCGTGGAAAGGCTCGCCGCTGGGCAAGCTGCCCCTGCGGATCGACGCGCCTCCCGAGTCGAAACCGTTTACCGACCTGGTTCGCGCGGTCGGAAAGCAGATTCACGAGATCGATCGGGTCGAGGTGCCATTCGAGTTCGTCGTTCCCCCCGAAGACGACTGGTGGAAAGGCAACACGGCCCGCGAACTCGACGTGCCGCTGGGTCGCGCCGGGGCGATGAAATTGCAACACCTGAGCATGGGCCGCGGGACGGCGCAGCACGTCTTGATCGCCGGCAAGACCGGCTCGGGCAAGTCAAATCTGCTGCACGCGATCATCACGAACGTGGCGCTATGGTATGGGCCCGATCAGGTCGAGCTTTATCTGGTCGATTTCAAAAAAGGCGTCGAGTTCAAGGCATACGCGGAGCATCAACTGCCGCACGCGCGGGTCGTGGCGATCGAGAGCGAGCGGGAATTCGGTCTGAGCGTGCTCGAACGGCTCGATGCCGAATTGAAGCACCGCGGCGACCGGTTCCGGAAAATCGGCGTGCAGGACATGGCCGGCTGGCGGCGCGAGCGACCCGACGAAGCGATGCCCCGGATTCTGCTGGTGATTGACGAGTTCCAGGAGCTTTTTGTCGAAGACGACCGGATCGCGCAGAACGCGGCTCTGCTACTGGATCGTCTGGTGCGCCAGGGCCGCGCGTTCGGGATGCACGTGCTGTTGGGTTCGCAGACCTTGGCGGGGGCCTATTCGCTTCCCCGGGCGACGATCGGGCAAATGGCCGTGCGAATCGCCCTGCAATGCAGCGAGTCAGACGCCCATCTGATTTTGAGCGAGGAAAACACGGCCGCGCGGCTGCTGACCCGGCCCGGCGAAGCGATCTACAACGACGCGAACGGATTGTTCGAGGGAAACCACCCGTTCCAGATTGTTTTCTTGCCCGACCAGGAGAAGGCGGAGTATCTGCGCCGGCTTCGCGATTGGGCCGCGTTGCGCGACTATCGCGGGACGCCGGCGATCGTGTTCGAGGGGAACGCGGCGGCTAATCCACGCGAGAATTGGCTGCTTGCACGACTGCTGGCGGGCCAAAATCAGGACTTGGCGGCCGACGCCGGCCGGGCATGGCTCGGTTCGGCCGTGGCCATCAAGGATCCGACAAGCATCGCGTTTCGCCGTCAAGGGGGAAGCAACCTGCTCTTGGTCGGCCACGACGAGGAAGCGGCGCTGGGTATTTTGACCACGTCGATGATTAGTTTGGCCGCGCAGGTTCCTCCAACCCCGGCCGCGGACGAAAGCACGGCATCGTTTTACGTGCTCGACGGCACGCGGCCCGAGGCGCCGGAGGCCGGTTTCTGGAAACGGTTCATCGGTCATTTGCCGCTGGGCGTTCGGCTGGCCGACTCGGGCGAAATGGCCGCGACGATCGGCGAGGTGGCCGCTGAATGCGCGCGGCGGCAAGAGCAGGGAATCGACAATGCCCCGCCGTTGTACCTGGTTATTTACAACCTGGGCCGGTTTCGCGAACTGCGGCGCGAGGAAGACAGCTTCCGGTTTTCGTCGCGCGACGACGAACCGCCCAAACCGGCCGATCAGCTCACGCGGATTCTCCGCGAAGGGCCGGCGCTGGGCATCCACACGCTCATCTGGTGCGACACGTGCAATACGCTCAACCGCTGGCTCGACCGGCAGACCATCCACGACCTGGAAATGAGGGTCGCGTTTCAAATGAGCGGAGGCGATTCGAGCATGTTGATCGACTCGGCCGACGCCGGACGGCTGGGAGCCCATCGGGCCATTCTCTACGACGAAGGACTAGGCCAGACCGAGAAATTCCGACCCTATCGGGTGCCCGACGAAGCCTGGCTCGCGGAAGTTCGGGCAAGCCTGGCGGCGAAGACCAAGGATTGATTGGTCCTCTGGCGGGCGTAGTTTTTGAGTCAATTTGGGCAAGATTCGTTCTTGCACATGCCCTTTGACGCATCCGCCTTGACCGAAACTCGGGGTATGCCCTAGAATGGGTGGCTTGGATCGTCGTGGCCGGCGCCGATTCATGGTTATCCGTCGAGCGTTTTCGACGTCGGTCCAAAGACATGGCATGTGATCGCCGCGCGGGCGCGGCGGTTAATTTCAATTCTTGCCGAATTCGTTTCAGTCGGCTGAATAGTTTTCCGGTTGTTCATTCTTCTTTCAACAAACAAGACCAATAGCATGAAAAGCGAACGACGTCACGAATTGCAGCATAACGAATTGGCTGACTGGATGGTCAATTTTGGAACGGCCGTGAAGCCCTATGCGAACCTTATCCTCGGTGCCGTGTTGGTGCTGGCCATCATCGGGGTGGGGTGGACGTTCATGGCGCGACGGTCGCACGAGGAATCGGCCCGGGCATGGGAGGAGTTCTATTCGGCGTTGGCCAATAGCAGCCGCGTCGAGTTGTACAACGTTGTCGAGCACTATCCGGGCACCGAGCCCGCCCAGTGGGCCCAGGTCGTCGTCGGCGATTTGCATCTCAGCGAGGGGTGTCAGGAACTTTTCACCAGCCGTGCCGGCGCCAACGAGGAATTGAACAAGGCTCGCCAGGCTTACGACGATGCTTTGGCCGCGACCTCGTTGCCGGCGATCCGCCAGAGGGCCAATTTCGGCCTGGCTCGGGCTTGGGAAGCTCAAGGCAAGCTTGACAAAGCCGCGGAATACTACAAGAAGCTGACCGGTGCCGAGGGACCCTATACGCTCATTGCCGAAGCACGAATCAAATCGCTTGACAAACCGAGCATCAAGAAGTTCTACGACGAATTTGGCAAGTTCGATCCCAAGCCGGCCTACCAGCCGGGGCCCACCGGACCGCTGCAACTCGACAACCTCGACAATTTTGGAAATCTTGATCTGCCCGGCCCCGACGAGTCGCTGCTTCCGCAAGAGGGAACACTTGATTCTCCGGCGAAACCTGATGCGGCGCCGGCCGATGCGACGAAGACCCCCTCCCCTGCCCCGGCGACCGATACTGACGCGCCGCCCGTTTCCAACACGCCGGAGGGGAAGTAGCATTTCTTCCGAAAAGTTAGCGGGTGTCCAGGAATTACTTCCCGATTTCATGATTCTCCGTAGGTCAGGCTGTGCCTGACAGAATTTGGTGTGCAATTTGTCAGGCACAGCCTGACCTACGGAAACGCAAAGGTTATTCTTGGACGCCCACTAAACCGGCCATGTTCGCTGAAAATCCTCGGTCCGAGCCCGTCGAATTGATTGTCGGTCCGAGCGAGTCGGGATGGCGGCTCGACGCCTTCTTGTCGCATCATCTGACCGACTACAGCCGGGTTTATCTACGCCGCGTGATCGCCGCCGGGGCGGTGACCGTTGACGGCGGGGGCTGCAAACCGAGCTATCGGCTCAAGCCCGGCCAGCGGATTTCGCTCGTTCGGCCCGAGATCCCTCGCGAGGCCCCCCGGCCCGAGAATATCCCGCTGGAAATTCTCTACGAGGACGACGCGATTGCCGTGGTCAACAAGCCGCCGGCCATGGTGGTTCATCCGGCTCGGGGTCACTGGTCGGGAACGATGGCCGGCGCGCTCCAATTTCATTTTGCCGGACGATTGAGCAGTGTCGGCGGGCCGACCCGGCCGGGGATCGTGCACCGGCTCGACCGCGACACGAGCGGCGTTTTGCTGGTGGCCAAGAACGACCATGCCCACGCCCGGCTGGCGGCCCAGTTCGAGGCCCGAACGATCGAAAAGGCCTATCTGGCCATTGTGGTCGGCTCCCCGCCGCGCGATCGGGACGTCATTGAAGAGCCCATCGGCGATCATCCGCGTCATCGAGAAAAAAAGGCCATTCGCCGTAACGATCCCACGGCTCGACGCGCCGAAACCTTTTACGAAGTCGTCGAACGGTTCGACGGATTCGCCCTGGTCCTCGCGGTTCCCAAGACGGGCCGCACACACCAGATTCGCATTCACCTGGACCACGTTGGCTGTTCCGTGCTCTGCGACCGTCTCTACGGCGGCCGCGCGCGGATCACGCGCGGCGAAATCCGCCGCGCGCCGGACGACGAGGAAGTACTGCTGGCGCGCCAGGCGCTCCATGCCCACCGGTTGTGTTTCGTCCATCCCGAGACGGGGCAGCCGCTGGAAATCAAAGCTCCGCTTCCCGACGACATGGCCGCCGTGCTATCCGAGCTTCGCCAATACCGAAAGCCGTAGGCCGCCGCCGGTGGTTACGACCGGCGGAGCATGACCCGGCTGTCGGCGACCGAGCAGCCTTGGCCTTGGGCGTGGACGATCAGCGGATTGATGTCGAGTTCCGAGACTTCCGGGTGGTTGCAGACCAGTTCGGAAAGCCGCAGCAGGGTGTCGACGATCGCGTCGATGTCGGCCGGCGGGTTGCCGCGGAATCCGTCGAGCACTTTGAAGGAACGGATCTGCCGGACCATCCGCTCGGCCGATATCTCCCACATCGGCGCCAAGCGGAATGATACGTCCTTGAACACTTCGACCATCGTGCCGCCCAAGCCGAACATCATCAGCGGGCCGAATCGCTCGTCGCGGCTGGCGCCGAGAATAACCTCAACGCCCTTGGGCGCCATGGCCTCGATCAGGATGCCGTCGACCTTGGCCTCGGGCAGGGTTGCGGCGATGTTCTCGATAATCTTGTCGTATGTCTGCCGCGCGTGCTCGCCGCCTTGAACGTTCAGCACAACCCCGCCGGCGTCGTATTTGTGGACCACGTCGGCCGACATGACCTTCATGACGACGCGACGGTTCCAATCGTCGACCACGCGGGCGGCTTCGTCGGCGCCGTGGACGATCGCGCTGGGCAACAGCGGCAGCCCGTAGCATTCGAGCAAGGGCCGGCATTCGGCCTGCGTCATATAATGTTTTTCTTGATTGCCCAGCGCGTTGGCGATGATCTTGGCGGCCTCGTCCACGCGGAGGTGGGGATGCTGGCGAACTTCGCGGCGCGGAATTTCGTGGAGACTGACCAGCCGGCTCGCCGCGGCCAGACTGCGGACGGCGTCCTCGGGAAACGGATAGTTGGGAATGCGCTTTTCACGGAGAATCTCGGCCGCGGGCGCGACGTCCTTGGCGCCCATGAATGAACAGACGACCGGTTTCTGAAGCCCGGCCACCGTTTCGGGAACCACTTCGGCCGTTTCCTTGATATCGGTGACCGACTGGGGTGTGAGGATAACGACGCCCATGTCTACGTTCTCGTCGTCCAACACGGTCCGGACCGTCGCCTTGTAGCGGTCGGAACGGGCATCGCCGATCACGTCGATCGGATTGCGGAGCGAGGCGGTCGTTGGAAGGCAGCCTTTGAGGCTGGCTTTGGTCGCTTCGCTCAATTCGGCCAATTTCAGACCGTGACGCACCGCGGCGTCGGTCGCCATGATGCCAGGGCCGCCGGCGTTGGTGATGATGGCCACGCGGTTGCCCTTGGGCAACGGTTGCTTAGTGTAGAGATCGGCATAGTCGAACAGTTCGGCGATGGTGTCCACTCGCTGAACGCCGCTTTGCACCAGCAGGGCGTCGTAGACCGAATCGGAACCGGCCAGCGATCCGGTGTGGCTGCTGACGGCCTTGGCCCCTTCGGGAGAACGGCCCGATTTGAGGCAAAGCATCGGTTTATGGGTCTCCCAGAAGATGCGTCGAGCCGTTTCGATGAAGCGGCGGCCATTGGTCACGTCCTCGAGATACATGGCGATGACGTCGGTTTTTTCGTCGTTGGCCAGATACTCGAGGAGGCAGATTTCATTGACGTCGGCCTTGTTGCCGAAACTGACGAATTTGCTAAAACCGATGTTTCGGGCCTCCGCGTAATCGAGCACCGAAGTGCACAACGCGCCGCTCTGGGAAATGAAGGCCAGGTTGCCGGGCACCGGCATCTTGCGACCAAAGGCCGCGTTCATCGAGACGGCCGGGTCGGTGTTGATCACGCCCAGGCAGTTGGGGCCGATCAGGGGGATTTTCGCCTCCTGGACGCGGTCGGCCAACTGGCGTTCGAGCTTGGCCCCCTCGGGTCCGATTTCCTTGAAGCCGGCCGAAATGACCACAAAAGACCGAACCCCCTTGGCAATTGCCTCGTCAACGACCGAGAGGATTGCCTTGGCGGGCACGATCAATACGGCCAGATCGATCGGACCGGGGATTTGGCTCAACGACTCATAGGCATGAACCCCAAGCACGTGGGAAGCTCGCGGATTTACCGGATAGACCGATCCGTTGAAGCCTGATAGGAGTAGATTTCGGAAAATGTCGTTGCCGACGGTTCCTGGTTTGGTCGAGGCCCCAACCACGGCGACGGAAGAAGGATTGAAAATGGGCGTGAACTTGGAGACGACGGCTTCGTTGGTCATGGGCGGGGCTTCCTACGGTGTGGTTTCACGAGGGGAAACCGAAAAAGGTAATGTGGATTGGTCACGAAACAAAAAAACACATCGAGCGGGACGGGCCGGGGGCAAGGCAATAATCAAGGATTGCCGACGGTGAGACATTCCGCCATGACCACGGGGCTTGCGAAACCGGTACCTAAGTACACGATGGATCGTGGAGAAACACGAAGATAGCAACACGGCTTACCTTTTTCCGCACTCGATCCGGCAGCCACCAGATTTGCGGAAAAAACCGCGGTGCCGCTTGGTTAACGGCGGCGAAAAAATCTACGATGTAAACCACGTGGATCAAGTGGACAGGGCCGGGGTTGAACCGGCGACACCTGGATTTTCAGTCTTAAGTATACCTGCGTACAGTATGCGGATTCGATGCAAAACCATGTTTTTCCCGGAAAAACACCCGATTGCATCCAGTGTAGTACCTTTTCCATCCGGCGCGAAGCCATGTTTTGGCAACATTTCAGGCAACAGTTTTTTAAGTAGAATGAGGGCTTAACGCCGGGCGTCCCGACGGGGACACAAGCGGCCCGGGTTGATGGTTGCGTTTCTCCAGTCGCGCGATCGTCGGCCCGGGCTGGCCCGGCCTAGATTGGAGATTCTTAACATGGACGTCACCACGAATCTGGAACTTGCTCTCCGGCAAGCCCGCGCTCTCATGGGTCTTGCCAAAATGGTGCCCGACGATCACGTCGTCAAGGCAGCGAGCAATTCCGCAAGGCTCTTGGGTGAGCGGTTGCGTGAATTGCAAGGCAAAGCATTGCTCCGGGGCGGTCCTCGGCCACCTGCGCCGGTTTCGGGTGTTTTCGCCCCCAATTACCCTGCCCTTTGCCTGGGAATCGCCGTAAAGGTCCACGAAACGGTTATGACTGCGGTTGATGGAGATCTTGAAAGGTTGCCCTCGTGCTGGCCTGCCATAAGGAAACGACTTTCTGATATTGAATCGTTTGATGTTGACCGCTTGTGTGCCGAATTAACCGGGAAATCTTTTTTGATTGACGGCAGCGACGATTCGGGCCCTGAGATTGATGGGGGAAATGGACCGCGCGTAACCTACAATGACAAAAAAGAACTGCCGATAGACGCATCGGCCGTGGCTCTTTTTCTTGAACACCCAAACTGGAATAAAAAAATGATTGCTGGGCACTTGGGGTGCCACGAAAAGAGTCTCGCCCCTAGAAGGTGCCCCAAATTGAACGCTGCGATTCGAGCATCTCGCGCCAAAATAGATCCTTCCAAAAAAAAGAGGCGTGGATCGAAAGACGCTGTCGGGAATTTAGAGGCTTGGGAGGAGTAACATCCGGGGTAACGTTACCTTTTGTGTTACCCCGAAAATTTTTTTGTTCTTGCCCGCTAGTCTCAAGTACGTTTCTGTACGTTACCCCCGTGTTACCTTTTTTCTATTCTCCGAGCAATAGGAGAATGGAAAAATGTCTCAAGTGAAGCGACGGGAAGAACAGCCGACCTATTGGTTTGTGTTGTTGGAAATTGCGCGCGAACGGGGGGATTTTGAAAGCGCGGCCGAAGCAAGCCGGCAATTGCGACGGTTGGGGGTGTCGGTCCGTTATTTGAAAAGGGCCGATCAATGAGAATCTCAAAAA
>JAFGAY010000119.1 GCA_016933425.1 Pirellulales bacterium
CCGCCCGCAGCGTTGACCACCGAAAAACCCCCACCGGGCTCGCCCCGGTGGAATGCGGTTTGGCAACTACCCGCCAAACAGAAAAGAACCAACGGTCCAGGGCAGAACATCTCGATCAGCGGTCGTGGAACAGTCTGTCCTCGCTCGACCGCTCAGTGTGGTCCAACTTGATCTCTTCCCGGACAATGGCCATGTGATCCGGCGCTTCGATCCCAATCCGCACGACGCCCGGCGTCACGCGAACGACCGTCACCACAATCTGATCGCCAATCTGAATGCGCTGACCAACTTTTCGCGATAGGACCAGCATGGCTTCACCTCGCGTGACAACCCGAACCGATCCGTCCCTTCCCCGGGCCCGCGCAAGAACATTCGGCCCAGGGAACGATAAAATCATCAGCACTTTAACCATCCCGATTCGTGTCGGCAAGAGGGCGCCTGGTCAACAAAAAGGGATGAACAAGGAAAAATCTCACGCAAAATGCCAATTCCTCCCAGGACGAATACGACACCCCCCCATGGAACCTGTACCTTACCCACCAAAACTCAAATAACCGGCAAACCATAAAATTGTCCAGATTCCCCCTCGCGCCTCACCGCCAAGCTGCCGCGAGGATGCGCTAGAAGATCGCCGCACATCCGCAATGCGAACCCTTGTCGCATTACGACGACCTTCCCATCAAAAACGACCCTGTAAGCAACACGCCAAAACCACCTAATCCAACAGCCGGCAATCAAAACAAAAAACAGAGGTTCACCGCCTGGTAGGACTGGCGTCCACGCCAAGCAGGTGGTATCATGGCCGGTTTGGGAATCCCAACCTGATTGTGCTATTGAGGAGTGCAAAATGTCCGAGGCTGCGGAACTCTACGATGCCGTGTTAACCGGCAATGCAAAGAAAGCGGAAGCGGTAACCAAGGAAGCCCTTGAAGCCGGCGTCAATCCTTCCGACTTGCTCGGCAAATACATGATTCCGGCCATGGACGAGGTCGGTCGCCGTTTCGAGTGCAACGAGTATTTCGTCCCCGAGCTGTTGATCGCCGCTCGGGCCATGAAAACGGCCCTTGAGCTGCTCACCCCGCATCTCGCTGCCGCCGGCGCGAAAGCAGCCGGCCAGGTCGTCATCGGAACCGTCAAGGGTGATCTCCACGACATCGGCAAAAACCTCGTCGCTTCGATGCTCGAAGGCGGCGGGTTCCAGGTTATCGACCTGGGCGTCGACGTGCCGACCGAGAAATTCGTCGAAGCCGTCAAGGAAAAACAAGGCTGCATCCTCGCCTTGTCCGCCCTGCTGACGACCACGATGACCATGATGAAAGCCGTCATCGAAGCGCTCGATCAGGCCGGCTTGCGCCAATCAACCAAAATCATGATCGGCGGCGCCCCCATCACCCAGCAGTTCGCCGACGAAATCGGCGCCGACGGCTACAGCGACAACGCCAGCTCCGCCGTCGCCCTGGCTCGAAAGCTAGTCGGCTAACCCGCCCGGCGATTCACACATGGCCCATGTCTCCAACGCACGCAGCCCTATGTCATAGCCGCGGGCGGAAGCCCGCGGACAAAAACCTGTCCCCGGGATGTCGGAACGCAACGCGATGAACTACCGTCAGATTCTTGCCGACAGCCGCTTCCACTACGGAGCGGAAATCGTCTCCACGCGCGGTTTGAGCACCCCCGAATCGCCCAGCAATATTCTCGGCCTGTCCCACGATCTACTGTCCGACCCACGCGTCGGTTGGATCTCCGTCACCGACAATCCCGGCGGCGGCGCCATGCTGCCGCCCGACTGGCTCGCCGGCCGCCTGGCCGAGCACCGCGACCGCATCGTCCTCCACCTGACGTGCAAGGACCTGAACCGCAACGGCCTCGAATCGGCCGCGTGGCGCTATGCCTCCGAAGGTTTCGACAACCTCCTGGCCATCACCGGCGACTACCCAACCGGCGGCGTCGGAGGAACGGCCGAACCCGTCTTCGACCTCGACAGCATCGGGCTAATCTCCCTCCTGCGGTCGATGAACCAGGGCCTCCAAGTCCCCGGCCGCCGCGGGACCGTCGAAACCCTCGCGCCCACCAACTTCTTCATCGGCTGCGCTGTCTCCCCCTTCAAACGCTACGAACGCGAACTGGTCCCCCAGTATTTCAAACTCGTCCGTAAAATCGCCGCCGGCGCCCATTGGGTTATTCCCCAGTTGGGCTACGACATGCGTAAATTCCACGAAATCAAACTCATGCTCGCCTCGCGCGGCCTCGACGTGCCCGTGGTCGGAAACGTCTACGTCCTGACCGGCTTCGTCGCCAAAATGTTCCACGACGGCAAACTGGCCGGCTGCGTCGTCAGCGACGAACTCCTCGAAACGTGCCAAAAATACGCCGCCGGCGAGGACAAAGGCCGAAAATTCTTCCACGAACTGGCCGCCAAACAATTGGCCGTCTTCAAAGGACTTGGCTTCGCGGCCGGCTACATCGGCGGGCTGGCCAAGGCCGACACCTTCGGCCGGATCATCGACCTGGCCGAAAGTTTCGGCCCCAACGACTGGCGCGATTTCCTGCCCGAGATTTGCTACTCGCTTCCCGGCGAATTCTTCTTCTTCGAGCACGACCCAAAAACCGCCATGAGCGACCCAACGCGAATCAATCCCGCGTTCCTCGAATCGCTCAAACACCCCCCGCGCTCGAAACACGTCACGCTCAACTACCGCCTGTCGCGCATGGTCCACGCCTTGGCTTTCCAACGCGGCAAGAACCTCTACAACCTCATGACGTGGTTGTTCGGCCGGCTCTACCGCTCGGGCAAACCGAATTTCCTGGGTCGCCTGTCCTACTGGCTCGAAAAAGAAGCCAAGCACCTCGGCTACGCCTGCCAGGATTGCGGCGACTGCAGCCTGCCCGACTGCGCGTACCTGTGTCCCAACTCGGCATGTTCCAAAGGAACCCGAAACGGCCCCTGCGGCGGCTCGCGCGACGGACTGTGCGAACTGCTGGACAAAGAGTGTCTTTGGGCCCGCGTCTACGAACGATTGAAATACTACGGCGAATCGGAACAAATCGCCACCGCACCAACCGTGATCCACAACGCCGCGCTGAAACACACCTCCGCCTGGGCCAACACCTATCTCGACCTCGACCACTACGCCCCCCCCAAACAACAAGAACCAAAAGATTAAGAGGAATAATACCCTCACCGCGAAGACGCTAAGATCGCAAAGTCCAATCTTTAGCCCATAGCCTGTAGGTCAGCCTGTAGCCTGTAGGTCAGGCTGTGCCTGACACAAAGTTGCAACGTCACAACAATTTCCGCCTGTAGCCTGTAGTAGCCTGTAGGTCAGGCTGTGCCTGACACA
>JAFGAY010000120.1 GCA_016933425.1 Pirellulales bacterium
TAATGACCCGTTCCGTCAACGTATCCGGCCCATTTACCGGCCTCCCGTTAGTCGGCCTCGGTTCATTGGCCGTGCAAAAGTCAATAGAAACCAGGAAAAACGTCCGGCCAACACGCGGTGGCCAGCGTGGCCGGCTGGTTTCCTCCTCGGCGCCCGACCACGGCCGCCAAGATTTTTCCACCGCTACTGCCCACCGCCGCTTCACCGCGTTGGCCGCCGGTGTTATAGTGCGGTCGTTATGACCATGCTCCGTTGTCCTGTCTGTCGGCGTTCGTTCGATTCCGACGCAAGTCCCGCGTCGCCGTTTTGCGGCGAGCAATGCCGTTGGATCGACCTGGGGCGGTGGCTCGACGAACGCTACGGAGTGCCTAGCCAGCCGGAGGAAGCCCCCGAGCCCCCGGACGAACCGCTCGAGTCCGACTGAGCCCCGTGGGAACGTCACGGCAGGAGAAAAGCGGCTCAAAACCGCGTTCGCTACGTGACGAACCCCGGGATTGGACTCGACTTGCACGGGGGCCTTCAGGTCGTATAATAGCTCCCAGCGGTGGGAGAACTTCCGGCCCGTTCGAGCGGCTACCCGCGCGGGCCTATTGCAACACGGTAATCCGGCGAGTCCTCTTCCCTAAACGATTCCCTTAAATGGTCTTCGGACGGAGGCTGATACGATGATCGAGCAAGAACGCGAAAAACTTCGGGCCGTCGCCTGGTCGGAAGTAATGCCCTGGCTGAGTCTGTTCCGCACGTTTCGGCTGGCGATTCGCATCCGGGCACTCCTCCTGGGAACCGTGGCCATTTTGCTGACCATGTACGGTTGGACGGTCATCGACTGGGCGTTCTCCGGCGGCCAACCGCTTACCAACGCGGCCGGCAAGTCGTTTGCCCTGACGGCCGACGCGCCCTGGAAAAGTCTTACCGACGAAAGCCTGGTTCCCAACCGGCCGGGCTTTCCGATCAACGGCGATGTGAATCCCGTCGAACCCGTCTCGGGCGTCTGGCGTCAATTGAGCAGCCCGTTCGTCCGCGTCTTCTCGCCGGAAATCGGTTTTGTGGGTCTGGTCCAGTCGCTGGCCGCCGGGCTTTGGGCCGTGTTGATCTGGTCGTGGTTCGGCGGCGCCCTGACGCGCAGCGCCGCCCTCGAACTGGCCGCCGACGAGCGCGTCGGCACGCAGGAACTCCTCGACTTTGTCAAGCACCGCTGGCGGGCCTATCTGGCCGCGCCGCTGTTTCCGTTGCTCGGCGTGTTGCTGGCCACCGTGGGCATTTTCGCGGCCGGCTTGTTGCTCAATGCCGGATTGACCGCCTGGATTTCCGCCATTGTGTGGCCCTTGCTTCTGGTCGGCGGGCTGATGATGGCCGTGTTGCTTTTGGGCCTGTGTTTCGGCTGGCCCTTGATGTGGCCGACCATCAGCAGCGAGGGAACCGACAGCTTCGACGCGCTGAGCCGGACCTATGCCTATGTGTTCCAGAAACCGCTGCACTACCTTTTTTACGTCGTGGTGGCCGCGTTGTTTGGAATGCTCGGGTGGTTGTTGGTCTCGAATTTCGCCGCCGCCGTGATCAGTCTGACCGATTGGGCCGCAAGCTGGGGATGCGGCGCGGAGCGATTCGAAAAAGTTGTCCTTTGCGAGCCGCTTGGCTGGGGAACCGGGGCCACCCTGTTGATCTACGTCTGGCGATGCTGCGTCAAGCTCGTGGCCGTCGGGTTCCTTTATAGTTACTTCTGGACCGCCGCCACGGCAATCTACTTCCTCCTCCGACGCGACGTCGACGCCACCGAAATGGATGAAATCTACGTCGATGACGAAAACGCCGACGAGGTCTACGGCCTGCCCAAGATCGGCGCCGACGAACAGGGCGCCCCCACGGTCGACGCTTCGCCCGAAAACCAGCCGTCCGAAACGCCCGAAACAAAACCCGGCGACGGCGAACAACAAGCCCCGTAGGTCAGGCTGTGCCTGACGAAGGGATTAGGGATTAGGGATTAGGGATTAGCCCCGTAGGTCAGGCTGTGCCTGACGAAGGGATTAGGGATTAGAACCTGTAGATCGGTCGCGGTCCGGCCCACAGTTCCTTGGCAGCATGAAGCTTCCGCTCCGCGGTCATTCGGCTAAACCGCGCCCGGACCACGCGAGCCATCGCTGATCATGATCATGTCGTCCTCGGGCACGACGAAGATAGACCCATCGCCAACGGTTCCCTCGGGTCCGGTTCGGGCAACGCGGCAGAGGGTTTCGATTGTCCGCTCGAGAAAATCGTCGTTGACGACAATTTCCAGAATAATCTTTCGGAGCAGTTCGGGCCGGGGTTCGTGGCCGCGATACATTTCGGTGCGACCTCGCTGCCGGCTGAAGCCCTGGCCGTCGCAAACGGTCATCCGAAACACCTCGATTTTTTCGAGCGCTTCGCGGACCGCGTCGAGTTTCGGGGGTTGGATCACGGCGATAATCAGCTTCATCGGGCCCTCCTCCTTCACCTCCGCGCGAGACCCTGCCAGCATACCCCGTGAACACCGCCAATCAAAGGGGGTGTGGCAATGAATTATGGTGGTATGCGTGGAGGGTCACGCTCCATAATCAGGGTGTGTGAATGAATGAATCTTGCCCATCTTGACCACCAAAATTATCGTGCCCGGCCGGAGTCAAAATTCTGAAA
>JAFGAY010000121.1 GCA_016933425.1 Pirellulales bacterium
AGGTTGGGTCGGTCGCCTCGGGTTTTGGCATCGGCGCGGCCAAGGCCGTCGGGCGATACGACCATGCGGCGCCGTTGACGATGGAAACGATCGCCTGCTCGTGGCCGACACCCTTCGGCTACCTGGTTCCCGGCCTGATGGGCTATCTGGCCGCCGACAGTTGGAGTCTGGGCGAGGTTGCGCTCCTGTTTTCGATGACCCGACCTACCATGACGTCCACGGCGGTTTCCTTCGACGGCCGCGTGCCGTGGATTGTGTGGATCCTTTTGGTCGTCTATCTGGGGGCGGGTCTGTTCTTTATCGGATTCGAAATACGATGTTGCCGACGCCTGTTGCGGCGACACGGCACGAGTATCGCGTGCAACGCCTCTGGGGCCTGACGGCACCCGGATAGCGGAGCTATTCGTGCTACCCGCGATTGAGCACATGGAAAAACATCCCTCGCGGGCCGGAATCTGACACAACCGAACTCACACGCCAATGATTGGACTAACCCCCCTTTTCACCCCACCAAGTGGTGGGAATCCTGAATCGAATTAAGGGGATTTTCCACTACCGCTCGGGGTTCGCTGGTGGACAAAGGGAACGGGGCAAGGGTATCATGGGGATGCACGGATCGGCGAAACCGAAACCTCTGGACGGGGTTTCATGGGTGTCTTTATCGATCGACGTATCGTGGGAAAGCCGAGCCGTCAGTCACCCGGGAGGCCGTCATGCGGGTAAATGTATTTGTTTTCGCTGCCATGACTTGGTTGGCCGCGATTGGCGTGGCCGCCGACGAGATAGCGCCGCCCGAAGCGGCCGAAACCGTCGCGGAAACGGCGGCGGAAGAGCCTATTGTCAACGGAGAACCGCTCCTCGACGGGTTTGTCATCATCAAGGGCGAGTATGTGCCGCCTCCTTACGTCGTGGGAACGCGGGGCGACGAATTGTTTCTCAACGGCCAACCGATCAACACCGAGCGGCTTCGGATGCGCCACTGGGGTCGTCGATTTCATTGGGGGTGGCGGGGCCCCGGCGCGGATCGCGGCGAGGACGCGCCGCCGCGGCGCGACCGCGAAGGGCAGCGGTCCGAGAGCGCGCCGCCGCAGCGCGGCGAAAACAATCCTCCGACTGAAACGGAAGAGTTGCAGACGCCCGTGCCCAGCCGTCCGTACATCGATTATTCGGTGTATCTGGAACGGCGGCTTCAGGAAGACGGGCTGTTGATTGTCTTCAACGATGGAATGGCGACGTTTCCTCGCAACGGTTTCGAGTTGCCCGTGCTCAAAGCGCTGGTTTCCGACGAGCCGAGCGACGCCAAGGTTCAGGCATTGATGCGTATTCACTCGGAGCAGATCAACTCGGCCCGGTGGCGGGAGTTGGTCGATACGTTCCGGCCCACCGCTGATTTGAAAAAGCGGGTCGAGGAGTTGGACAAGGCCCGGGTCGTCGCCTACCCGCGGCCGACCCAGACCCGAAGCCTGTCGAATTACGTGCAGTATGGCATCACGGTCACTGGGATTGTGTTGGGGGTGCTCGCTTTCGGTACGTTGTTGATGCACCGTCCGAACAGTCGTGCCGCATGGCGTGAAGTCGACTCCGCCGGCGACAGCATTCCCATGGTCGTCCGCAACGTCGTGCTCGTGGCGATTCTGAGTTTCTTCGACCTGACCTGCACGCTTCTGGCCCAAAGTTCGATCGGATTCGCCGAGATCAATCCGCTGGGCAGTCATTTGCTGGACAGTCCGCTCCTGCTGGCGGGCTTCAAGGTGACCTCGCTCCTGCTGGGCTGCGGGATTCTCCTGGCGCTGCGGCGCTATCGCGGCGCGCAAATCGCCTCCTGGTGGTTGTGCCTGGTCTGCACGATCTTGACTTTCCGCTGGGCGACCTACGGGACGCTGTTTATCGCGTAAGCGGCGGATTTGCCCGCCATCGGGCCCAGGTTCACGCGACCCACGCGGTTTCAATGCTCATGACTGGTGCACCACGTGCCGCTGATAACTTCGTGCCCGGACATGGTGCACAACCCAGCCCAGGTTGTCGGACTGATGAGGTGGGAGATGAAATGCACGCTCCCGTCGCTCATGACCACGTTGCATCCACTTGCATGCGCGGAAAACCATCCACAGATTGGCCGTGAAGGGTCGGTGGGAACGTGGATCTTTGATGGGCTCTCGGTCGAGGAGGGACCGCTGTGGGCGTTGACCAACGTGGCGGCCGGTTTGGCGGTCGAAGTCGCGTCGTAAGGCGGTTTGGCGGTGACCCAGGCGCCCGGCACAACGCCAACCCAGGTTTTCTCGCTGAGTTCCGGGGTGTGCTCGCCGACAAGAACGGTCGTTGATGTTCCGTCGGAAATGTCGTCGAGTGTATTCCTCGAGTTGCGATAAATGGGCCCGTCGGCGATCGCGCTATAGTCATCGGTCGTGTGTTCCCAAGGTTCCTCGTTGCCCGCGTTGGCCACGTAGCACGAAGGTCCGAACGTGGCCAGGTTATTGCCGTCGCGGGTCTTGACGTTGATTACCCTATCGGCCTCGATGGCCGACGGGCATTGGAATACATTGAGAATCGCTTGGGTGGGCGCATGATTTTCAGCGTGCCAGCAGGGAAGCCCGAAGTTGATCGAGTCGTGTAACGACTGCTGTTCGAGCCGCGGCAAGAGCAGCGCGGCCCACGCCCATCCGGGCCCTGCGTCGCGCGTCGCGGGATCAGGAGTTCCATTCACGCCTCCGCCGCCCGGCCAAATCACGTAGGACGGTGGAAACGATTCGAGGGCATCGTGATAGCTTTGCATGGCCAGCCCCATCTGCTTCAGGTTATTGGTGCACGTTATTCGGCGGGCAGCCTCGCGCGCCGCTTGAACCGCCGGCAACAACAGGGCAATCAAGACGCCGATGATGCTGATCACAACCAGGAGCTCAACCAAGGTAAAACCGCGCGATCGAACGCCG
>JAFGAY010000016.1 GCA_016933425.1 Pirellulales bacterium
CCCGAGCCGGTGGTTATCCCACTTGTGCCGGTAAGATTGCCGTTGATGGTCGTCGTGAATCCGTCGCCGTAGAATCGCGTGGCTCCGGCGAGCGTCACGTTGCCGAAGGCCAGGTTGCCGGCGGTGGCGCGGATTTCCGCGCCCGCCGCAAAAGCCACGGGGGCGCTGATGGTCTGAAGGACCGCGCTGTTGTTGACGATGGTGTCCGCGGTCGCCGTCAGGGTGATGGGATCGAAGCTGTCAACGGTGAAAGCGGACGCCGTGGCGTTGAAGGCGAGCGAGTTGTACGTCGGGAAGACATCGTCCGAGACAGGGTTCGTGCGGACGTCGCCGTCGAACTGGAGGTCGTCCGTGGAAGCCGGCGCTACGTCGCCGACCCAGTTTTCAGCGGTTGTAAAGTAGTCGTCGACCAGGCTGCCGCCGTCCCAAACGACAACGGCGCCGGGAGCAACCAGGGCCGTCAACAGGACGGAGGAAAGCCCTAAAAGAACAAACAAACCCCCCTTGCGAGATAAAAATTGCATGGATGGTCTCCCAGGTAAAAAAAGGATGGAAGTGTGTGACTGAATTACGCGGATCGCCTCTTTCTTCTGTTCTTAGGCAATGGCCCGTACGGCCCCGGCGTGCCTCGTCATCGTTCCCCCAGTCTTTACCGGTTTCGCCGCCCGCGGGTCGCAACGCTCATGGCCGCCAAAGCTCCCATCAGCATCAGGGACGTCGAGGGCTCGGGCACAATCGTTACCGCCTCGAGCGAAAAGTGCCGAGCGTCGCCCGTGGTGCTTGCGCCGTCGCGGCCCGCGAAGACCAGGTAGCCGGGAATCTCCGTCGCGGAGGTTCGCCAGCCGAGGTTGCTCGCCGTGAAAGACAGCGAGGCGGTGACGTCGGTGACCGTCGCGTCGTAGGTTTGCGTCTCGGGGTGCATGACGATCGTGAAATCGTAAACGTGATCGGTGTGGAGGGCGATGTTTGTATCGACCTGCTGGGTCTTATCAAATATGGAAATCCCCGCGGGCGCGAGGCCGTTGTAGAACGTCCACTCGCCGGCGACATTCGTCGGAAAGTTGGAATTAGTATGACGTAATTGGTTGTTCTTTGAGCAACGTTTTTTCTTTTCGCGTTGTTTTTGATCGAGTCTTCTCCAAATACAACGGAACGGCGGCAATGCCGTACATATAAGGAGACCTTTCCGGACAGCGCCGCACCGCGTTGTAGGTTCCATTTCCGCCCAGGGTGACGATGCCGGGTTCCTTGACAACCCGTTCCCAAATTCGGAACGAGTGGTCGATGCACTCGCCCGGCCCCACGCCGCGACGGACGGTCCTGCCGATCTCCGGCCAGGGGCCGAGGTCAATTCCCATGACCTGGTCCGTCATCCGAAAACCCGACTCGAGCCATTGGGGCGGCTTCAAGTTTTTGTCGAAAAACACATAGAGTTTTGCCGGTCGGCTCAGCCAGACGTTGATGGTTACGTCGGACCGCAAGTCGTCGTCGCTAAAGGTCTTGACGTAGTCGGCGCCGATCAGGAATTTCGGTATGCCATCCCTGGTCAATCCGTTCCATTCGTGCATGGGACGATCGGCGTAGGCGAGTACGTCCTCGCCCAATCCGCCGGGAACGATTTCGTAAAACTTTTTGGTGTCCTCGTTCCGCAGGTTGTCGGTGACCTTCGTGATGACGGTGTCTCGCGGGCGAGGAGTCGCTTCGTCGTCGGGCAAATATGTCGCGACGTTGCCGGTGACGATCGACACGACGCGGTCCACCTTGCCGGCCTTGTCGAAAGTGACTCCCTCGCCGCCGATTAATCGCTCGATGCGACCCATTTCGTTGGCTGCCGATTTACCCAAATGCAGGTCCACCGCGCCGTCGAATACGACGATTCCCGAATTCTTGCCCTCCTTCACGTCGATGCCGAACTCGGTGCTCAGGTCCACAATCTCGCCGTCGGGCGTTTCGACGACGAAACCGCGGCCCGACTTTTCCGTGACGCGAACCCTGATGCGCCCGCGATTCAATCTCGCCCTCAAGGGAGTGACCAAGTCGACGTCGGCCGGACCGTCGACCAGCATGTAGCCCACTTTCGGCAGCGTGAGCCGCACGCTGCCAGCCGCAAGGTAAATCGATCGCGGATCGAACACCTCTTGAATCGCGCCGCGGCTCGACGCGTTCGGGGCTGCCCCGGAAGGTGCTGGGCGATTCGCCAATTCCGCGCCTCTGTCACGCCCCATCCAGAACAGGCCGCACGCCGCCGTGACCGCGACGACAATCAAAACCAACCCTCCCCAGCCGGTAAGCCAGCCGCGCATTTCCACCCAGCCAAACGACGTGCCCGAGGGACTATCGGGAGCGGGAAGATCGACCGGATTTGGCGACGACAAGTCCACCACCGGGCAGCCCCGGGTCTCGCCGGACCGCGGCGAATCACTGCGTGAAACCGGTTCGACGTTGGCCGATCGCTGCTGCGCGAGTAATTCGCTAAGATAGGCCGCCCGCGTGATCGTGTGGACAAAGAGCGTGCGGGCGCGTTCGTCGAGGCGCAGCCGATCGAACAGCGTCGATTGCTGTTCGGCCGTCAGATCGCCGTCGAGATAGCGTTCGACTAGCGCGACGACGTCCGCATCGGTCATTCGGGTTTCGCTACCGTCGTTCATTGTCGTGCCAATTTTTTTGTTTCTTATCCATTCCATGCGGAGCTGGACTGCCCCGTTCAGGCCGTCTCGGCCATTTTCCGCCGCACGCAGTCGTCGAGCATTCGATAAATCCGACTAAGCGCCATATAGACGCTCGGAAGCTTGATGCCCAACTTCGCCGACATCTGGGAACCACTCAACCGATCGCCAAAACGCAAGTCAACCAATTTGCGAGACCGCGGCGTCAGACTCTCGACGCACCTGGCCAACGCCTCCACGACCGCTGGACTCGACGATTTCGACTCTGCCTCCCATGCGGGTTCAAGCAACTCGAGTAATTCCGGGTCGATCGTGCGTGGATGGAGTTTTTGGCGTTTCAGATGGTTGAACGCCCGCATTTTGGCCACCTGCCGGGCCCAAGCAAGTAGATGATCGGGATCAGCGATGTCGCCCGCCTTCCGAAGGGCCTCTAACACCACCTCCTGGTGGATGTCCTCGGCCGTATGCTGGCTGAGAACGATCGCGCGGATATAGGCAATTAGCTTCGCCCTGTCCGAAAACAGGCCGTGAATTACTTCTTCCTGGGACAGGCCCATGACTCTTGCTCGTGCTGGAACGCGTACACTGACGGCATACGTCTATCAATCAGACGCCAAAAAACTCTACGTCTAATTCAAATGAATTTGGAACCCCTCTGTAGGGTGATATCACAGGGCCTTGGGGAGCACAAAAAGCCCGTCGACTCGTCCTGAGCCTTATTGTGATGAAGTGGGAGATTTCAAATAAGTCTCAACATGCCCGGTGCAATTCCCCCACGATGGAACCAATTTCGCTCTGGACGAACCATTTTGCGGCTTCTAAGATACTTGTTCCATTTCGGCTGTCTCGCATTCCTCCATCCGCTGAGGCAAGCTCCATGTCGACCACGATGTATCACCAACGAAGCGCCACCCGAACTTGGGGCGGTCATCCGGCCGGCAAATGCCCCCAGGAGTTGCTCGACGCCTATCAACGGATTGTCGACGACAAACGTCTCAGTTGGACTGAGCACCACAGCCTCATTCGCCGGCTCGGCTCGGGGGGGCAGGGCATTGTCTATTTGTCCGAGCGGCGCAGCACCGACAATTTCACGCTGCCAGTCGCGCTAAAGGTTTTCGCGCCCGAACCCTACGACAGCGAGCACGCCTACGACGAGGCGATGGGCCGGATCGCGCACGTCGCCGCCCACGTCGCCCAGATCCAGCAGGACAATCTGCTGGACGTTCACAATTGGGTCGATCGTCACCGGATTCGATTCATGGAAATGGAATGGATCGACGGTTTCGACTTGAACCAATTGCTCGACAACCGAATGCTCGAGCACCTTCACCGTCGCGTCAGCGAAAAGCGATGGCAAAAAATCAACGAGGTCATCGTCACGGCCGGGCCAACCCATCCGCGGCTCAAGCCGGGCATCGCCATCGCAATTATCCGCGACTGCTTGGCCGCGTTGTCGGCGTTGCACCGGGAGAAGATCGTTCATGGCGACGTCAAACCGTCGAACATCATGATCAAGCGGACGGGCAACGCGAAGATCGTCGACATAGGGTCGGCGTTCGAGATGGACAATCTGCCGCCGATGCGGACCTGCACGCCCGCCTATGCCGCGCCCGAGGTTCTCGAACGAAACGAATCGACGCCGCGAAGCGACCTAGCCAGCTTAGGCTACGTGCTGGTGCAGATGCTATCGGGCACGCCGCCGTTCGCGGGTCTCGGCAATTTCCAGGACTTGCTCGAAGCCAAACGCTTGCTGGCTCAGCGTTTGCCCAAGATCCTGCCCGAGGACGTGGTTCGCAACGAATTGCTGATGACATTTTGCCAGAAGCTGATAGCACCGGACCCGATTCGCCGGTTTGTTTCGGCCGAGGAAGCCGATTTGGTCGACGATCAGGGAGCGGCCAGCTTCCACCGCCAACTGGTCAAGGGAGACCTGGCGAGCGAATATGACAACGACATTCGGGTCTGGCTTGGCGAACTCGAGAATTATCTTTCGACCGCCGGGGCCGAGTGATGGTCGTTTCGGCTGAAATGCCGTGAAATCTCAAGCATCGTCCGGCGCATCCCCCGGAGACGAGGCGTTTTGGCGGCCTCCTCGCAGTTTTCGATAATCGCTCGGCGAAACGCCGACGACCTTGCGAAACAACCGCGAAAAGTAGTAGGGATCGTCGAAACCGAGCTGCCGCGAAATCTGGCGAACCTGCAAGACGGTGCGGGCAAGCAAATCCCGGGCCTTGTTGATTTTCAACCGGTTGAAGTACTCGATGGGTGAAAATCCATAGCGCGTTTTGAACAACGAGCAGTAATGGTGGGGCGACATGTGGGCAATCTGGGCGAAGTGCTGCAGCGTGTACCGGCCGCCGACGTTTTCCCGCATGAAAGTCTCGGTATTCTTGAGATTCTTTTCGGCCGTGTGCGATCGTGGATTCACCGAATGGCGAGCGAGGTTGGCCATGGTGAGAAGCCGCGCCAAGGCGCCGCTTGCCGCGACCAATTGGAAATAGGCATGAACGCCGTTCATCAGTTGATAAACAGCCTCGAACGCGGAGAGAATCTCGTCGGTGCACGGCAGATGGAAGATGGGCATTTCGCTCGACGCGCCGATCAGTTGGAGGTAATCGCCCGCCGAGCGGCCCGTGAAGTGAATCCAGTGGATCGACCAGGGATCCTTGTCGACCGCCCCGTAACAGTGCGGCACGCCGGCCGGGATTAATAGCACCGTTTGCGGGGGGACGATCCACCGCCGACCCTCGATCTCACACCATCCCTTGCCTTCGACGCAGTAATGCAAAACGTGGTCGAGGCTTCCCTCGGGACGCGGAATGAAATGGCCGGACGCCCGGCTGCAATATCCGATCCGCGTGACGAGCAGGTTCCTGAGGATGGGTTGTCGGAGCGATCCGCGTATGGTCTCGGCAGGCAATTCGATCGACCGAAAATCGGCAAACACGGCCCGGCGTTGAATTTCGCGAGCCACCTTGGGCGGAATGTCGGTCAGCCGTTCGTAATGCAGCCCATGCGCGGCAAGGATGCTTTGGAGGGTCTGGGACGGCCTGGCCCGGTAGTCTACCTCAGGGATGAGTGTTTTCAGATCGGAATCCGGTTGCGCGCCCATCGACTCGGAAGCCTCCGATTCGCCGTGAATCAGGGAGAAGGCAACCAGCACGTTTTGCTTCCGACCTCTCCCGGAACGCCCCTAGTTGAAGTATAGTCGCAACCGGAAAATTGTCCATCATCGTGGGGCCGTGGGTGTCAAATGCAATTATGGACTCCAACCACTTCGCGCCAAAGTAGTTGCGCGGATTCCGCATGGAAACCACGAAGAAGAAGGATCCCGATGTCCGCGGAATAAAAGTGGAAAAAACGGCTGAATCCACGGTTCTTTAAGCCCTATTGATGATTCACGTTTCTGAACGTCAATAAGGTGGCAAATAACCGTGGCTTGCGACTATTCCAGCGGAATTGGGGCTCGGCGCCGTCCTCACACGAACACCTTCACCTCGCCGGGAGTCACAAAGACCTGGCTGCCCTCGCCGATGCCGAGCGAGCGGTATCGTTCGTGGGACATTTCGGCGTTGAATATCTCGCCCGAGGATGCGACGAGTTGTACGCGGACGACGGGGCCGGCCGAATGGATGTGGGCGATTCGGGCGGGAAAACAGGGATGGCCGTTGCGCTGGACGTCGAGTTCGACGTCGTGTGGACGCACGAAGATTTCGGCCGGGCCGGCCGCCGCGCCGAGTTGGTCGGGCCGGTCAAGCGCCATCGTGGCGAAATGGATTTTGCCGTCCTCGAGCCGGCCGTGGAACCGGTTCACCTCGCCCAGAAAATCGACGACGAACCGCGTCCGCGGCCGATGGAAAACCTCGTCGGGCGTGCCCACCTGCTCGACCTGGCCTTCGTTCATCACGACGACGCGGTCGGCCAGCTCCAACGCTTCTTCCTGATCGTGGGTCACGAAAACGCTCGTCACTTGGATTTCGTCGTGCAGCCGCCGCAGCCACCCGCGAAGCTCGCGGCGGACCTTGGCGTCGAGCGCGCCGAACGGCTCGTCCAACAGCAACACCTTGGGTTCCATGGCCAGCGCCCGGGCCAGAGCCACGCGCTGACGCTGGCCGCCGGAGAGCTGGTTCGGATAACGGTCGGCCAGAAAATCGAGCTGGACCAGCCGGAGCAGCTTGCGGACCTTCGCGGCGATGCGGATTTTCGATGGACGCACGGCGCGGGGACGCACCCGGAGACCAAACGCCACGTTCTCGAACACGGTCATGTGGCGGAACAGGGCGTAGTGTTGAAAGACAAAACCGACGCGCCGGTCGCCGACGTCCTGGGCGACCACGTCCTCGTCGTGAAAGCGAATGGTCCCGCTGCCGTCGTCGGGCTGTTCGAGTCCGGCGACAATCCGCAAGAGAGTCGTTTTGCCTGAGCCCGAGGGCCCCAAAAGCGCGACCAATTCGCCAGTGGCCACGGTCAGACTGACGTCGCGCAAGGCCCGGAAATTGCCGAAGGTTTTACTGATATGTTCAATGGCAATGCTCACGGCGGAGGCCTTTTTTGTAGGGATTGGGGATTAGGGATTGGGGATTAGGGATAAGGGGGTGGGGGCTCCCAGTTGCTGGTCCGCAATTGCGGCTTCTCGCGCGCGGGTGACTCGCCACTCAACGAGCGACTTGGCCATCAGCGTAACCACGGCCAGCATGGCCAAGAGCGACGCGACGGCGAAAGCCGCGGCAAACTCATAATCGTTGTAAAGTATCTCGACGTGCAGGGGCATGGTGTTGGTGCACCCGCGAATGTGGCCCGACACGACCGACACGGCCCCGAATTCGCCCATGGCCCGGGCATTGCACAGGATGACGCCGTAGAGCAGGGCCCATTTGACGTTGGGGAAGGTTACGCGCCGGAAGATTTGCCAGCCGCTGGCGCCCAACACCCGGGCCGCCTCTTCTTCCTCGGTCCCTTGGGCTTGCATGAGGGGAATGACCTCGCGGGCGACAAAGGGAAAGGTCACGAACAGGGTTACGAGAATGATTCCCGGCACGGCGAAAATGATCGGGATTCCATGGGTGTCGAGCCAGGGGCCGAGCCAGCCTTGCCGACCGAACAGCAGGACAAAGATCAAACCGGCGATGACCGGCGAGACGGTGAACGGCAAATCGATCAGCGTGATCAACAGGCTCCTGCCGACGAATTGAAACTTGCCGATCGCCCAGGCCGCGGCCAGTCCGACCAGGGCGCTGGCCGGCACGGCGATTGCCGCGACCAGCAGCGTCAGGCGAATGGCGGCCAGTGCGTCGGAATCGACCAAGGCATGGAAATAAGCCTCCATGCCCTTGCTGAGCGCTTGCGCAAACACGGCCGCCAGCGGCAAAAACAGAAAGACGCCCAGGAAAACGAGCGTCGTGCCGATCAGCAGCCCGCGCACCCACCAGGGCTCGGTCGTCAGCGAATCGCATCGCCGCGAGGAGACCGCCGGGCCGTGGAGCGTGATGGGCGTGGTGCTCATGGGTTACCTTCGGTTTTCAGGTGGTTGCGTGTCGGGCGCTCCACCATTGTAGGCCGTTAATGGCCAGCAGGAGGACGAACGACGCCATCAGCATCACCACGGCAATGGCCGTGGCGCCGGCGACGTCGTATTGTTCAAGTTTGGTTACGATCAGCAGGGGGGCGATTTCGGTTTTCATCGGCATGTTGCCCGAGATGAACACGACCGAACCGTATTCGCCCAGCCCCCGCGCGAAAGCCAGCGCGAATCCGGTCAACAGCGTCGGAAACACGGTGGGCAGAATGACGCGAAAAAAAGACTGAAACCGGTTGGCACCGAGGCTAGCGGCCGCTTCTTCAATCTCAGGATCAAGATCGGCCAGGGTCGGTTGCAGCGTTCGCACGACAAACGGCAGGCCGATCAACGTTAGCGCGATGGTCACGCCGATGGGCGTATAAGCCGCCTCGATTCCCAGGGGGGTCAGCCAGCGGCCAATCCAACCGGTCGGCGCGTAGATGGCCGTCAGGGCGATGCCCGAGACGGCCGTCGGCATGGCAAACGGAAGATCGACCATCGCATCGACCAGTTTTTTGCCTGGAAAAGGGTAACGGACCAGTGTCCACGCCACGATGAATCCGAAAACCGCGTTGATCGAGGCGGCCACGGCCGCCGCCGTGAAACTGAGCCGGTAGGAGGCCAAGACCCGAGGCTCGGTCACGGTGTCCCAAAAACCGCCGGCCGTCATCGTCGACGACTTGAGGAAGAGGGCGGCCAGGGGGATGAGCACGATGAGGCTCAAGTAGGTCAACGTCAGGCCCATCGTCAACCCGAAGCCGGGCAACACGCTGCGTTGACGGAGCGAAATGGACACGATGGACTTTCCTTTGACGCTTCTGGGACTATATTTCTCGTCTGGCGGTAGTGGTCAAACGGTTTTCCACCGGCACAAGGCCGGCGGGGATGGTGTGGCCGTGGAAACAGTTCAGATGTATGGATCCGGCCTTTTCGGCATTACGGTTGATAGATCTGGTCGAAAATGCCGCCGTCGTTGAAGTGTTTCTTTTGGGCCGCCGCCCAGCCGCC
>JAFGAY010000122.1 GCA_016933425.1 Pirellulales bacterium
GACGACGGCGCGACGCCCGTCCTCGTGGCCAACGTCCAAGCCGGCGGCGCGGTGATCGATACCTACGGCTTCAACGTGACTATCGACGCCGCGATGGTCGAGGACGCCGGCTCGCCCGGCGGCGGCCTGACAAAGCTCGGCATCGGCACGCTCGCCCTCGGCGGTGTCAACACCTATACCGGCGACACCACCGTGGTCGGCGGTGCGCTCGACCTCGACGGGTCGCTCGCCGGCGACGTCTGCGTCAACGCCGGCGCCGCGCTCATGGGCAACGGCTCTATCGGCGGCAAACTCGACGTGGCCACCGGCGGGTCGATCGCGCCGGGCGGCAGCATTGGCACGCTCGCTGTCAGCGGCAACGTCACCCTCTGCGGTACACTCGACGTCGAATACAACAGCGACTTCGGCACCACCGATCGGCTCGACGTCGACGGCATTCTCAATGTCGCCGGCGGAACCCTCAGCTTCACCGACCTGGGTTCGTCCGGCTACACGGGTCCATACGTGATTGCGTCGTACGGCACGCTCGTGGGCGAACCGGCAATCGAGCTGGGGCTGCCGGTCGGCTGGAGCGTCGATTACAGCTACAACGGCAAGCAGATTGCGCTCGTGCCTGAACCGGGCATGGCGGTGTTCCTTATTACCGCACTGTTGGGACTGGCCTGGCGGCGGAAATGGCGGCAAACCAAGCACACCTCGTAACGCGCGGGAGGTGCTAACCGGCGCCGGGCTAGACGAACACCGGCCGGCGACACCGTCGCCGGCCGGTGTATCCACCGATTACGGTAGAGGCGAGGCGTTGTTTTTCGCGTTTCTTCACATTCCACTACCATGACATGAGGATGAATTTATGGGCCATTACTTCAAAATCGCTGCTGCCTTACTCGTGGCGGGCCTCGCGCTGGCTTCCACAGCGCAAGCCCAAACAACGCAATGGTTGTACTGGAATCAGACGACGGCCGATTGGGTAGACGTGACCGCCAACTGGACATGTACGTATCCTTCCGGGAATCCCAGCGCGGTTCCTGGCGATGGCGATATGGCCATCATCAAGACGGCCGGCACGGTGAATGTCGACGCCACCCATGTTTTCGCCGGATCCCCCGCCGAGATTTGGGTGGGCGATGGAGCGGGAATCGACACCAGTATCGAGCCCTATAGCCCCTATGAACCCGGTGCGGGATCTTTGCTCCAGGTGGGTGGCACGGTAAATTTTGGGAATCACTTGTATGTTGGCCACGGCAGCGCACCAGGCACTTCCACCTACGAAATTCAAGACGGCTCGCTTATCCAGACGGGTGTGGGAAAGTCCGTGATCGGTTACGCGGGTGCCACTGGGGAGATGACGGTCAGTGGTACGGTCCTTGATCCTGCCATAATTGAGTTGCACGGCGACTTGCAAATCGGCTTCGACTCGCCGACCTCCGTGGGAAAATTAAGTATGTCCGGCGAATCGAGCCTAACTATCGATTCCGGGCAATTCCAGCTTGGCTCTGTGGGAGGGACCGGAACCCTCGAAATGAGCGGCAACGCGAGTATTGATTCTACTTCTGCAACTGTGTTTATCGGCATATTCAGTTCGGCAAATGCCACGTTGGACATGAGTGGGTATTCCTCATTCACGGCGACTAATACCTATGTTGCCTATGACATCGTCGAAAGTAGCTCGATCACGCTCGACGATAACGCCACATACACGAATAATGGGAATTTTTACGTGGGCTACAACGGAACTCCGGGTTACCCACGGACCGACATTGATATAACCGTCGCGGGCAACGCGACCTTGCAAACCGCTACCATGTACATGGGACTGTACAAGGGTTCCGACGCGACGGTTTTGGTTTCAAGCGACAGCGCCACACCTACCGACACTGCCAAGTTGATTGTCTACGATTCCTTCTGCATTGGATTCCTAGGTGGCTACGGAGATCTGACTGTTGGCGATCGTGGCGTGGTAACCCATGGGTCTGCCGGAAATATCTATGTCGGACACGGAATCCATGATTTAATCGTTGTTGGCAGCGGAGCGGTGACCATCGAGAGTGGGGGCACCTTCGACAACACCAGTTCAACCGGAACCGTAAACATCGGAGGTGAGGGCAGTGTCGGAAGCTGGACGCAAAACGGCGGCTCAATGCTCAACGCCCAGGGTGTTTACTTGGGATACGATGCGGGCACTGGTACGTTGAATCTCAACGGGGGTGTTTTCAAGGCGGCGTTCATTCGAAGCGATGATACGACCTCCGCGCCGGTCAGTTCGATAGTGAATTTCAACGGCGGGACCTTGAGGGCCGCCGCCGATGACACCAACTTCGTCGGCGATACCGGAACAACTTCCTACCTCGTGGCCAACGTGCAGTCGGGCGGCGCGGTGATCGATACGAACGGCTTTAACGTCACTATTACCAGTGCACTCACCGAAGACGCGGGCGACATAGGCGGCGGTCTGACCAAGCAGGGAATTGGCAACCTGACGATCGACGCCGCGTGCTCCTATACTGGCGATACCACCGTTACGGCTGGCACACTGACCACCAACAACAATAGTGTTCTCGCCGACGAGGCCAGCCTTATTCTCGCCGTCGGCGCGGTTTTGGAATTAAACTTCGCCGCAGGCACGTCCGATACCATCGGCGGACTGTGGCTCGGTGGAACCGAGATGACCGCGGAGGGCACCTACGGAACCGTTGCCAGTGGCGCCGACTACCAGAACGACACCTATTTCGCAGGAACTGGTTGGGTGTTGCTCGAACTCGGTGGTGGTCCGACGGTCCCCGGCGACACCAACGGCGACGATATCGTTAATGAAACGGATGCCGCGGTGCTTGCCGACAACTGGGGGATCGCTGTCACTGGCGGCTTCGGCGACGGTGACTTCAACGACGACAACTTTGTCAATGCCATCGACGCCGCGATCCTGGCCGCCAACTGGGGTAATCACGCTGGATCCGAAGAATCGCCGGTTCCGGAACCAGGCGCCATCAGTCTTCTGATGCTGGGAATGGTCTCGTTAATCATCCGCCGGAAACGGTAACGGAAACGGAACGCGGAAGGTTCACGCCGGGCTCCTTGAACAAAGGAGCCCGGCGCATGAACCCAACGGTACATTTGCCCGTCAGGGTCCATAATTTCGTCAACCCGAAATCAGGACAGCGACTGAGGTTGAGAACACGGGAGATGGAGATTGCAGTCATGCAGGGGGCAATGATTGCACCCTTTGTGTCATCTATGCGAGAGGCGGGTTGGGCGACGGCGGGCCCATTGTTTTTGACGATCCGCTGATTCGGCCCGTCCTATTCCGCCATATTCATATTCGGCCAAAGTCGTTTCGCCCGACGCGAGCTTCATGAGCCGGTTCCAGGCGTCATGGGTGGGCGTGTGGCCGTTGGCCGGTTCCGGCGGTTGCCGATAGGGCAAAATAGTTTTGACCCGTTTTCTGGCCCGTTTTCTGGCCGACCCGTTTTCTGGCCCTTCCGTCACTGCCACCCCGCCGCCCTTGTTGCCTCGCAAAGCTGCCTCCAGAACGCAGCAGACACGTCGGCGGGGTGCATCTGGATCACTCGTTGCAGACACTTTTCAATAGTGACCGATTCGACAACGGACAAAGCGGCAGCGGCAATCGCTGGGGAACGGCTCATCCCCGCTCCACAACACACCAATGCTGGTGTCGCTTGCCTGATCAACTCGGCCACGTTGCAAACCGCTAGCCCAAGCATATTCGGGCTGTTGCCGCCACCGTCGAGCAGTGGAAACCGCAGATAGACCAGTTCACGGGGCAGGTTCAGTGGTGGCTCTTCCAGTGCCAACTGAACGATGACTTTGATGCCCTCGTCGAAGAGATTCTGGAAAGCACGGCCATCTCCAGCATGACCGATCCAAAGTGGATAGGGAGTGATCCGGTTCATGGTTCGTCTCGGGCCTGCAACGGGCCCTCGGTTATCAGGAGTTCGAGCTACTATTCGCAGCCCGTCGCCACATCAGCACGGCCAGCCAGAACAAGAATGCTTGAACCGGAAGTGCGATACTCTCTGGCAGGGCGATCGTCGCCCTTCGAGTCAAGAAGTGGTCGGGATAGATGCTGCCGATCTCACCACTTTCGTCGTAGACGCCGAACGCCCTGGTAAAGGGCGAGCGAGCTGTCAAGCATAGTCGGTGATGACCGTAGGCCACATCGAAGCGACGGACGAATGGACTCGACTTGCCGGCCTGGGCAACGACGAGCCGGTCGGTCGCAATGACGAACGCCCCGTGAAGCCACCCCTGGCGGTAGAGATCGTATCTCGCACCGTGGACATCGAGACTTCCTCGCTCACCCATCCAGTTCATTGTCAGATTGGCTACCAGGACGCTGCCCTTGGTGATCGAGAAGTTCCAGGAGAAAATACTCTTTGGATGCGCCCTGAGCATAGCTTAACCGCCCAATATGACTTCAGCCCGTGCCGAACAGCGAATGTCGCATCTGTCGCAACCGGTTCTTGAAGTCTTCCTTCAAGTCCAGTAGTTCTTTTTCCATTGCTTGCCGTTGGGGCGGATCGGGGCCCTTTTTCAGGCAGGCTTCGAGGCGTGCTCTTGCCGATTCGTATTCTTGGCGAAGACCCTTTTCGTAGGCGGCGGCTCCGCCTGCAATGAACTCAGACACAGTACTGTTTTCCGCGAAAAGCCCGACTGACAAATATGCCGGAGATTGTACTGGGAACCAGATGGGCCGGAAAGAGGGGTGCTGCTTGCCTGGACGGCTGGGTGGCACACTTCATTCAGCCTCTTCCGTCAGCGCCACCCCGCCCGGATGCACTATTTCTTCCGCCTAAAGCGAGCCTAATTGTACCCTTTGTGTCATCAATACGATAGGCAGATTGGTCGACGTCGGCCCATGGCCAAGCGTTGACTCGCGACGTATGATTGGCGCGCCGGACGAACCCACGGAAGAATAAGGAGGAAACTACCGTGAGCACCCAAGGCTACTCGGGCCCGTTGGAGCGGATCGACGAGTACTGCTGGCGGATTCCCGTCCGTTATCGCGCGGGCATGCGTGTCGAGGGGCGGATTTTTGCCGACAAAACGCTCATCGAACAGGCACGGAACGATCAAGCGCCCGAACAAGTGGCCAACGTGGCCGTTTTGCCCGGCATTCAAATGGCCAGCCTGGCCATGCCCGACATCCACTGGGGCTATGGTTTTCCGATCGGCGGGGTGGCGGCGACCGATCCCGACGAAGGCGGCGTTGTTTCGCCCGGCGGGGTGGGCTACGACATCAACTGCGGCGTGCGGCTCGTGCGTTCCAATCTAACTCGAAAAGCCGTGCAACCCAGGGTGGACGAGCTGGCCGGCGCTCTATTTCGTTACATTCCGGCCGGAGTCGGGCGCGGCGGGCGTTACCTGTTCGACGCCGACGAACTCAAACGACTCATGGCCGAAGGCGTCGGCCTCTTGAAAACCAAGGGGCTGGCCACCGACGACGAC
>JAFGAY010000123.1 GCA_016933425.1 Pirellulales bacterium
GCCGTCCCCTCGGCGAGGAACTGGGCGCTCATTTCGGTTTCAATCCGGCTGCCGTCGAGCTTGACAATGATGCCCGGATCAATCGCCAATCGGGCGTCCAATCGCGCCGTGAGATCGCCGTCGCTGTTTTCGGTGGGTCCGCCGGGCGTGCCGCGGATGATCAGGTTTTCGGCGATGACGTGAACGATGTCCGTGTCGTCGAACCGGGCGCAGACGTCGAGTTTGGTGAGCACGCGGCCCGCCTCCGTGGCGATGCGGACAAAAATCCCGTTTTGCGTGTTGCCCAGCAGCGTGTTGCCGTGAATGTCCGGGCCGACGCGGTCGTAGTTGGCCGTGTAGTCGTCGCCCTGGAACCGCGAATCGGCGAAACTGTTCGGATCGGCCGACATGGCGGCGCCGGCGGCGTACAAAACGGTATTGAACGCGATGGTGGGCCGGGCCTCGACCATGTGAATGCTGTTATAGACGCTCTTGACCCCGTTGACCGAAACGGAACCGCCGCCGTAGCGGATTTCGGCGTGATTGACGTAGTTGAGGAAAATGCCTTCGTTTTCGAGGACCGTTCGCTGCTCGTCGTAATCCTGTTCGTTGCGGAAGACCAAACCGCCCCATTGGGCGCCCGAGGGCTTCAGATCGGCCGCCGACTGGTCGGTCTGCCAGGAGCCGAGCGACTTGTCGTTGTACGACGTGAAGTAGACGTTCATCTCCGGCGTGCCGAGAACCTGAAGCGCGCCGAGACTGCGATCGAGCTGCAAAGACGAACTGCCGACGTCGATATTCGCGTTGGCCAGCTTGAAAACGGCCCCGGCGTCGATCATCACCGTGACGCCCTGGGGAATTTCCATCTTCGAGCCATCCGGGAGCACGTTGCCGTACTTGTCGATGCCAATCAAGTAAGACTGGTCTCGCCGCGACAAGAGCACCGAAACCGCGTCGCCGTCGCCGGCCATGCTTCCATAGTTCGCCGTCACAATGTCGGGCCGTGAGTCGCCGTCCATGTCGGCCAGACTCAATCCCACCGGCTGATCGCCGACCGCGTAGGTTTTCGCCGCCGCGAAGGTTCCCGTCTCGTCATCGTTGTTGAAGAATACCGAAACGCTGTCGCTGCCTTTGTTCGTCACCACGGCGTCGGGCGAACCGTCGCCGTCAATGTCGGCCACGGCGACGCTCGACGGAGTCGAGCCGGCGGCGTAGGTCACTTGGGCATGGAAACGCCCGTCGCCAAGCCCCAGCAGCACGGACATGCTGCTGTCGCCCGAGTTGCTCACGACCAGGTCGCGATTTCCGTCGCCGTCGAGATCGGCAATGGCCACGTCGCTGGGACTCGCCCCGACGGCGGGCCGCTGGGCGGCTTCGACAAAGGTGCCGTTGCCCTGGTTGATCAAGATCGAGACGCTGTTGCCGCCTTGGTTGGCCACCACAATGTCAAGATTGCCGTCGTTGTCGACGTCGCCCAGGTCGAGGGCGTTGGGAAGCTGGCCAACGTTGTAAGCGACCTGATCCGCATGGGTGCCATCCTCCTTGCTCAGCAACACGCCGACCTGGTTGGCGCCGCGATTGGCGACGAAGATGTCGAGCGTTCCGTCGTGGTTGACGTCGCCCAACGCCACGGCGCTGGGACTAATGCCGGTAAACCAGGTTTGCCCCGGGCTGAACGTGCCCGTCCCGTTGTTGACCAAAAGCATGATCGTGTTGTCGGCCTGGTTCGCGACGAGAATGTCGAGGTCGCCGTCGTTGTCCAGATCGCCCACGCCCACCGCGCCCGGCTGGTCGCCGGTGCCGGTGACGACGTCGGGCCGATAGGTGCCGTCGCCCAGTCCAAACAAGATCGATATCGAGTCGTCGGCTTTGTTCGTCGCGACAATGTCCATCGTGCCGTTTCCGTCGAAATCGCCAACCGCCACCGCCGTCGGATCAACCGACACGTCATACGCTATTTGGGCGTCGAAGGCGTGGTCGCGATTGCCGACAATGCGGACAATGTCGCCGGGCTGGGCGGCTTGAAGAGCCGCCTTGATGTTGTTATATGGATCGGCGATGCTGCCGCGCGTGCCGGGTCCCGCGGCCGTCTTGTCGACGTAGATCGTGTTGGCCTCAGACTGAACGTTAAACCAGAAACTGTAGACGCCGCCGGGCACGCCGTCGGCGTCGCCGTCGAGCTGGGTTCCGTCAATGTCGACCATGTGCTGGGTGCCGGCGCCCGTTTCTTGACGGTCGGGCCGATAGGTCAGTCGCAGCTCGTAGTCGCCCTGGGTGCGTCCCCCAAGTCCGCTCGCCGCCACCTCGGCGTCGTACTCGACGTTGCCGGTGCTCGAAATGGCCGCGAAATAGTCGCCGGCCGGAAGGGCGAGCTCGATGAACGAGTCCTCGCTGTAGTAATCGTCGTTTCGGGCGATCACGTTGCCGTCGGCGTCGTAGATCGTCAGAACACTGTCGAGCAAACTGACCTCGGCGAGCCGTTCGGCCGTGACTTCGGCGCTGAACGTGCCCGGCTCGTCCAAGGTGAACTTGTAAATGTCGACGTCGGTGCCGTCGGGCCGGTAGACGAACTGGCCGTGAATGATGTCGTTGTTTCCAGGAAATACGTCCTCGGCCGTAACGGCGTAGTAGTCGGGATCGCCCTCAACCAGGTCGGGATCGAAGGGATCGGCGTTCGCGTTCATCGTGTTGACCGGCGGAAGGTCGGTCGTGTAACCCAATCCCAGCAATAGACCGATTCCCTGCATGGCCGTCTGGAACCACGTTCCTCCGTAGCTGTCTTCCCAAGGCTCGGCATTGTCGAGGACAACCAATCCGTCTTGAGCCAGGCAAAGCGTCCCGCCCACGCCCGTGTCGACCGCCGGATTGAGCACCCGCATGTCGCCGGTCACTATGGCCAATCCGCGCGAACCGCTCAAATCCTCGATGAACTGGACGCCGAAATAGGTGCTGTATAGCTCGAAGATTTCGCGGGCGCGGTCCTTCTGCTCGGGTGTGATAAGGTTCGGCAAACCGGCGTAAAGACTCGGGAAACCGTAATACACGGTCGTCGTCCCGTAACGATCGTCGGCCGCCAGATAGTTTTCGGCGTAATGCGTTTCGTTAAGAAGCGTGTCGGGCAGCGTTTCCCGATGGCCGGGTTCCTCGATCGAGCCGGGCCACTGCAAGTCGTAGGGAAGCGGCTCGATCGCCGACGAAATGATGAGGCTCGCCCCCAAGGTCGCGCTGCCCAAGGTCCCAACGTCGGCCGCCCCGGCAAGCGTGTCGCCGATGACGCCCGCGGAAAAGGGTTCCGTTAGAATCGGCTGATATTCGTTGCCGATGCGCAGCCGGAACGCGCCGGCGCCAAGTCCCAGATTGGCTAGATCGTCGGCAAACGTGAGCACCGCCTTGTTGGCCACCGGATCGTAAACGACCGAGTCGGGCGTAACAACCGGATCGTCGTTCGGGTCCGCCGTTTGCTGCGTCGCGAAAAGCTGATAGAAACTCGTGTTTTCAACCGACGAAGGCTTAAGCTCGTCGTCGTTAAAATAGACCTCGATCGTGTTGCGGCTCTGCTGCAGGTTGCCGCCGGCGTCGCGATAGGTCGGCTGCGGCACCACGGAAATAATCTGCGCTCCCAGATCGAGTGAAAAAGTTAGGGCAACGTTTTCCTCGCCGTGGAA
>JAFGAY010000124.1 GCA_016933425.1 Pirellulales bacterium
ACCAACGGGAGGCCGGTAAATGGGCCAGATACGTTGGCAGAACGGGTCATTATCCAAGCAAAAATCAATAATATCTGAAATCCATGATCTGTGATTTGAGATTTGAAATCAGAAATCCAACATCCATGCAAAACAAACCACATTGCCATAAAGCATCATGCACCACCCCCGAACCCATCCTAGCCAAACCCATCCTAGCCAAACCCATCCTAGCCAAACCCATCCTAGCCGCGGGCGGAAGCCCGCGCGCAAACCCGCGCGAAACTCCTCTCCTCCACCTCACGTAATCGCGCGAACAAACGACCTCGCATCGCCCAGCCGCGTCTCGGCTAACCTGCTCTGGTCTCGCGACCGAGGTTCACCGCCAGGTTTGCCAACGCCGCGCAATAGGCTCTCGACCAACGCGGCCCGATCGCCGATCAACTCTCGCACGGCCTTTTCGTCCGGCGCCTGGGCGAGCATTTCCAAAAATCGTTCCGTCACAATCGCGCCATGTCCCGCCCGAACGCCGCCAGCGCCCGACAGTCCCGCCTCGTCCAACAGCCGATAAATCAAAACCTGCCGCCGAGCTTGAGATTCCGACGCCCGAAGCCGCTCCAATTCGGACTCGGCCCGGGCAAGTTCCTCGCGCGCCTGAACCAAACCGTTGTTCGACTCGCCGAGGATCGCATCGTCCGGCATGGACGGAGACTCGGTCACCGCATTGCTCAAAGTCGCATTACTCAAGGTGTCGCACGACGCGTCGCCGCCATCGTCGACAACCGACTCGACCGACTCAAAAAGTCCTTGGGTCGTTGCCGGATCGGCAACCAGATCGACGCTTTGCACCTTAGTAATGGCCTCGACAACCGTCCGGCCGTCACGGCACGCCGTCCGAGCAAGCACATTGTGGGAAAAACCCACGTTCTCCGGCGCGTGCTCCGCGTCCCAAAGCAACTGCTCGGCCAGGGAGTGTTTCGGATTGAAATGAAAATCGGCAAACAACCCCTCGTCGACGCGAACCAAGACATTCCGAAGATTGCCGATCCGGTCTTGATAGTCGCGGGCCGCCGTCGGGCTGGTTTTTGGATGGTTGACGTTCACCTTGGCCCCTTCGTAGAGCCCCGCGGCGGCGGCCAACGCCTCGGGCAGATACGTCCGGCCGTTGCGCGAACGCAGCCCAAGCACCTTCACGCCGCGAAGAATCCCCTCTCGACGATCGACCCGCATCGTCACGCCGCGCGAATCGACGAATTCCTGAATCGCTTCACTCATTGTGTTATTCCTCCAGGCCAACGTCGCGGCCGCCTCGACTTTGGTTTCTTTACTCGCGCACGAAAAAAGCCCACCAGCCGCCAAGGGCATTGGTGGGCTCGTCGGATACCCGTCGAACTACGGGCTCTTCTGATACCGAGTTGGGAATTTAGGGATTGGGAATTTGGGAATTTAGAGACGGTGAGCTCCAACGATCGCGGTGCATTCCTGAACTCTCATCTCTCGATCCGCTCGATCCGCCGTCGAATGTGTTGGATCGTTCCGTCCTGCACGCAAAGCTCAATCCCGGCCGTGCCGTGAAAACCTTGTCGAAGAATCTCGACGAGCATCTCGGCAAGCGCCGCACGCACTTGCAACACTTTCTGCTCGTTCGTCGGGCTCTTGATTCGCGTGACCATGGGCGTGAAGATAACCGCCGATTCAGCCATTTTCAAGCCGACTTTTTGGCCACTTCGCTATTGCGCCCCACGACACGCCGCCGCCCCACGGTCATCTTTCCCTGCAACAAAACCGAACCGCGACCGTAAGGAAGCGGCGCCAGTGAAAGCCGCTAGCCCTCGCACCCTCACCTCTGCTGAACAAACCAACAGCGATACCCTTTTCAAGACATGGCCTCACGAACAGCCCATGCTGTTGCCGCAGTTATGGCAGAGATAACAATTGCCCGAACGCACGGTAATCGCGCCGCAACTATCGCAAATGGGCGCGTCCGTCTGAAAACTGGCGAACAACTCCCGGCGGCCGATTTCCTCGGGCTCGGCAACGTCCGTCGCGGTCGCGCCGCCGGCCGCGGCCTGATACGGTTGTCCGCCGGCCCGACCATTGCTCGACTCGGGTTTTTTGATGGCCGCTCCTTGCCCGGCGTCCGGCCCACCGGCCTTCGTGGCGGTGGGCCCGGGCTCGGTTTCCGACTCGCCCGACGCGCCTCCCGACGGTTTTTCGCGCGCCGCGGCCGTGCCGTTGTTCATCTCGCGATAGCCGGGCAGAAACGTCACGCCGAGCCATCGGAAGATGTAGTCGATGATGCTCTTGGCGAAGCGGACGTCGGGATTTTTGGTCTGGCCCATCGGCTCGAAACGCGTGTGGGAGAATTTCTCGACATATACCGCCAAGGGGACGCCGTATTGCATACTCATCGACACGGCCGTGCCAAAACAGTCCATCATGCCGCCGATCGTGCTTCCTTCCTTCGCCATGGTAATAAAGAGCTCGCCCGGCCGGCCGTCGGGATAAAGCCCCACGGTGATGTAGCCTTCGTGGCCCGCCACGCTAAACTTGTGCGTGACCGACTGCCGCGTGTCGGGCAACCGCTCGCGGCGCGGGGCGGCCGCTTCCGCCTTTTTATCGCTCTTCTTCGTCGTCGACAGCGGCTGCGCGCCTTTCGACCCGTCGCGATAGATCGCCAATGCCTTCAAACCAAGACGCCATCCCTCGAGATAGGCCTGGGCAATATCGTCCGGCTTGCTCGAATTGGGCATGTTGACCGTCTTCGATATGGCGCCCGAAATAAACGGCTGAGCGGCGGCCATCATGCGGACGTGGGCCATCCACGGGATCGACCGCGTGCCGCCGGGCGCCTGAAACGCACAGTCGAACACGGTCTGGTGCTCGTCCTTGAATCCCGGCGCTTTCTCGATGGTTCCTTCCTTCTCCAGGTACTCGAGAATCGCTTTAATTTCCGCGTCGCCGTAGCCGAGCTTCTTGAGCCCCAGCGGCGCCGTTTGGTTGACGATTCGCAGCGTGCCCCCGCCGGCCAACTGCTTATACTTCACCAGCGCGATGTCCGGCTCAATGCCCGTCGTGTCGCAGTCCATCATGAAGCTGATCGTTCCGGTCGGCGCCAGCACCGTGACCTGGGCGTTGCGAAAACCGTATTTGTCGCCCAGCGCGACCACTTCATCCCAAACCTGCTTGGCCGCGTCGACAAGATACCTCGGACAATGGGCGATCTCGTCGACTCTCTCCCGGTGCTTCAACATGACCCGAAGCATTGGCAAACGGTTTTCCTCGTAAGCGTCGAACGGACCGACCGTGGCGGCCAGCTCCGCACTGGTCCGATTGGCCACGCCGTGCAGCAACGCCGTGATCGCCCCGCATAGCCCACGCGCTTCGTCCGAATCGTA
>JAFGAY010000002.1 GCA_016933425.1 Pirellulales bacterium
AGCACAAGGACTTTTCGCGTGGTCCAAATTTTATCGAAAGCGTCCCCATCAACGGCCGGGCCCGCGGGCCCACGGCCCATGGGCCGCGCGAGCCAGAAATGGGCATAGCCCCAGACGCCCAGGATGAGCAACAAACCCAAAAAGACAAGAAAAGCCAGGCGACGATTCCGATTTCGAGCGTCCATCGTGTTCGTTCCCTAACAATGACTAGCTGGTCGTCGCGGCTCGCGCATATCTAAAAGCGTTTTGAACCCGCCAAAGGTCGTCCCCAGTATAACCGGCCTGGCGTATTACTTGAAACCACCGTCCGAGGGGATTTTGTTCGGCAAGGGACGAAGAAAACGATTTTAAGAGCGATTGTCGTCGCTCGCCGGCCGCAGTGTCCAGCGGATTGTGGTGGTCGATGGAATGCAAGTTGCCGGGCAGGCTTGCGTAAAAACGTTTGGGTCGCGCGTGTCTCGCAATTACAATGAAAGTGGGAAGGGTTGAGTGATTACCCTGGTGATGGGACGGAGCGAACGCCGCCAACAGGTTCCGATTCCGAGAGTTGTCCCCATGGCCGCTCGACACCGAATTCGTCTGCGTCAGATTCAAGCCGAGGCCGAAGGTTATCTCGAACTCGGAATGCCCCAGCACGCACTCGACGTGCTGGAACGGCTGGGCGGTCCGACCCATTTCACGAGCCAGATTTTCTTCATTCGAGGCGAAGCGCTCAAGGAATTGGGCCGATTTGGCGAGGCGGTCGATTCACTGCGCCGCGCCGCCAACATCGCACCGAGCAACGTTCGCGTTTGGCTTTCGCTAGGGTGGTGCCACAAACGGCTCGGGGAAATTCACAAGGCGGTCGACGCGCTGGAGGAAGCGGTCGCCGTCGAGCCCGACGAGGCCCTCACTCACTATAACCTGGCTTGTTATTTGAGTCTGGCCGGAGAAAAGCCCCGCGCGCTGGCCCACCTGACCGAGGCGCTGCTGCTGGATCCCGACTATCGCGAGCGGCTCGACGACGAGCGCGACTTCGATCCCATCCGTTCCGACGCCCACTTTCGGACCATCACGAGCATCATCGTATAGCCGGGCGCATGCTTTGGTTGCCCGAGCGCCGTCGCCTGAAAAGCATCGAGGGCGGCAGGCGTCGAAACCCCCGCCGCCCTCTGCGGCTTTGTCTGTCCTTGTAGTTTCTCTGGCGATTCGGGCCAATCGGCCGGGAATCTTTGTCAATAATTATAAGCCACGCCGACGTAAGCCCCGTGCAACAGTAGGTCGCCGTTGGACTTGATGTGCTCGATTTCGGGCAGATCGTTGACGTAGTGCAGAAACTGGTGGTCGGCCAGGCCCATGCCCGTCGCGGTCACGAGGCGGTAGCCGATCTTGGCGGACCAGTTTTGCGAAACGTGCCAGTAAACGCCCATGTCGATTTCGGCGAGGACCGAGAAGACGTTTTCGGTCGAGGAGACGGGAAAGTATCCCATGATGGTGGTTCCATCCTGATCGACCGCGTATCCTTGAGCGCCGTCGCCGCGGTAGAACGAGCATTTGTTTTCGATGAAGTTATTGTAGATGCCCACCTTCGGCGACACGTACAGTTGAAGGCGGTGCCAGCAATCGCTTCGCGCGTCGAAACCAATTTGCACGCCGACCAGGTTGTTCTTGATGCGGTCCTCGAGAAAGGCCTCGGCGGCCGGATCATCGCCCCAGGAGAAGCCCTGTTCGACGGAACCGAAAGTCAGGTCTTCGTCGAATCGGAAGAAACGCACTCCCAGCACCCATTGGACGTTCCACGAGGGCACGCAGCCTTGGGCGTTGCTCCGAATGAGGTTTAGCTCGACGTTGTGGATTTCATTGCGCCGCCAGAGCCGGTGTTCCTCGGAGCCGGTGTAATAGACTTCGCCGCTGGTGCCGTCGATTCGGGTATAGCCAAAATCGAGCGGCGTGCTGACGCTGGGCGAGGAGGTCGTGCCGAGGTAGCCGTTCACCGGCTTCATGCTCCAATAAACGGCCTCCAGCGCCCACGGCTGGCAGCCGCATCCGCAGAAACGCCGGCCGAAGCGAACTTCGCCGCCGTTGCCCCAATCCATGGAAATGTCGCCCGTGTTGGTCAACTGATCAGACAGGTCGCCCGTCGTGTAAGAAGTCCAAACCCGATTGGCCTTGTCGCGTCCCATGGTGATCCAGCCCACCGAGGCAAACCAAGGGCTGCAACAGACCGGCTCACCCAGAATCGAGCAGGTCGGTTCGGCCGGTTCGCAGGTCGCGTCGACGCATGGGCCGCAGGCGGACGATTCGGCCAGCATCGAGGAAACGACGTTTGGCGAGCCGCCGTCCGGATCGGCCTGCGGGATGGGAGCGCCGGCGGGGGCCAGTCGCGGCGGCTGCGCCGCGGCGGCGCCGTAGCCCGGATAGGTCGGCGCGACAGCGGGGGCCCCTTGCATGGCCGGATACGACGATGGTGCCCACCCGTGGTTTTGGGTTTCCGGCAGTCGCATGACTTCCGGCGCTCCGTAGAGTGTGTACTGAGCCCAGGCCGTGGAGGCAAAAAGCAGGACAACCAGCAACATTGCCATGAGACGAAGGGTTTTCATCGGGGAGACTCCTTTCCGATATATCTGCCCAGGGGATTTCCTGTCAATTACCATCGTCCTCGAATCGGGCCCGGCTGTTGATGAAAGCCGCCCGGCATAAGACTTTCCAGGGCCACGGCCCCAGGCAATCCGTCCCACCGACTCGATCATGCAAAGACCGCATGAAACCCCAATGGGAGCAACCGCGCAAGATAGCACTTTTTAGCAGGAACGCGCGGAAAATTGGCCTGTATAATCAGTAACATCGCCAGAGTTTCCGCTAATTACCCCGTTTGCTTGCGCCTCAC
>JAFGAY010000125.1 GCA_016933425.1 Pirellulales bacterium
TGGTTGTGTTTGACCTTGTCGGCCACGGCGAGCGCCTTGTCGACCTCGCCCACGGCCAGGTAGCGCGCGACCAATTCCACCCGAATGCGATCGAACTGCTGATAGCAGCAGACGGTTACGGTGGTGGAGGCCGGCGCGGGATGGGAATAGACAGGTGGAGGTGGATAGGACCCTTGGGGATCCCCTGAAGCAGTGATCGTTACTCTGCCGGCCGTGACCGTGCTCGTGCCCGCGGCAACGTCGGTTTTCCTTGGTTCGTACGGGTTTGGATATGTTGGCGGCGGGGAGGGTTTGCTTTTAATTGGCTCCTTGGCGCGGTTCGGCTTCGGGGGAGCCAGGGTAGGTTTTCGGGCCATGTCGCCCACGGTCACGTCGGCGAAAATGCCGATCTTATCAGGACCGGTCGGCGCGGATTCGGCGGCATAATAGCGGTCGCCGTCCTTGGCCCGGCTGACGAGCCATCCGAAGATGTCGCCTTGGAGCATGGCGGGAGTCCACGCGCGGTGGCCGCAGACGCCGAACTCGGTTTTGTGCACGTGGCACCCGGCGTCGCGCAGACGTTGAAATTCGCGTCGGGCGTAGTCGATGCCCGAGTCGTCGGAGCTATAAATGGCCCAAATGGGAATTTTTTTGAGCAACGGTTTTTCGCGGAGCGATTTTTCGTCGATGGCTTGCCAACTGACAATGGGCACGGCGGCGGCGAACAGGTCGGGACGTCGCTCGAGGATTTTCCAGACGCCGCGGCCGCCGCTGCTGAGCCCGGCGACCGTCACGCGGTTCGGATCGACCGGATAATCGCGCATGACGGCCTCGACCATGGCCAGGGTAAAGCTGATCGGCGCGTTGCCTAGCGCGACGGGATCGTCGGTCAGATGACACTCGACGGCGCCGTCGGAGCGGACGGTCGTCAGGCATCGTTCGGGCGCTTCCCACGATCCGTGCGTGTGGGGACATTGCGAGGCGAGCAGAAAGAAATCGCGTTTCTTCGGGCCCACCAGCGACGGGATCATGTGGTGGAGGTGGGCAAGCTGATTGACGTTGTCCGAACCGCACTCGCCCGCCCCGTGGAGCCAAACGACCATCGGATATTTCTTACCCGGTTCAAACGGCTCGGGCATGTGCAGGCGGAAATGAATCGGCGCGTTGTCGTAATTGCCGCCCGTGTAGTGGAGAATCATGTCGTGAAACAGCGGAAGCATGGCCGGATGGACGCGCATGCCCGCGCGGTTCGCTCGGGGCGGCAGCTTGGCAATGGTTTCGAGTTGTTCGAGGGTGAGCTTGTCGGGAGCGTCGGTTTGGGGATAGGGCAAGTCGGCCACGAGCGCGTCGTAGCCGTCGGGACGCTTCGCGGCTTTGACGAGAGTTCCGGCGGGTTCTTGGGCCTGGTCATGGTGCGTCGCTCGCACCGATTCGCCGATGAGTTGAAGGATGCCGTCGGGCTCGTCCGCGGCGAGGGCCGGCGCCAGCATCAAAAACCACGCGGCATGGACCAGCAAACAAGCCAACCGGCCGCGGCCCGCGGAAGCGAGAATCCTCTGACGAGCCCTGCATTTGGAAGCGTTGCCGTCCGGCCGACCATCGGAATTGAATGCTCTCATCGTCCGCTCCTTGTGAAAAAAGCAGGAAAAGGTCAAGGCCCGCAGGCCGAAGCCACGGCCGAATCTCGCAAGACAAGCGCGCAGCCCAACTTGAGAAACTGCCCGCCGTGGTCATTCAAGCGAACTCAGAATACTGCGGGTGGGTGCGCCGGTCAAGCTGGTTTACGGAACTCGCGTGAAAAGGTTCGCGGACCGGGTGAAAATGGAAGGAAGCTGTTCCTGAACCGGTGGGCGGGTCCGCGCGGGCTTCCGCCCGCGGCTATTATTACGGGAAACCCCCGTCCTAATCCCCAATCCCTAATCCCCAATCCCTAATCCCCAATCCCTAATCTCTTCCCCATCATACGTCGCTGATGAGTTTGTCGTAGAACTCGACGTAGGCGTGGCGGCGCGACTCGTCGGCTCGGGCGGCCATGGCCTCGCGGGGGTGGGTGTTGTATTGGCCGGTCATGTAATATTGCGGGCAGGGTCCCCAATCGAGCCGCTGGCGCAGGGGAAGCAACTGGCTTTCGAGCACCTGGTAGATCGGCCGGATATTGAATTTGGGATTGCGCAGGAATCCGATCAGAAGTTCCATGGGGCAATTGCCTGCGCCGCGGCCCAGCCCGGCCAGCGACGCATCGGCGAAATTCGCGCCGTGGATAATCGCCTCGATCGTGTTGGCGAAGGCCAACTGCAGGTTATTATGGGCGTGAATGCCGACTTGCTTGCCGGTCGCCTGGGCGTAGCCTTGATACTTCTTCACCAGCCGCTCGATTTGTTCAGCGTAGAGCGATCCAAAACTGTCGACCACGACGATCGTCGAGGCGGGCGTCGCGGCGATCACTTCGAGGGCCTGATCGATCTCGGCCTCCTGAGCGGTCGAAACGGCCATGAGGTTGGCCGTGGTTTCGTAGCCCTTGTCATGGGCATCCTTGATCATGTCGGCCGCCTCGGAGACCTGGTGAACGTAGAACGCCACGCGGATGCAGTCGAGCACGCTCTTTTCCTTCGGCAGAATGTCGGTCCGCCAGTCGGACTTGCCCGCGTCGGCCATGGCCGTGAGCTTCAACTCGGTGTTGTTCTCGCCGACGATCCGACGGATGTCGTCTTCGTCGCAATGCCGCCAGGCGCCGAAGTGATCGCGAGCGAAAAGCCGCTTTGAATTCTTGTAGCCAATTTCCATGTAGTCGATGCCTGCGGCAACGCACGCTTCATAGACAGCTCGGACGAAGCCGTCCTCGAAATTGTGGTCGTTGGCCAATCCGCCGTCGCGGACGGTGCAATCGAGAACCTTGAGTTCGGGCCGATAGGTGATCCAGGGGGCTGTGGACATGGGGTAGTCAGGGATTAAGGAATTTGGGGATTTGGGGATTTGGGGATTTGGAGGGCGAAGGCGCCCACTAATTCTACGTTGTTGAGCCCGGGTGTCAAAAGAGGGACTTCCATTACTTTCTCGCCGGGTCGGCCGCTATCACCGGAGTTACCGGTTTGACCCGATTGATCTGATGCTGGCGTCCAAGAATAACATTTGAGTTTCCGTAGGTCAGGCTGTGCCTGACATGCTTGTCGTCAGGCACAGCCTGACCTACGTAAA
>JAFGAY010000126.1 GCA_016933425.1 Pirellulales bacterium
TCGGCACGGCCTCGGACGTCGCCGCCCAACCGCAGGGAACACCCACGCCCATTCCCATCGTGATCGACGTCGCCATTCCGGCCGGCGAGACCTACGCCTTCTACGTCACCACGACCGACTCGGTCCGGCTGAACTACACCGCCGGCGCGGCCGTGGGAAACGTGTTCGCCGCCGACGAAAACATCCAGTTTCTCGAGGGGGCGGGCAACGAATACCCCTTCCAAGCCGCCTACTCGCCTCGAATCTTTAACGGCGTGATCCATTACGCGACCGACTATTCGTATCCCACGACGATCGCCGAGGACGGCGCGCGACACCTGGCCGCCGGGCCGACCCTGGGCGCGAACCGCGACATCGAGGACGACGCCCTGCCCAATCCCGCCGCCACCGGCGACGACGCCACCGGCGCGGTCGACGACGAGGACGGCGTGACGTTCGTCGCGTCGACCCTGTGGGCGTCGACCCTGTCGACCAACGCGACGGCCCGCGTCGAGGTGAACCTGCAAAACGCCGATCCGGCGAGCAACCGGCTCGACGCCTGGATCGATTTCAACGGCGACAGCGACTGGGACGACCCGGGCGAGCGCATTTTCGACAACTACTCGCTGGGAACGGCCAACGGCGTGCAAACCCTCGCCTTCACGATCCCCCAGGCGATCGACGGCGCCGTGACGTCGGGAGCCGCCTATGCCCGATTCCGCCTGAGCACGGCCGGCGGGCTCGCTCCGACCGGCGCGGCCAACGACGGCGAGGTCGAGGACTATCGGATCACGATTTCGATCATCAACCCAACGCCCGGCGACGCCGATCTGGACGGCATGGTCGGCGACGGCGACGCCCAGATCCTGGCCGCCCACTGGGGCATGTCGGGCGTGGGCTGGAACGAGGGCGACTTCACCGACGACGGCCGGGTCGACGCGGCCGACGCAGCGATTCTAGCGGCCAACTGGGGCGCGACGTGGACGCTGCCGGGCGAAGAAGCCGCGCCGCCGGCCCCCGGCGATCCGACGCCGGCATCCGAGGCAACCTCTCTGATCGGCCCCATCCCGACAACCACCGCCCGCACGGTCCGCCGCCGCCTCGAACCGGCCGCCGTCGACGAGGCGCTGGCGGGGGGAAACGACATCCGGCCGGCCGAACTGGACGTCATAGCCCAGCAGCAACTCGCGTGGTTTCAAGTGACAAACCGACGAGAATGGCGACGGAAAGTCCACGACAAAGTGACTTTGACAGCCGATTCGAGCTGGGCACAATAACCCAAATACCCCTGACTTCCTAGTCAAACAGGGACTTTATCGCTCTTGCCTTGTTCCCGCCGGCGGGTCTATACTGCCCGCCATGTTCTCGGACCCAGGATACGAGCTTCGGCAAGGAGGCTGAAGAATGCGACGGATTGCCCTCTTTGCGGCTATTTTCTTGGCCGCCTTCGTCTGGGCCTCGGCGGCCCGGGGCGTCGAGGAAAGCACCCAATGGCGAAGCGTCGGCAATCCGCCGACGGCCGACGCGGCAGTGGCCCACGAATCGATAGCCCCAACCCAGGGCGAATCGGGCATTGCCTTCCCGTCGGGACCCGCGACAACGCCGACCGAACCGGCCGACGAGCCCGGCGGGGTACGGCTGGCCAGCGCCAACTTGCCGGCCGATCAAGGGCAGGTCTGGCGGGAATACGATCTCAGTCCTTACACAATGCGGGTAACGTCGACCCAGCGGCCCGAGCAGGCCATCGTCGATTGGATTCTGCGCGAGACGGGCTACGAAGCGTGGCACAGCGACACGATCAGCATCCTGAGCGCCACGCCACGCAAGCTGCGCGTGTATCACACGCCCGAGATTCAATCGGTCGTCGCCGGCGTGGTCGATCGTTTTGTCGGCAGCCAGGGCGAGAGCCAGGCGTTCGGGCTGCGAATCATCTCGGTCAATAATCCCAATTGGCGTGCCAAGGCCCAGGCGCTGATTCATCCGGTCTCGGTGCAGACGCCCGGCGTCCAGGCCTGGATTCTACGCAAGGAAGACGCGGCCGTGTTGTTGGCCGAGCTGCGGAGGCGCGGCGACTACCGCGAACACAGCTCGCCGTATCTGATGGTCCACAACGGACAACCGACGTTGGTCAATCTGTTGCAGCCGAAAACCTATGTGCGCGACATCATTTCGCGGCCCGACGTCTGGCCCGGCTTCCAGCCGGAATCGGGCCAGATCGACGAAGGGCTGTCGTTGGAGTTTTGCCCGCTGCTGGCGCTGGATGCCCAATCGATCGACGCGACGATCAAATGCACGGTGACCGACGTCGAAAAGACGATTCCCGTCATGATGGACATTCCGGTCGCGGGCGCGGCGAGTCAGCGCACGAAGATCGACGTGCCCCAGATATCGCATTTTCGGTTTCACGAGCGATTCCGTTGGCCGACCGAACAGGTGTTGTTGATCAGCCTGGGCCTGGTCGCCGACCCGGCCCCGACGACCACGAGCACACTGGTGGGCGGCCTGCCGCTGGCCCTGGGCGGCGTGAACGATCGGGCCGATTTGCTGGTAATGGTCGAAAGCAAGCCCCAGGAAAACCGGCCCGCCGTCCCGACGGAAACCCCCATTCGCGAAGCGAAAACGTACCGGGGGCGGTACTGAGGCCGGCCCGAAGCGACCGTTTCTTACGATCAATACAAACCATCGCGGCTCGGTTTGTTGAACGACATCTCATTCCCAAAGTCATCGGCGTACAATGACTTACGGAGACGCCAGGCAACCCAGTAGGAATTGTGGACTAGGCCTCGCCGTGAGCATCTGGTAAAAAGGTTTGAATAGGAAAGTGGGGACAGGTGTGCTCTGCGAGAAGTGCCCTCTGGGCCTTTGGGCAGAATATGCCTGTCCTCTTTTTCCCGGATTCCCCTATCGTCCTTTGATAACCCACATCAGCCGGACAACGTGTCAACGATGCCCAATCCACAGTCTGAGAAACCGCAACGCCGCGTCGTCCTGACGGGCATGGGAGTCATTTGTCCCTTGGGTAGCACCGTCGAGGAGCTTTGGGAATCGCTCGTCGCCGGTCGAAGCGGAGTCGGCATGTTGACCTCGCCGGCAACCGACGGCTTGCCTGTCCGGTTTGGCGGCGAAGCGTCGCAATTCACCGGCAAGATCGATAATTTCGGTCCCCTGGGCGACGAGCAGAAGAAGGCCATCCGCAAGGGACTCAAGGTGATGTGCCGCGAATGCCAGATGGGCGTGGCGGTCGCCCAGCTCGCACTGGCCCACGCCGGTGTCAAACCCGGCTCGACCGAGCCCGAGCGAACCGGCATCAGTTTCGGCGTCGACTACCTGTTGTCGATTCCCGAGGAGTTCATCGAGGGCGTTCGCGGTTCGCTCGACGCCGCCGGGCATTTCGCGTTTGGCGCGTGGCCCGGCAGCGGGCTGCCCCGGATGTCGCCCCTGTGGTTGTTGAAGTATTTACCCAACATGCCGGCGAGCCACTTGGCTATTTACAACGATTTTCGCGGACCAAACAACTCGATTACTCTGCGCGAGGCGGCGGCCAACATGGCCCTGGGCGAGGCTGCGCGAACGATCGCCGACGGCCGGGCCGACCGGATGCTGGTCGGCGCGACCGGCACGCGGCTGCACGCCATGAAACTGATCCACTCGATCCAACAGTCCGAGTTGGCCTCGCCCACGGTCAGCCCGGCGGCGGCCAGCCGGCCGTTCGATCGCGACCGGACGGGCATGGTGCTGGGCGAGGGGGCCGGGGCCGTGGTGCTCGAATCGCTTGAAGCGGCTCAAGCGCGCGGCGCAACCATCTACGGCGAAATTCTCGGCGCGGCGTCGGCCAGCGCGATCGGTCCGCGTCTCATCGCCAAACCGCGTCAGGCAATGATCAACGTGCTCCGCGCCGTGCTGGACAACGCAGGCCTGAAGCCCGAGGACATCGGCCACGTTCACGCCCACGGCCTGGCAACCCGATCCGGCGACGCCGAAGAGGCCCAAGCAATCGCCGAGATTTTCGGCCCGCGCGCCGCACCGGTCCCGGTCGTGACGGCCAAGGGTCATTTTGGCAACCTGGGCGCCGGCAGCGGCATGGTCGAACTCGTGGCAAGCGTTCTCACGCTTCGCCACAACCGGCTCTTCTCCGTGCTCAACTACAAAACGCCCTCGACCGATTGTCCCGTGCTCGTCGCCAACGGCAAACCAACTCCGCCGGGCGACAACTTCATCAACCTCAGCATCACGCCGCAAGGCCAAGCCAGCGCGGTGATCGTGGGACGGCCGCTAAGTTGACAAAATTGAGGCCATGGTCGCGTCGAACGAGCTATCTCGCATCAGGACGCCGGGGCAAAAGGGTCCGCAAAAGTCCTCCCGGAATCGGGACCGGGACCATGACGAGGGTTGAGGAAGGGACGGGGGCGGAAGTTTTCCGCCTTCCCAAGGTCTCATAGCTCTCGCCGTCCTCGTCGTCGGGCGACCGTGCGATAAACGGCCAGCACGTTTTCCAGCGGCGTGTCGGGCTGAATGTGGTGGCTGGGCGCGAGGATGTAGCCTCCGCCCGCCCCGACTTCATCCATCAGATGATTCACCTCGGCCTCGATTTCCGCCGGCGTCGCCCGTTGGAGCCACCCCTGCACGTCGACCGCTCCGTGTAGCGAGATTTGTCCGCCGAATTCGCGTTTCAGCTCATAGGGATTCATGCCCGCGGCCTGGGGCTGGATGGTTTGCAGAACGTCCATGCCGCAGTCGATGAACCGCGGAATCAACGCCCGGCTCGACCCGCAGCAGTGGTGCGAAATCTTGGCGCCATGGACATGCACCATATCGAATAATTCTCTCTTCTTCGGAGAGAACAATCGGTCGAACGCGGCCGGCGAAATGAGCAATCCCCGCTGGCTGCCAAAGTCATCCCCGCAATGGACGAAATCGATCCGTCCCCGCGCCGCGTCCAGAATCCGTTCGATGTAGGCCATGTAGAACCGGTGTCGTTTTTCGACGAGAACCAGATAGACCGGATCTTCCGAGGCGATGTCGACGAGCACTTGCTCGACGCCCCGCCCATTGGCCACGCCATTGATGAAGTCGCCCACGTGCGTCCCGCCCGTCCCGATTGCCAGATCGGGAAACGCCTCGCACATCGTCGGGATCGCGGCATAGTCGAACCAGTCGGGATTGGGCCACGCGAACCGCTCCACTTCTTCGACCGTGTTCAAGGCGGCGTATGGCGCGCCGACGGGCTCGGAATACTGGCCGTATTCGTTTGGCATTGGGCGCCGCCGGATGCCCCAGAGATTCATCGACGATCCATCGTCGAACGTGGCCGCCGGCGGGCCGATGTACGGAGGATTGACGTACCGGATGTCCGTCCCCAGTCGGTCGGAAACGCCCCCATCGGCCAGATTTCCAACGCTACCCCCCAGCACGCCCGCCAACTCGCGCGGCTCTCCCAAGCCAAAGTGGCGAAGCAGCGCTGCATGGATTTCCGGCGTGGCGTAGTAGTCGCACGGCGTGAAGTCGGGTTCCGAATGGTCCAACGTCGCCAGCACGCGATCCCGTGAAGTCATGATTTATCACTTAAACGGATCCCAAGAGTCTGGCGTCGGAAAAATACTCAGCACGCGAGTTCAGACCCGCTGATACTCATCAGGGAAACAAGGCCCCCCCTTTTTTTCAAGGAAACACGGAGCACGAGGGCGTATGCCCAGGTTCAAGCGGATGGGAAGGGATTCGAACCCCTGGTACGCAAAGCGTACAGCAGTTTTCAAGACTGCCGCCTTAGACCACTCGGCCACCCATCCGGCGATAGTTAAGTTATTGTTTGTCAACTAGTTAGCGAATCGCCCCCTTTTAGTCCATTGGTCCGAATTTGCTGATTGACACCCATCTGACACCCGACGGGTCGGCATGACTGAAAAGGGCGTCAAGTCTTTTGCCGGAGCCCATGACCTACGGCGTTCATTTTGCACCCGATGGCGAGAAAGGTCATGCCAGCCGTGCTACAGCGGCTTGCCCGTCACGCCCATATCTCGAACACCATGTCCTTTTACGTGGCCCTAGGCGCGGATGAAATCAGCGCCGACCTCTGGGCCAACCATGGGGCGGAATCATCACAAGCTGACGTAGGTGACACTTCAGGTAACACCCAGTCAAAACGGGGCAAGAAAAATGACGAGAAAAAACATCATAAGTCATTGTCCTGAAAGAAGTACCGGAGGAGGGACTTGAACCCTCATGGACCGAAGCCCACTGGATTTTGAGTCCAGCGCGTCTGCCATTCCGCCACTCCGGCTAACAAGTTACGCTCTAACAGTTTGCGACAATTTTCGGCCGTCGTCAAGGGGGTCCTCCAACTCCCCTCCAACTCCGCGCGCAACGGGCGCGCAAGGTCGGGTGTGGTAGGATTTGCGGCCTTCTTCGATCCATCGGCCCGCAAACACTTTAGAACGCATCGCTTCGCAATCGCCACCCCACGCCTCGGTATAGCCAGCATCACATTGCCCCAACGCTCTCAACCAGCAAACCCGTCTGTCAACGCGGGAAAAACTCGTGCAACGCGGCAAGGAATTCGTCCAGTTGCAGACCGGCTCTGGAGTAGGAACTCTCTCGGAGCTTCACCATTCCCAAGCTGGATTGCAGGCATTAGGGCGTCGTAGTCAGGCTTGCCTTGCATGATTTGGCGAGCATCGAGTATTGGCGACAAAGCTCCAGGAATGGTCCGACTACCTGTTCGTTGGCCACATTCTCCGGCAATCGCCACGAACCGCCGCGAAACGTCAGCCGGCGGCTCTCGGCGAAA
>JAFGAY010000127.1 GCA_016933425.1 Pirellulales bacterium
CACCACTCCCCGGCTCACGCCCAGCGACTTGGCGATCTTCCGCTGGCTCAACCGACCCTCGGCCAGAAGCGCGCGTATCGAATCGATCACCGAAGGCGCAATCATGGCGATCTCCCGCAGAATGAAACCGTGGCGTGAAATTGAGCGTCGCAACCATAAATCCCACCGGGTCTGCCCCGGCGGAATTCGATTTTGACAACTACCGGCCATACCTTCCGCAGAATCTCCTCGGGCGATAAAAAAAGAGCCCGGCGGCGAAGAACATGTCTTCGCCGCCGGGCTCTTTGAGATACCCAAGCGAACTCAGGCCCCGCGGATACCGCGACAACGCCCGAGAGAATACCAGCGCGCCCCGGCCAATTTCAAGCTCCGTTTTTGGCCACCGCCAAAGCGCTCCCCGAATTATTTCCCGGCAGGCTCCAGTTCACGCGGTTGCTCCGAAGGAACCTCGACGGCTTCCTTGTCCGCTTCGACTTTCTCAAACCGGTCGATCCTGAAGCGAAACTGGTTTTGCGGGTCCGTTTCATATCGATCGTAAAGCGGGCTGTAGCTTCTGACTTGCACGGTCTTGCCGTCGGGCAAGAATTCGAGCAGACGAAGCCGACCCGCGCCGCCCAATTCAAGCCGCTGATAGTCGACGGCCATTTCGGCGACCGGGTGGCCGTCGTCGGCCCGACTGATCTGAAAACCCAACCCGTCGCCCGGGATGTGGCCGTTCATGACCAGAAATACATTAGGATGTTTCTTGATCAGCTTGTTCCACATTTCCTCGCCGTCGTTCGTACCGCCGGCGATGCCGAAGCGATGGGGGTTGTTACGCTGGCTGTCGCCCTTGGCGGCCCAGTCATACCGGGTCGAATCTTCATAGAGATAAGCATGGGTAAAAACAAGTGCTCGGTGGTCGGAGTGCTTTTTGAGAATTCGCCCCGCCCAGGCAAGCGCCTCGTCGCGGGGTCCCCATTCCAAACCAATCACGAGCCACTTGGCGCCTCCCGCCTCGAACCGATGGTAATTGTTTTCGATGTGTCCCGGCTCCATCGTGCCGCCGAAGCTGGGCCACTTCTCGAAGCGGCTCGGCGGAAAGTATTCGTTGATCCGAATCTCCCGGCCTTCGTGAGCCCCGAACGAACAATAATCGTGATTCCCCGGCACAATCGCATAGGGAACCAGGCCGTCGAGCACCCGAAATGCCCGATCGACCCGGTCCCACTCCCAAGTCCGCCCGCCATTGGTCAGGTCGCCGTTTTGCAGCACGTAGGCAATGCGCCGCTCGTCCTTGTGATCGGCAATCCACTGCGTCTGAAGACGCAACAGGCCGGGAAAGTGCGTCGCGTAATTCTGCGTATCAGGCAAAATGACGATCGTCCACGAGCCGGGCACGAACGGCAACGGAGCGGCTGCTTTGGCTTTTGCCTTGTTTGAATTCGGCTTCAAAGGATCAGCCGCGCGGCCCATGCCCAGCAGACCCAGACTCGCCATCGTCCCCAACAGAAAAGAACGTCGTTTCATGGCAGGATGCTCTCGATATCGCGGGGTGGGAAATAAGGTGGGAAAGAGGGAACCAGTTCCCTTTGCGCGAGACGCCCGCCGGACCGTGAAACACAAGAAAACCGTCCTCTCGTGCCGCCGGACTACTCGCCCTCGCCATCCGACTCATGGGGATCCAGCCGCATAAACATCGGCGGCGGGGGAACCTCGTGAGGCGCGTCGCGGCGAACCGTCGGCCCGAGTCGGGCTCCACCCGGTTGGTCGTCCGGCAGGTTCAAACCATCGCAATCCATCACGTCCTCGGCAAGAAACACGAACTGGCGGAACATGGCCCCGCAAACCTTCAGCTTACCATCCGAACCGCGGCGCTGGCAATGAGTGAAATTCCACCCAGCCCACGCATACATAATGCCCCCCCACTGGTGTTCAGCGAAAATGTTTGCTATCTTGCGGTTTTGCCGCCTCGGCATGTCGCCCAATTGATTGGCCCACACGTTTATCACATCTTGGAAGGTTCAACTCCCATGGCATGGGAAACCAGTCCCCAATCCGGCTGCTGCACCCGGCCGCGCCGCGAGGATCTCGGCCCCGACGAAATCCTCTGCTTCCACTGCCCGGCCAAATGTTGCTGCTACTTCGCGCTGCCGATCGACGCGCCTACCGAGTGGGAAGACTTCGAGTTTATCCGCTGGTATCTGCTCCACGACCGCGCGACCGTGTTTCTCGAGGACGACATTTGGTACCTGCTCGTGCACAACCGATGCAAAATGCTCGGCGACGACAACCTGTGCCGAGGCTACGAAACGCGGCCGGCCATCTGCCGCGATTACACCACCGACAATTGCGAATACGACGACGAGTGGGTCTACGACCATTACTTTGAAACGCCCGAACAAGTGCTCGAATACGCCGAAGCCGTGCTCGGACCGCCCAAGGGCAAGGACATCCGAAGCCCCCGGCCACAGCCGACGGTAAGCGGCAGGCAATAGACGGAAAAGATAGGTTTCCTCCGTTGTCATATCCTTCGTGTTCTTCACGCCCTTCGTGGTAAAACAGGACTCTCATCGACCGTGTCTGAATCCCAACGCATCACGCCCCGAACGCTCAAAGGTTTTCGCGACTATTTGCCCGCGGCCATGATTCCACGCGAGCGGCTCATCTCGACCGCGCGCCGGGTCTATCGAAGCTACGGGTTCAGCCCGATCGACACGCCGGCCCTCGAGTATCTCGAAATCCTCGCCGGCAAGGGAAGCGATGAAACCGATAAACAGCTTTACCAGTTTCAGGACCACGGCGGGCGCTGGGTCGGGTTGCGGTTCGACCTGACGGTTCCCCTGGCCCGATTCGCCGCCGAGCATCTGGCCGAATTGGGCACGCCGCTGAAACGCTATCACATCGCCTCGGTCTGGCGCGGCGAAAATACCCAGCGCGGCCGCTATCGCGAATTCATGCAGTGCGATTTCGACACCATCGGCACGCGATCGGTCGCCGCCGACGTCGAAACCACGCTGGTCATCCACGACCTGTTCCGCGCCCTGGGCTTCGAGGCCTTCACGATCCACGTCAACAACCGCCAGGTGCTCACCGGACTTCTGGAGCGGCTCGACCTGGCCGATCGGGCCGTGCCCGTCCTCCGGGCACTCGACAAACTGGCCAAGGTCGGGCCCGTGGCCGTCGCCGACGAGATGAAAACCACGGCCGGTGCGACCGACGCCCAGGCCGTGGAAATCCTCGGCATGGCCGCCATCGAAGGAACCAACGACGACGTGCTCGGCCAACTCGAACCACTGGTGGCCGGCAGCGACTCGGGCAAGGCCGGCGTCGCGCGGCTGGCCGAACTCCTAGCAGCCGTCCGTGCCGCCGGCGTGGCCGAAGCGCGCATCAAACTCGACGTGGCCATCGCCCGCGGACTCGATTACTACACCGGCACGGTCTACGAAACGCTGCTGGACGACTTGCCGGGCATCGGTAGCGTCTGCTCGGGCGGGCGCTACGACAACCTGGCCGAACTCTACACAAGCCAGGAACTGCCCGGCGTCGGCGCCTCGCTGGGCCTCGACCGGCTGCTGGCGGCCATGGAAGAACTCGGCATGGTCGAAAAAGTGGCCACGCCCGCCCCGGTGTTCGTCGCGCTTTTCGACAAGAACCGCTTGAACGATTACCTGCGCCTGGCCGCCGCACTCCGCGCCGCCGGGCTGGGCGTCGAACTCTACCCGGACCCCAAAAAACTCGGCCAACAACTCAAATACGCCGACCGCCGCGGCCACCGCGTCGCCCTGGTCGCCGGAGAAAACGAATTCACCGCCGGAGTCGTGCAAGTCAAAAACCTGACCACCGGCGAAAAACAGGACGTCCCCTGGAACGGCAAGGACGC
>JAFGAY010000128.1 GCA_016933425.1 Pirellulales bacterium
CGGCTCACGCCCCACGGCCCACGGCTCACGGCCCACGCCCCACGGCCTCACTGCCGACGCTTCGGCGGTAGGCGCGGATTTGTTCTTCCCAGTCGGGCGGCGCATTGATGCGGCGGGGGCCTCGGAGGCGGCGGATGTCGTCTTGCTGGACGCCGCTTTTGAGTTCGGTCCGGCCGCGGTGGAGGCCGAGGCTTTTGAGCGCTTCGTCCAACCGGGCCTGGGCCGCTTGGCCCTCGACGCCCGGCTTTTGGGCCTGGCGAAACATGGCCTCCCAGCGCCGAGTGAATTTTTCCAGGTCTTCCCGGGTCCAACCGCCGAGCGAGTCGAGCAATTTCTGGTCGGGCCGGTCCTTGGCCAGTTGGTCCTTGAGATATTCCAGGGCCAGGATGGTCTGCTTCGCGGCGTAGTCGCGGTTGAACGGGTCCTCGCGATCGGGTTGGGCCTCGGGCGGAGTCGTTTCGCCCGGCTGGCCGCCGCCGCCGGCCGGACCCTGGGGCACCATCGCCTTGGCGTTGGGAGCTTCGTCGGTGTAGCCTTCGGGCGTGACGGTCATGTTCGGATCGACCTCGTCGGGCTCGAGCCGCCGGCCGGGTTGGTCGCCCTGGGTTTGATCGGCTTGCGGCGCGGCGCCCGGCCGGCCGGGTTTGCCGGCCTGTTGGTCGTCGCCGGGCCGACCTTGGTCGCCGGCGGCGCCGGTTGCCTGACGATCATCCTCGGGACCGCGCGGTTGCCCAACGCCGGGCGGCTGTTGGTCGGATCCTTGTTGGTCGGATTCCTGTTGGCCGGATTCCTGTTGGCCGGATGCTTGCTGGTCGGATTCCTGTTGATCGGATTTCCCTGGGGGTTGCCGCTGGTCGCCCGGCTGCCGGTCGGCCGACTCCGGGGCGCCGGGTTTCGGTTCGCTCGGCTCGGGCCGGTTGCCTTGTTGCTGTCCGGGCGATGGTTTTTGCCGGTCGGAAGGACCGCGGTCGGGCTGTTGATGGTCGGCTTGCGCCTCGCCGGGTTTTGCTTGCTGGCCCGATTCCTTGCCGGGGCGACCTTGCTGTTGGCCGTCGGTTTTTTGCGGTTGATTCTGACCACTCGGAGCTTGCCGGTCTTGGTCGCGTTGTTCGAGCGCTTTTTGGATTACGTCGCCCGGGTTGGTCTCACCGTCGATCGGTTCGGACGGACGGTCGGAAGGTTTTTGGCCTGACCGGCCGTCGGACTTGGCCCCTTGATTCGGCGAGGCGGAGTCGCCTTGCGGTGCGCCGGGCCGACCTTGGGCATCCGGTTGGTTCTGCTGGCCGGGTTGGCCTTGTTGACCGGATTGGCCGGATTGGCCGGGCTGATTTTGCTCGGCCGCCTGGTCCTGGCCGGCGGCGCCTTGCTGGCCCTGGTCTTGTTGACCTTGGTCTTGCTGGCCCTGGTCTTGTTGGCCTTGATCCTGCTGGCCTTGCTGGCCCTGGTCTTGTTGATCTTGGTCCGGCCGTGCTTGGTCCTGTTGATCCTGCGGCTGCTCTTCGCCTTGTTGTCCCTGGTCCTGCTGTTGGCCTTGCCGGCTTTCTTGTTGGTCTTGCCGGTCGCGCTGGTCGGACTGCTCTTGGTCGGGCTGCTCCTGGTCGGGCTGCTCCTGGTCGGCCTGTTGGGACTGGTCAGCCGGCTGGGGCGGTTGTTGGTCTTGTTGATCTTGTCGATCCTCGGGACGTTGTTCGTCGGCCGATTGCCGATCGGACGGTTGGCGTTGGTCCGGTTGCGGCTGGTCGTCGGGCTGGTCTTGCCGGTCCTGGGATGGCTGATCTTCGGCCCCCCTGCCCTGCTCTTCTTCTTGCTGGTCGGACGGTTGCCGTTCTTGCGGTTGGTTGGGGTCGGGCGCGACGATGGTGATCCAACGGCGTTCGGTTTCGCCGCGGCCGGCCAAGGGCGTTTTGTTGTCGAGCGCCTCGGCCCAGTATTCGACCGAGTCGCCCGGCTTGAGTCCCAGTTCGGCCGGCTTGAACGCGAAAGTTTCCTCGAAGACGCCTTCGCGCGGCGGGCTCGGCGCGACGATTTTCAGCAGCGGCCGGATCGGCAGGCTTCGCTCGTTGTGCACCGCGCGAATGGCCACTTCACGAAGCGCGAAATCGGGATCCTCGGCCCGAACCTTCAACGGCAAAACGCCGTTGACCGGCAGTTGAGCGCGGTCTCGGGGCGGATCGACCAGCCGAACCTCGGGCAGCCGATCGACGATCACCTCGATCCGGTGTCGGATCGGCCGGCGGTTGGCGCGGCCGCCGGCGTCGACGTAGCGCAACTGATAGCAATCGTGCTCGGGCCGCAACACAAAGCTGCCCACGGCCGAGCGGTCGTCGGCTTTCATCGGCACGCCGCGCAATCCACGGCATCCCAGGTCGATTTCGGCCCGGTCGATCGGCGTGCTGGCCTTGGCGCGGAGCGTGACGCGGGTTCCCTCGATCGCGCGCAGGTCGAGCTGGTTGGACGCTGTTCGCCGCGCGAGGCCCGTATAGTCGGGAAACTCGTAGTCGACCTCGACGACGTCGATGTCCGGGGCCGTTTCCATGGTGATAGTGAACTCGCGCGAGCGAAAATCGCCGGCGGCCAGGTAATAGGTCAAGTCTTGCTGCACGCCCGAATTGCCCGGCGGCAGCATGGCTTCGTGGCGATAGCGGCCCTCGGGCACGGACATGGGCACGACCTGATCGACGGCCTGGCGGTCGGCCGTGGTGTAGTGGATCACGAGCTGCTCGTCGTCGTCGAGCCCGCGCGCTTCGGCCGAGACGATGACTCGCTCGCCCTGGGGCGCCGCCAGGTTGCCCGGCTGGATGTCGTCGACCTGAACTCGCGTCGGCGCCCGGGCGCCGCTGAACGGAAAAGCGATCCGCAGCACCGAAGCCAAGGGATTTTTGGGCGAGGCGACGTGGTAGATCGCGCCGACGGCCAGCAGGGCGACCAGCACGTACGACAAAACCACCACGCGGCGCCGGTCGACGACCTCCTCGGGCGAAACGTCGGCGAGCTGGCCGGCCGTTTGTTTTTCGATCTCGCGGCTGATGACCGCCGGAATCGCCTCGCGCTGGCGGCGCAACAGGAGGAAGTTGATCAAGCCGTTTTTAAGCGTCGGGCGGCTTTGCTCGATGGTCTGGGCGACGTAAACCGGATTGATGCGCAGCACCAACGGCCGCAGAATGCGAACGTAGAAAAAACCGGTTCCCGCGACCAGCAGAACCAGCCAGGCGGCGAACCGGCTCCACTTGCCCAGCCCGCCGGTCACCAGCCAATGGTCGGCCAGCACGAGCAGGAACAAATAGCCGACCACGCCGATGGCCAAAACGAGCAACGCCATGCCCACGTCGACCAGGCGAAGTTGGCGCTGGGTTTTTCGGAGTCGATCGTCGATGACCGACTCGGCGGCGATTTCCCCCGGGTGAGGCTGATTATCCAGCTCTTTTTGGGGGGGTGTTTCGACGGACATCTGAAGTCCCCTTGAGCCTGTTCCTATTGGTCAATTATATGACGCCCCGGGGCTTTCAGCGATTCCCTTTTTTTCGGACTTCTTGCGATCCGCGAGTGAATCGTTGTACCATGGGGGGTTGCCTAGCGGAGTGAGACGCACGCATGGGGCCCGAGGAGTGCCCCGGCCGTCCTATCCGGATCCCAAGAAAGGTTGTTTCCATGAGCGTCGATAGTCCTTCGGTATCCCCCTTGAAAGTCGGTACCCACGCCTTCACCAGCCGGCTGATCGTCGGCACGGGCAAATACGCCGATTACGACGTCATGCGCCGCGCGTTGGACGTCTCAGGCACGGAGTGCATTACCGTGGCCGTGCGCCGCGAGCGATTGATCGACGCGGCGGGCAACAACCTGCTGGACTTCATCGACACCCGGCGCTACACAATTTTGCCCAACACGGCCGGCTGCTTCAATGCCGACGACGCCGTGCGGGTGGCGCGGCTCGGACGCGAGATTCTCGCGCAGATGAACAATCCGGGCGCCGATTGGGTCAAGCTCGAGGTGCTCGGCGACACGCGGACGCTGCTGCCCGACCCGGTCGAATCGCTCCGCGCCACCGAGACGCTCGTGGCCGAGGGATTCCAGGTGCTCGTCTACACGAGCGACGATCCGGTTGTCGCCCGGCGGCTGAAACAGGCGGGCGCCACCAGCGTCATGCCGGCCGGCAGTCCGATTGGGTCGGGCCAGGGCGTGCTCAATCCGAACGCGCTGCGAATTTGCCTCGAATATCTCAAGGAAGACGATCCCGACTATCCGGTGATCGTCGACGCTGGGGTCGGCACGGCCAGCGACGTCACGGTCGCCATGGAGCTGGGGGCCGACGGCGTGTTGTTGAACACGGGCATCGCGCATGCCGCCGATCCGATCCGCATGGCCCAGGCAATGCGGCTGGCGGCCGAGTCGGGCTATCATGCGTTCCACGCGGGCCGCATCGCCAAAAAGCTCTACGCCACGGCCAGCAGCCCGACCGAGGGCGTCATCGCCACGAGCCGAAAAGCGTGACCCGGCCGACTCGCGCAACACTCACCGGAACGCGGCGCGCACGTCGCCGTTGGCCAGCACGATCAGGGCCCAGACGCTAAACGGCATCGCCAGGATCCAGCAGGGCCAGAAGCAGGGTAAAAGCATGAGAATCGCCGAGGTCAGGGCCAAGCCGTAATGGCGCAGGTTTTTCATGTGGACCGCGCCGGCCAGCATCAAGCCGGCCAGGGCGATTCCCAGAACGCCGTAGCCGATCATCATGCCGAAGCCGAGATAGAGGTTCTCGTCGCGGCCGCGGAACTCGGGATCGTTCGACATCACGAACAGAAGGACCGTGTACAGTGCGGTAACGGCGACGCATATCGCCAGTTGCATCGACGCCATGACAATCAGGCAGATGGCCGGCGCGCGAACCCGCTCGATCGCCGGCGTTAACGGCTGAAACGGCGCCGCCGCGACGTCGGCCGGCGCCTGGTAGGGATTCACGAAATCGTCGGGCCCTTCGATGGCGGCCGCCCCGAACGGACTCGTCGGGCCCGCGAAGGGCTCGCGGTCTTGCACAACCTCGTCGACGGCATGAGGCACGTCGGTGACCGCGCCGCACGCCGGACATCGGGCCTGGCGGCCGGCCGCGTCGTCGGCCGTTCGCAACAGCTTTCCGCACTGGCCGCAAGGGAATTCAATGGGCATGGCCTCTCGCCTCCATCATGGTTCGTCTCCCTGGCTCCATTGCACCGCATCCGGCGACGCCGGCGCGGGAACCGCTTGCGAAAACCGCTGCGCGGCAGTCGGCTGGCCGATCATCATGAGGTAGATGACCGGATAGAGCAATGCTATATAGGGGAGCACGCCCAGCAGGCCAATGCCGCACGTGCAGAGGGTAATGAGCCCACATATAATGCTCGTGCAAAGGATCAAGGCAAACGCCGTAAGCCGGTTGCCGACGGTAACGGTTCGCGCGACGGAAAACGAATCGATCACACCCAGATTCTGGTCGATGATGAGATAGTAGTATGGGAAAAACGTCATTGAGAAGATGGCTCCGCCGATCACGCCAATGAGCAACCCGACTATCAGGGCGACGACGGCCGCCTCTTCCGCCTCGACCAGGGCAAGAACTCCGGCAGGCGCCAAACACACGACGTAAATCACCAATATGCCAAGGACAAATAGAATTCCCGCTCCCAGGACCCGAAGCAGGTACGCGCCGCCGGCAAAAATATCGCTGAACTCGCCCGATTGCCCTCGGGCCGTCTTGATGAAGAAAATCGTCTCTCCGATGTTGATCCAGAGTCCGAAGATCTGGGCGGCAACGTAGCATCCAATACCTGCCACCGCTCCCCCGATCCCACCGATGGCTGTCAGAAAGTTCATGGAAATCTGGCCCAATTGTCCGGCGGCGAAATTGATGATGAAGCACACCACCGCCACGCCCAGACACATGCCCCAGTGTTCGGTGAAAATCCGCCATGTCTGGCTGAGCACTTCGCCAAACTCGATTCGCGTCGGCCGCACGCCGCCGGTCGCGAAGGCCGGCTGAAAAGGGCTGGCCCCGCTTGTGATTTCCGCCGGCGCTTGATAGGGGTTCATCGAATCGGACGCATCGCCGTAGTCGGACGCCGCGCCGAAGGGGTCCCGGCCTCCGGGTCCTGGGTTCGGCATCGGCGGGTGGCTTGCGTCGGGCACGGCGACCACGGCACCGCACGCCGGGCACTTGGCCTGCTGTCCGCTGGTTCCGTCGGGAGTTCGCAACAGTTTGCCGCACTGGGCGCAACGAAATTCGATGGGCATGGGAGGCTCCGTGGTATGTTTATGCGTGTTTCAGAAAAACTCCCTCCAAGCGAGCGTAGCATAACGTTTTGCGACCCTCGCCTGCAAGAGCCAAAATAGCTCCCGGGCACAGCAACCATTTATGGCGGCGGCACTGGAGGGCCACGCTCCCTCGTGGCCGCGCGTAACGAGCCTCAGAACGTGTTTGGAAATACGTGAAACGGTTTGGCCAACTGGGGGCGGTTCGGCCCAGGTAGTTGTCAAACCTTATCTCCACCGGGACAAGCCCGGTGGGGATTATGATCGCTAAAACGAATTTCAAAACATGCTCCCAGCGGCCACAACGGAGCGTGGCCCTCCCCGCATATTGCCGTGGCCGACTCAGGGAACGGCGTGGGGTCCTTGGATCACGCCGCCCTTGATGAGCATGTTGATCACGGCCAGGCCCGCATTGGCCAACAGGCCGAGAACGGACAGCACGATCCCGGCGATGGCGATTCCCCGGTGGCGCGATTCGAGTCCCTTGATGCCTAGTCCCAGCCCGACGACCGCCGACGGCAACCCGACGAAACAGCAACACGAAAAGCACAACGACACAATGCCCAGAATCAACGACGCGATGGCCATGTGTTCGACCGACGAACCCACTGGCGCCGGCGCCGGCTCGTAGTCCTCGGGCGCCGCGTAGGGGTTGGGCGCCGTCACCGACGATGTGTAGGGCACGTCCATCTGCCAGCCGCATTTCGGACAAACGGACCGCCGTCCCGCCGCGTCGTCGGGCGTGCGCAACAAGGTCTGGCAGTGTGTGCAGCGGAATTCGATCGACATGGCATTCTCGGGCGAAGCGACCACTCGGAAACAAGCGTGCCGGGCCACCGCTTCGCCATGGCCCGGGCACACGCGATCCTCGACAATACGACCGTTACGAAAGGGCCACCCAGCGCTAGAATACCATGGCGCCGCGGCCCCCGACAAGTGGCACGTCCGCCCCTATGCGCAATAAGGCCGGCATGATAGAGTCGTATTCGGGCGTGGTTGCCGCTTATTGAGTTTTGGGGAATTTGCCGAGGACGAGTTGTTCACGGCCACGACAGAGCGTGGCCCTCCAAGTGGAGGAACGCGCTCCGTCGCGTCCGCCATGTCCGGCCTACGATCTCAAATCTCATCTCAAATTTCAGATTTCAGATTTCAACCCTTGCCATTATGACCACCGTTGACGACATTTTAGGTCCCTCGGGCCGCATTGCCGCGCGGCTGGCCGGCTACGAGCCTCGGGGCGAGCAGCTCGAAATGGCCAGGGCCGTCGACGACGCCATGCGTCAGGGACACCACCTGGTCGTCGAGGCGGGCACGGGCGTGGGCAAGAGTTTCGCTTATCTCGTGCCGGCCATTCTTCTCACGGCGGGCGAAAAAACGGCGGCCGACCACGGCGATCGCGCGGAAAATGACGACGACGACGCACCAAAACCCGGCGCCCCGCGGCCCCGCCGGGTCGTCATTGCCACGCACACGATCAGCCTGCAAGAGCAATTGATCCACAAGGATCTGCCGTTTCTCAATAGCGTCATTCCCCTGGAATTCACGGCCGTGTTGGTCAAGGGACGCCGCAACTACTTGAGCCAGCGCCGGCTCAAAACGGCGATGGAACGCGCGGCGTCGCTTTTCAACGACAATGAGGAGTTCGACCAGCTACGCCGGATCGAACGCTGGGCCAAGGAAACCCACGACGGATCGCTCGCGGACCTCGAATACCGGCCGATCGGATCGGTCTGGGACGAGGTGGCCAGCGACCAGGGAAACTGCCTGGGCCGCAACTGCCCGACCAACAAGGATTGTTTCTACTATCGGGCCCGGCGGCGAATCTACCACGCGCAAATTCTCATCGTCAACCACGCCTTGTTTTTCAGCGATCTGGCCTTGCGCCGCGACGGCGTGAAGATTTTGCCCGACTATGACACCGTCCTTTTCGATGAGGCCCACAACCTCGAAGCGGTCGCCGGCGCCCACTTAGGCATGAGTCTCACCAGCGGCCAGGTCGACTACGCGCTCACGCGGCTTTACAACGACCGGACAAACCGCGGCCTGGCCGTCCATTTCAAGCTGACCGACGTGCAGCGAAGCGTGATCGACGCGCGTCATCGGGCCGACCGGTTCTTCGACAACGTGGCCGAGTGGCTGGCGAGCCAGAAAAACTCGAACGGCCGGGTGCGCCGGCCGAAAATCGTCGCCAATCCGCTAAGCGAAGGACTCGCCGAGCTTTCCGCGCAAGTTCGACGCGCGGCCCGGGGCATCGACGACCCGGAACAACGCCAAGACCTGACGGCGTCGTCGGACCGGCTCATGGGTCTGGCCGAGGGAATCGAGAATTGGCGATCCCACCGGCTGGACGAGGCGGTGTACTGGGTCGAGGTCGCCCACCGGCGGCACTGGCGACGCGTAACGCTCGCGGCCGCGCCGATCGACGTCGGACCAATCCTCCGCGAGGAACTTTTCGACAAGGTCCGCAGCGTGGTGATGACCAGCGCTACCTTGGCCACGGGCCGCGGGTCGTTCGACTATTTCAAGTCGCGCGTCGGCCTGACCCAAACCAAAACACTATGGCTGGGCAGCCCGTTCGACTATCGCCGCCAGGCGACGCTCGTTCTGCCCGAGGGAATGCCCGACCCCGGGGCGGACGATGCCGCCTATGAGCGGGCGACCGTCGAGATGATTCGCCGCTACGTCGAGCGGACCGACGGCCGGGCGTTCGTGTTGTTCACGAGCTACGCCATGATGCGCCGCGTGGCCGACGCCGTGGTGCCGTGGCTGGCCGAGAAGAATCTGGGGTTCCACAGCCAGGCCGAAGGCGTGCCGCGAAGCCAGATGCTCGAACGTTTCAAGGCCAATCCCCGCTCCGTGCTGTTTGGGACCGACAGCTTCTGGCAGGGCGTCGACGTGCAGGGCGACGCCCTTTCGACGGTGATCATCACGCGGTTGCCTTTCGCCGTGCCCGACCAACCGCTCTTGGAAGCGCGCCTCGAAGCGATCCGCGCGGCCGGGGGCAATCCGTTCGGCGACTACCAGCTTCCGGCCGCCGTGATCAAACTCAAGCAGGGCTTTGGACGATTGATCCGCTCGAAACGCGACACGGGCACGGTGGTCATTCTCGATCCGCGAATCCGCACAAAGAGCTACGGCCGCGTGTTTCTCGCTTCGCTGCCCGAATGCCGCCAGGCGATCGAGCCGGTGTGATAAAAACGGAAACACTTCAGCCGAATGATAAAATGGTTGTTAGCCGCCGCACCTGCGCGGCGTTTGTTGGGGACTGTATTCTCAACGCCGCGCAGGCACGGCGGCTAACTTGATTCGCACCCGGATGGGCTATGTTATCGAAGGCGAGAACCCAAGTCACTTACTCCCGGTGGGGGGGTAGTCGCCGGGGTTCCGTTTTTTTCGTTCCAGGGGTACGATGGAACCCTGGTGAATATGGGAAAAAAGGCGCTGGAGGCAAGCGGCGGATGCCCCCCGAACGGGACTCCTGCGGCTCAGCATGGAAACCACACTGACGATCAACATCCTGGCTCTGATTGCCCGGCTGCTCAGCGGCGCCAGTGCCCGTTGGATCGATTCGCAGCCCGACACATGCCAGCGGGTCTATTTTGCGAACCACACGAGCCATCTGGATCCGTTGGTGCTCTGGTCGATGCTGCCGGCCGAGGTTCGGGCACGGACTCGACCGGTCGCGGCCAAGGACTATTGGACGGCCGGGCGGATACGTTACTATGGCGCGACCAAAGTGTTCAACGCGATTCTGATTGATCGCAAGGAAATCAAAGTCCACCAGAGCCCGGTCGACTTGATGATCCGCGAAATCGGAAACCGCGATTCGCTGATCGTTTTTCCCGAGGGAGGTCGAGGGCCGGGCAACCAGGTTCGCGAATTCAAGAGCGGGCTGTACTATCTGTGCAAGAAGCGGCCTGACCTTGAAGCCATTCCTGTTTATATCGAAAACATGAATCGCATTTTGCCGCGGGGCCATTTTTTACCGGTGCCGCTGTTGACGTGCATCACGTTCGGTCCGCCCATCTGGCTCGAAGCGGGCGAAGCCAAAGCCGACTTCCTCGCCCGAGCCCGACAGGCCGTTGTCAGATTGAAAGAAGGATGAACTTTTTGGATTAGCTCCGATTCTGAAATCCGAAATTTCAAATTTGAGATCTGAAATACGGGATGGTTAATCTGAGATTTCAGATTTGAAATTTCCTGTCATCCATTTCCTTGAACCGCAGCCTCAAAATCCCAAAGCTCTAAGTCTCCAAATCCCTAAATCCCCAATCCCTCGCCCCTCATGTACGACCCGAGACTCGATCCGCGAACGCTTATCCTGGTGGCCGGCGTGCTCCTGCTGCTTGGCGGGGCGACGATTGCGGTTCGCGTTTTGCAGCGTCAGATCGACTCGGGCATCAATCCGGCCATTCTGGAGACGTTTCGCCGCCGGATCCACGCCTGGTGGATTCTATTTTCCGCCTTGGCGGCCGCGTTGTTGTTGGGGAAGATCGTCACGATTATTCTCTTCGGGTTCATTGCCTTTTGGGCCTTGCGCGAGTTCATTACGCTGACGCCGACGCGGTTGGGCGACGTTCCCACGCTTCACCTGGTTTTTTACGTCTTCGCGCCGCTCCAATTCATCCTGATTGGATTGGAAAAATACGAACTCTACAGCATTGCCATTCCGGTCTACGCTTTTTTGATTATTCCCGTGCCGATCGCCATGTCGGGCGATTTCAAGCGGTTTCTTGAACGAACGGCCAAGATCCAGTGCGGTTTGTTGATCTGCGTGTATTGCCTCAGCTATACGCCGGCGCTGCTGACGCTCGATTTTCCCGCGGCCGTGCCGGACGCCCAGGGAGTCCGCGCCGTGCCCTCGGCTCCGGAGAATTCAGACTCCTCGGTCGAGTCCGGCAGAACAACCGACGCAGCCGGACCGCGCGCCGGCCGGTCGTTGAACACGATGGGTCTGCTCTTGTTTTTCATCCTCATGGTCCAACTGAGCGACGTGCTCCAATACGCTTGGGGCCAATTGCCCAGCCGGCACGTCGTCGCGCCGACCATCAGTCCGAGCCGCACCTGGGAAGGACTCTTGGGCGGCACGATCAGCGTGTCGCTTCTTGGCGCGGCCTTTTGCTGGGCAACGCCGTTTCCCTTCTGGCTGGCCGCGCTTATGTCGACGGTCATCGCGGTGATGGGTTTTGCCGGCGGGCTGACGATGTCGGCCATCAAACGCGACCGCGGCGTGAAAGACTACGGCACGCTGGTCGAAGGCCACGGCGGCGTGCTCGACCGGATCGACTCGATCTGCTTCGCCGCCCCGGTCTTCTTCCACCTGACCCGATGGCTGCTGCCGTATCTTTAATCGAGCATGGCGGAGTGTAGGCCGTAGGTCAGGCCGCGCGGCGGGCCATGCCGGCAATGTCGCGGTAGACGGCGACGATCTCGTCGCAATTGCGTTGAAGCGTGTGGTCCAACGCGAAATGACGCGCGGCGCGGCCCATGTCGGACCGAGCCTCGCGATCCAAGAGCGGGCGGACCAGGTGGGCTAGTTCTTCGTCGTCGGCCGGATCGTTCATCAACAGCCCGTTCACGCCATTGGTGAGCATCTCCCCTGCCCCGTTGAACCGGCTGGTTACGCTTGGCAGGCCGCTGGCCGCCGCTTCGAGCACGCCAAGGCTGCACGGATCGTAGAACGTCGGCAGCACGTAGATGTCGGACGCGGCGTAGAAGGGAACCGTGTCGAGCACCGAGCCGGCGAACGTGACGTGCCGCCCGGCGTCCAGTCGTCGGGCCAGTTGTCTGGGACGCCACGGATGTCGTCCGCCGACCACGACGAGCCGAACCGCCTCGCCGGCGCGGACCATCCGCGCCGTCGCGCGAATCGCCGTGGCAAGCCCCTTGCGCTGAAAATCGTGGCCCACGAACAGCAGCAGTGTTTCGTCGGCCTCGACGCCTAACTGCCGGCGCGTCGCCTCGCGGTGCGCGGCCCGATGCTCGGGCGAGAACCGCTTGGTGTCAACCCCGTTGTAGATCAACCGGATTTGTTCTGGATGAACGCCGTGATAGTGGAGATAGTCGGCCGCCACCATCCGCGACAGGGCCAGGATGATCCGGCCCGGATCGGCGAACTGCCGCGCCAGGAGCCGGCGAAATTCGAGATAGCGCGGCAACACTCGGGTCATGCGTCGTTTGATCGGTCGCAGCCAGGGGGGCAATGTGCGGAGTTTTTGTTCCCACTGGGCATAGCGCGAGCCGTCGTGCGACTCGAAAACGTCGCAATACCAGCCGCCGCCCATGTCGTGAATCGCGTCGAGCGGCAGCGAGCGCAGCTTACGCTCCGCGGCCGCGGCGAATTCGAGCCGGTTCCGCGTCTTGGGCAAATGATGGCGCAGAATGGGCATCGAGGCCGTCGATTCGGCGAAAACGCCCGCCACGACGTGCACCTCATGCCCTCCGGCCAATAGCCGCTCGGTGAACTGATGGGTCCATTGTTCCGCGCCTCCGCGGTGCGGGTCGAAGTGTTCGATCACCAGGCCGATTCTCATGAGAGGACTCCCGCGTTGGAAGATGGGGTCCGCGTGGTGGAAACGGTTTTTGCCGCCGCGCCGCGAATGCGGCAAACGAACGGTCGCGCGAGTGCGTCCGCCGCTTCTTGCCGTGCCCGGCGGCGCGCCGCGGCGATTTCCTCATAGATGGCCACCAACTCGTCGATGTTTCGGGCAAACGTGTGCCGCAGCGCCAGACGCCGCGCCGCCTGGCCCATTTCCAGCCGCCGCCGGCGATGGAGAAGCGGCTCGATGAGGCCTAAAAAACTTGCGGCGTCGGCCGGGTCGTCCATCAAGACGCCTTCACAATTCTCCGTGAACAACTCGCTCGCCCCGTTGGCTCGGCTCGTGACCACCGGCAGGCCGGCGGCAAGCGCCTCGAGCACGACCAGACTACACGGATCGTAGAACGTCGGATGGACGTAGACGTCGGCGGCCGCATAGTAAGGAACCGTGTCCTCGACTGCGCCGACGAAATGGGTTCGTTCTTGTATTCCCAACCGGCGAGCCGCGCGGAGAAAACAATCGGGATGTTTTCCGCCGACGACCACCAGGTCGGCCCGGCGATCGTACGGCCATCGGGCCATCGCCGACAGCAGCATGGGCACGCCCTTGAGGCGAAAATTGTGCGTCACGATCAAAAGCAGCGTGCTGTCCTCGGGAATGCCCAGTCGCTGACGGATTCGATTGCGGTACGTGGCGCGTCGGGCCGGCGAAAAGCGATCGGTGTCGACGCCGTTGTAAATCAGCCGGATTTGTTCGCGCGGCACGCCGTGAAGGCGGACGAAGTCGGCGGCCACCTGACGCGACAGCGCCAGCACGAGCCGGCCGTCCGCCGCGTATTGCCGGGCCGAGAGCGCGTTGAACTGGCGATAGCGCGGCAGCAGTCGGCTGACCGATCGCTTGATCCACCGCAGCCACGGGGGGAGCAAGAGCAGATTTCGAGCCGTGGCCGCCGCCCGCGATCCGCCGTGCGGTTGAAACACGTCGCACCACCACCCGCAGCCCGTGTCGTGCACGACGTCGAGCGACAGCCCACGGAGCATGGCCTCGGCCGCCTTGGCAAAACCGATTCTACCGCGCGCGTCGCCCAGCGGGTGCGCGATGATCGGCATGGCTAGCGTGGCGGAGCTGAACCGGCGCGCGACGACGTGGACTTCGTGCCCACGCGCGGCCAGGTGTTCGACCGCTTGCGAGGTCCATTGTTCGACGCCGCCTCGCCGCGGATCGAACTCCTCGATGACCAAACCGATCTTCACCGATAGAGTCCCTTTTTTCGTTCCATCCGTTGTTGCTTGGCCACCACCCGGCGAATGAACCGTTTTTCGCGGGGTCCCAGCTTCGTCACGCCCAGGTAGTCGCGCAAAAATGCCATCTTGTGCGCGGCTTTGATCCGTCCGCGCGGGGCCGAATAGGCCAATTGGGCCAGGTCCTTGACGATCCATCGCCGCCGCCAGCGGCGCCGGTGCTCCACTCGTTGCAAGTCGATCAATCGCAACTCGAACCGGCCCGGCCGAGGTTCCCGAACGAATAAATGGCAACAATACAAATCACGATGATTGTAGCCGGCCGCGTGAAACCGGGAGACCAACTCGGCCACCCGCCGGATCAGGGTTCTCAGTTCGTCATCGGCCGCCCGGCGCGGTCTTGTCCGATCCAACGGACCGCCGGTGAATCGCCGGATGACGAAATCGTCCAGCGGCTCGAAGCCCGTGAGTTCCTCGGTCATCACGAGCGATTCGACGGTTCCGTTTTTGTCGAGTCTCTGGCCGAAGGCGACCAGGCGCATGGTGTCGATGCCCTCGCGGGCGAGCCGGCGGATGTTGCGAGCCTCGATCCCCGCGGCCGTTTGGCCGGGCCCTTTTCCCAGTCTTGCCCGAACACGGCTTTCCCACGTTCGGACGTGGTGTTTTTTGAGGTAGAAGCGATTTGCCTCGGGGTCGGCCGCCGGCAGTTGCAGCCACCAATTTTCGCGATCGGCCATTGCCCGAAGACAGTGGCCCTCCGACCCGTGCATGACCTGGCCGAACCGTTCCAGCCCGGCCCGCGCCAACGGTTCGCGCCATCGGCGGTCAAGCCAGAGGCAGCCGTCGTCGGCTAACATCAAATCGGTTTCGGGGGAATCGCATTTCATGAGCGTATGAAATCAGAAGCACGAAGTCGAAGGGGTGACAGGGCACGGCCGTTGCTTCCGCGTCGTTTCGGCTTGGCATTTCTTGTTTTCAAGCGGCCGCGGCGGCGTCGTCGGCCTCCATCAACCGGATCATTTCGTTGTAGACCATGTCGACCGTCAAGTCGCGCATGCAGCGGTGGTGGCCTAGCGGGCAAACTCGCTTGTGGCAGCCGATGCAATCCAGGTCGAGGTACAGATTGGCCGCTTGTTGCGTCGGATTTTCGCTGGCCACGGGAAGCATCGGGCCGTAAAGCGTCACGACCGGCCGACCCAACGCCGCGGCGACGTGCCGAGGGCCGCTGTCGGTCGAGACCAGCAGCCGGCACCGCGCCAGGCACGCTTTCGACGTGCTGATTCCGATCGGCTGGTCGGCCAGCGAATGGACGCGGGCCATGCCGCTGTGCCGAACGATGTCGCGCGCAATCACGCGCTCGCGCGGACCGCAAATCACGAGTACGTCGTGCTTCCATTCGGCGACGATCCGCCGGGCCAACAGGCCGAAGTGCTCGACCGGCCAGAGCTTCGCGCCGCCGTACGCCCCGCTGCAATTCAATGCGACGACGCGCCCGTCGGTCCGCAGCCCCAGGTCGCGCCACACGCGGTCGCCCAGGGCTTCCTCGGCCGGCGTGAGCCGCAGCTCGAGCCGGCGCGATTCGGCGGGACAACCGACCGTCTCGGCCAGACGCAGGAAATAGTCCACCGCGGGCTCTTCGACCCGGCGCCCGTTGCGACGGGGCGGGTAGAGACGATCGGTCAGGAACAATCCGCGTCCATAGCGAACATAGCCCACCCGACGACGCGCTCCGCCGCGCCAGGCAGTCAGTGCAGAACTGAACGAATTGGGGAGTAATATGGCCGTGTCGAACGATGTTGCTTGCATCCGCCGGATCAGGGCCAGCCGGCGAAACTCGGGCTGCTTGTCCTTTGGGTCGAAATACCACTGTTCGCTGAGCCAATCGGTTCCGCCCAGCACGTCGCGAAGGTAGGGACGCATGATGCCCACGATCTGGGCGTCGGCGCCGAAGTGTTTGCGCAGCGCCCGGAGCACGGGCGTGGCCATGGCCACGTCGCCGAGCCAGTTGGGTAGGAATACGGCGATTTTCGTCATGCGCTCCACCTCGCCCTTATCGGGTCTACGATCGACTATTGCCCCTCGTTCATGGCCGCCGCCTGGTCGCCGCCCGGCGGCTGCCGGCGATCGGCCGCCGTTTTCTCCTCCTGGTCCCAGAGCTGCTGGTCCTCTTTGCGCATTTCGGCCAGCGCTTGTTCGTAGGTCAGATTACGCGCCTTCGCGTAGGTTTGGACGTTTTCGGCCGAACAACTCGTGCCGCGTTGCAGATCGATGAGCCGCTGATTCGCGCAACCCGGCGCCGCGACCAGAACCCCGCCGAGCAGGAAGAATATCCCCCAAGTCGTTACGACCGACCACGTCGATTTCATGAGACTGCCCTCCATGGCAGACACGCGCGGAATCCAAGAACGCCGGGTCACCGCTCCCCGCCAAGGGAGTAGCGTATTTGCCCGAAACCTAATCCCACCGGGAGGATACCGTACAGAGCCGGTTTTTACCAAGAGCAGTTTTTTGCAGGCACGATTGGA
>JAFGAY010000129.1 GCA_016933425.1 Pirellulales bacterium
CCGACCAGGTCTTGGCTTCGGCTGGGCTGTTGCAATTTGCGGACGGCTTTGGCTTCGATCTGGCGGATGCGTTCGCGGGTCACCTTGAAAATGTGGCCCACTTCCTCCAGGGTGTAGCTGTATCCGTCGCCCAATCCGTAGCGTAGTTTGATGATTTCGCGTTCGCGATAGCTGAGCGTTTTTAGCACGCGGCCGATCCGGTGGCGGAGCATTTCCTGGGCTGCGCCGATCGAGGGGCTTTTGGCTCCTCCGTCGGGCAGCAGGTCGCCAAAATGGCTGTCCTCGCTGTTGCCGACCGGACGGTCGAGACTGATCGGATAGCGGCTCATCGCCAGCACCCGACGCGCCTCGTCGACGCACGTGCCGCTTGCTCGGGCCGTTTCCTCGATCGTTGGTTCGCGGCCGTATTCTTGCAACAATTTGCGCGAGACGTTTCGCACGCGCGACATCGTCTCGACCATGTGGACCGGAATGCGGATCGTGCGGCTCTGGTCGGCGACCGCCCGGGTAATGGCCTGGCGAATCCACCAGGTGGCGTAGGTGCAGAACTTGAACCCGCGCCGATACTCGAACTTGTCGACCGCCCGCATGAGCCCGGCATTTCCTTCCTGGATGAGGTCCAGGAAGCTGAGGCCGCGGTTGCGGTATTTTTTAGCAATAGAGACCACCAGTCGGAGGTTGCCCTCGGACAGTCCGCGTTTGGCCTCTTGATATTCGGCATAGACCGCCTTGATGCGGTTGATGCGGTTTCGGAGGCTGGTTGGGGTTTCTTGGGTGGCCGAAAGGATGCTTCGGAATTCGACCAGCCAGGGCCGGCATTCCTCGGGCGGGCGGCCCGCCTTGCGGTGTTCGTTGATTCGCGCCTTGAGTTCGTCGACGCGGTGGCTGAATTCCTCGAGATTTCGGATCATCGGTTCGATCCGACCGGTGCGCAAACCGAGTTCTTCGAGCAGTCGGACGGCGCGCCGCCGTCGCAGGCCGATGCGCCGCCAGGATTCAAGTCGATTGGGTAGCGGCACGGACCGGCTCAACGCCTTTTGGTATTCGTGCCGATTCCGCTTCAACAGCACTTCGAGCGTTCGCAGATTGTGGGGTAGACGCCCAAGAATCTGGACCTTTTCGAGATGATCGGTGACCGAGACCTGGACCGTGCGGTCGAAAGGCAATTCTCCGCCGGCCACGCGCTGCAACACGCGGACGGCATGTTGCATGACGTAGTCGCATTCGAGGACCTTGCGGCGGAATTTGGCCCGGGTAATCTCGATTTTTTTGGCCAGGGTGATTTCCTGCTGCCGCGTGAGCAGTGGAATTTCGCCCATTTGGGTCAGGTACATGCGAACCGGGTCGTCGGACCACGATTCGCCGTCGCCTTCTCCGCTTAATTCCTCGTCTTCTTCTCCGTCTTGGTCGGCCTCGCCGTTGTCCTCCAAATCGGTAAGGTCTTCGTTATCATCCAGGTCCTCATCCAGGCCCAGAACCCCTCGCGACTTATCGTCCATGCCGTCGGACTCGTCGTCATGCGAAAGGGACCGCTCTTCAATGTCGTCCAATAGTGTGTCGTACAATGCAACACTCCTCACTCCAGTGTTTGTAATGACAACCGCGACGGTTTAACCGTCCGCGGAAGGCATTTCCCAGCTCATCGTCCGCGCCATCGAAGCCACGACGCATGGTCCCGGACTTTCGATCGACTTGCGCGGCTTGGCCAAGAAGAATGCTTCACCCCCTCATCGTTTATTACGGTGATGGATTTGGAAACACCCAATTCTACCACCGATTCTCCATACGCGCCGTGGACCGGGCTATTTGGCAAGGGATTCCATCTACGTGGAGACTATGGCTTTCGACGAGCGACGGAAAAGCTTCCCAGGCCGCGCGCTTCGTGTAAATTCGCCATGATCTCAATGTTCCGTCCGCCGCATCAAAGCCCCCATGCACTCACGACACAAAACCATTCCGGCACGGGACTGCGCCTCGCACCGTCGACGTGCATCTTAAGCCCTGCGGCTCCTCTTCATTTTCCACCGGCACCCTCAAGGTGAATGAAACCAGAAGACCCGAGCCAACCCCCCAGAGGCTCGTTCAGTCGCTAGAATTCACGGTGGTCAACAGCACAGCCAGCGCATACACTACGCCACGGCCGGTCGGTTGCTCCCAAAACCAAACCGTACCCAGGAGCCGTAAAGCTCCAAGCCCGTTCCATGTAGAATGCCCCTCGCCCTGTTCGGATATTGCGGGTCGGCAGGTTGCTCTCACCCACGGCCTTTTAACAAAGGCTAATGCTACGAGGGGGCCATGATATAACATTCTAGTTAGGTGTTGTCCCGAGTCCAGCCCCCCGTTCGGTTTTTTCATGTCATGTTTAAGGAAGGGGGTGATTGATAAGATTTCTGTATTTTAATATGGGTAATATGGGGAGGATAGGTAGGCATTTTTGTTATGTTTTCCATCTTGCGTGGATGATTGCAAACGTAAGGTTCCGAAATGGCTCGGTCAACTCGCTCAAATCGTGCAATGACGGTAAACTGCACGAAAAGGGGAATTCACTTCGAGAATGATCCAGTCAACACCTGGTCATACGCAGTCGCGGACCGGCGGGTTCGGCCGCGGCGGCTAACAAGGATTTTCGCCATTCGGTTGAAATGTTACAAAAAACTTTAGAAGACAGGAGGCTTTCCGTGTCTACCCGTTACCTGCTGCCTTGTTCGTGCGGAAGGAGCATTCCCGTCGAAACAACGCAAGCCGGCCAAATGGTATCGTGTGCCTGTGGCAAAACCCTGGAGGTTCCTACCCTGCTGAAGCTGCGGTCGCTGGAACCGGTCGCCGACCAGCACGAAGCGGCCGTCGAGCGAAGCTGGGGGGGAGCCCAAGGGCTGGCCATTGTCGGAGGCGTTGTTACGCTGATTGGCGTGGCGGGCCTGGCCTTCTTTTTTCTCTACCGGCCCGTTCCGCCCAAGGCCGTGCACACGGAAAAGAACATTGCGCGTGGGATCGAGAACCTGACGCTCATCCAGAGCGAGGGTGTTTGGGAGCAATTGCGGCATGGGCTGGGGGGCTCGGGTCCCGTCGATCCGGCTTATCGTGCCGCCCTGAAAACATACTGGATCTCGAAGTACGCAACGGTTGCCGAGGCTTATGAGGGAGCCATGAAGCAGTACCGCATTCGTCTTGGCGTTGGGCTGGTGGTGCTGGCGCTGGGAGTCGCCATGACGACCTTCGGCCTGGTCCGTGCCCGATCAAGGACCGCGGGGTGATTTCATGAACAAGGGAGGTGGTTCTCTCTTGTTCTTCCGTTCACCTATCCGCGCAGGACGAGATCGTACTGATCCGGTTCGACCACGTCCCAGGTGGTTTGCAGTCGGTGGCCCGTGGCCAACAGCTTGATTTCGAGCGAATCCTTGTCGACGATCACCAGCAGGCGGCGAAACCAGCCGTGCGCGGTCAGGTGATAGGAAGCGGCCGCCTCCGACAGTCGCCAGCGCCGCCAGCGGTCTAGAAGTGGGTGCTCGTCGAGGATTCGAGCCAGGCGGGAATCGGACTTGCTTACCCGCTCGCGGTGGCGGCACGCCGCGCAACGTCCTCCCTGGACGGCCGCCGGGGACATCTTTTGGCGGCAGACGTCGCAAGAAACCATGACCGATCGCAAGACGGCCTCGCCGGTCGCGGGACACGTTGCGGTGAACTCGGGCAGGACTCGGCGCCCGGTGGCTGCGCAAGAAACGAGTTCTCGGGCGAGGACTCGCTGGCCGCTTTGTTCGCAGGCGGCCGCTTCCTCGGCGGCGACAATGCGTCCGTCGTCCAACGCCGTTACGTGGTAGGTTGTCCGGTTCGTGTGGGGGCAGATGAACGGCGGTGGTTTGAGCGAGCGGGCCCAATCGGCGAAGGGCAGGTCCACCGCGTGGGGTTCGATTGTGAATCGCAGCTTGCCCTGGGCGAACGCGCACCACACGGCGGCCAGGTCAACTTCGGTGGGAGGGTCGGGCCCGAGCCATCGCTCGGCAAGTTTGCGTCGGCCCACCTCGGCTAAGAACCGCATTGCTTCCCCGGCGTCTTCGGGCGCGTGGGGGAGGGTTGTCGTGTTGGCCATGCCCAACGTCTGCGCCATTGCCTGGGAAACATCGTTGCCCTGGCGATCGAGAAAGAATTCGACGGATTGGTCGCCGCGCCGCGCCGCGAGGCGAAGAAAGAGCCGGTTTTCGAGCAAGCAGCCGGCCAGGTGAACCGTGCCGCCGTCGACGACATAGGCCCCCAAAAGCCGCTCGGCCAATTCGTGGACCGTGCGCGGCTGATCCGCCGGCGCCAGATTCACGGATGAATCTTCCACCGCCGGATCAGGCGAAACATGGTCGCGGGAATGCACGCGCGATGCCCTCCCCGATTGACTGGCGTCAAAGCCCCGGCCGTTATTCTACCACAAAGGGTGGTTAATAAAAGGCGTGAAACGGACTCCGGAGGGCCAACACAACCATGACCTTATCCCTCGCTCACGGTCGCGTCAACGTGTGGCCTTGTCCGGCGGTTGATTGATGCATACCTTTTATCATGGCTGTCGAGCTTTTCCTCGCGTGACGCCGCGCGGACGCGATGGCCCAACCAGCCATTTTCACAAACCGTGGAGTCCTCGCGATGAAAGCCGCGTACATCGCAGCGCCTGGGCCGCCCGAGGCGATCGTTTTCGGCGAGCTGCCCAAGCCCGAGCCGGCCGACGGCCAAGTACGGGTCAAAGTATCGGCCGTCGCGGTCAACCCGATCGACGTGTATGTTCGCTCGGGCATGATCGATATGAAAATGCCCCGTCCTTACGTCGTCGGATGCGATCTGGCGGGCACGGTTGAGGCGGTCGGCCGTGGGGTGACGCAATTCACCCCAGGCGACCGTGTCTGGGGCTCGAACCAAGGCATCTTCGGACGGCAGGGGACGTTCGCCGAGTACGCGGTGGTCGACGCCCAGTGGCTTTATCCCACGCCCCCGCTGGTCGACGACCGGCAGGCGGCCGCATGCGCCTTGGTGGCCATCACTGCGCACCTGGGCACGTTCCACAGGGCCCAGCTGCAGCCCGGCGAGACAATCTTTGTTCATGGTGGCACGGGCGGCGTTGGCTCGTGCGTCGTTCAAATGGCGGTGGCCGCCGGGGCGCGAGTGATCGCGACCGCCGGAAGCGAGGAGAAAGCGGAATTTTGCCGGGATCTCGGCGCCGAGCGGATTGTGAACTATAAGACCGAGGATTTGGGTGTGGCGCTGGCCGGCTTCGCACCCAAGGGAGTCAACGTCTGGTTCGAGACGCTCCGCGAGCCCGACTTCGATCTGATCCTTGCCCACGTGGCCGTCGGCGGACGGATCGTGGTGATCGCGGGCCGCGACGCGCGGCCCTCGCTGCCGATCGGCCCATTTTACACGCGTGACTGTTCGCTGCTGGGCTTCGCCATGTTCAACGCGCCGGCCGACGTGCAACGCGAGGCGGCGGAGCGGATCAACGGTTGGCTGGCCGATGGAAAGTTCCGAGCGAACATTGGCCGCGTGTTGCCCTTGGCCGAGGCCGCCGCCGCGCATCGCCTGCAGGAAGAAAACACGTTGGGCGGGGCGGGGACGCTGACCGGCAAAATCGTGCTCGAGGTTCCGTAATTCGCTCGGAAAGCCGAACCGCGACCGTAAGGGAGCGGCCCCGGGAACCCTGTCCTGAAACGTGTTTTGAAATTCGGATAAGGTTTCTTGGGACCTTGGGCAATCCTGGAGAGACGTGTTCGATTACGTCTGGTTTCCCGGCTATTTACGGCCACGACGGAGCGTGGCCCTCCAAGGGACAGGTCGCAAGGTACTCAACGATGAATTTCAGAACACGGTCCTGTCCGCGATTTCCCCCCGCTCCCTCACGGTCGCGGTTCGGTTGTGAGCTTGGTCGCGGTTCGGCTATGAG
>JAFGAY010000130.1 GCA_016933425.1 Pirellulales bacterium
GTTTGGGTTTTCGAGAGCGGGAGACGGGATTCGAACCCGCGACGTCCAGCTTGGGAAGCTAGCACTCTACCACTGAGTTACTCCCGCTGATGTGCCGTGGTGTTTTTTTCCTTTTGTCTAGCCGGTAAGGAATTCCGCCCGCATTGGCCATCTTTCGGGTTTGGCTTGGGCAACGGGCTGGACGATTCTCTTCTGGGGCAGCATTCTTTGCTCGCCACTATCATAGCTCGGAGCCGGATAAGGGACAAGCGGCAACAGGGGGATCGTTTGGTGAGCGAGGGATTGCTGGAATATCGCGAGGTCTTGGGAATTTTTTGTTCTCCCGGCGACGCGACGGGAGATCGAGGAACTCTACGAGGTCCGCGAAATGCTCGAATGCGCGGTCGCGGCACGGGCGTGCGGCAATTTGTCGCAAGGCGTTCTCCAGGAGCTACGCGAATTGCAACAAAAAATGCAGGCCGTCGAGTTCATCATTCAGGGCACGGGTCAGGTCGCGTTTCCCGAACCAGCCGGTGTGTTGCTCATGTTCAGCGCTATTGCCATGTGCTTGCTGAAACGGCGAAGAGGATCAGTGAAAAGACAAAATAAGTGATATGCGGTGACTGGGGGGCTTTGGGGAAATGCTTCGCTAAGCGTCAATATCACAATTCTTGTTTTTTGTTACCTTCTTCCGTGGGGGATTGCAAACATCCGGCGAGTGTCTACAATCTCATCTGTTATCTTTTGTCTTGTGATTGGCCATGGTTTCCGTCTGAACACGGTCGTGCTTCGTTGATGGTTGTCAACAAGCGGAAACGAGGAGTGTGGTCGGCGTTTGTCGGCCGCGCGCGGAAGGGGGTGGGCGGTTATCCTCATGGAAATCGTCGTTTTCTTCCAGTCGTGCGGTGCCGGTTGGACTTGCTTTTTTTGAAATCGGAGTCTTATCCGGTCATGTCATCCGGTCCCGTGTGGAGCGGGACCACGTGGAAATGAACCCGTATTCCGGAGTCAACGTTATGGCTGAACCGTCACAGGATTGGGAAATTAAATGGGAACTTCTCGTGGCCGACGTTTGGGCGGATCCCGAACTGAAGCAAAGGCTATTGAAGGATCCGGCCAAAGTGTTCGCCGAACGCGGCATGACGCCGCCGGAAGGCAAGGACATCAAGATTCTTGAGGAAACCGAGAAGACTTGGTACATGGTGATTCCCGAAAAGCCGGCTGAAGGCGAACTTTCCGAGGAAGAGCTGGAAGGCGTGGCGGGCGGATTCCCGTGCGTCGTGGTGTCGCCGTGTCGCTGCCGGTGCGGCGGCGTGCCTTGTGGACCCTGTGGTCCCTGCCGGGGCGGACCGTGCGGTGGTTGTGGACCGTGCGGCGGCGGACCGTGCGGCGGCGGGCCTTGCCGCGGTGGACCATGTCGCGGTGGACCGTGCCATCCCTAATTCGGACAATGGTAAAGGAATCTCGTTAGCTGTCGCGTTCGCGCGGCGCAAAGGGAGCTTCGGGTCAGGCAACGGCTTTGCCGGCGTGTTTTCCGAAAGTTTTTTTTGCGCATCGCGGGCGCGACGGCTATTGAGGGTCTTCCATCATGACCGTCGGTTGTTGCCATTGCGGCGGTCGATATTTCCGATCCACTATCTTTGAGCGAGCAACTTGAACAGCGCGTTGGCGCGGCAAATCCCCTGACAATTTCTCGTCACTCATGTCCGATCCCTTGCAGCAGCGTCCCCGACTGTCGCCCCATTTTCACGTGGAGGTCATGCCCGGCGAGGGTGTGTTCTTGCTGTCCGAAAACCAGCAAACCGCGTTGCAAGGGCGATTGTACGAGCTGATCGTTCCTTTGCTGGACGGCCGGACGGTCCAGGAGATCTGCGGCTCGCTCGAAGGCCAGGCCGCGCCGGCCCAGGTGTTTTACACGCTTAATAAGCTGCGGCAGAAGGGCTGTCTGTGCGAGTGGGACCAGCAGGTTTTCGCGCCCGGCGAGGCCGCCTTTTGGACGGCCCAAGGGCTTGATCCCGAGAAAGTATCGGGGGAGTTGGTCCAGACCCCAGTGTCGCTCACGGCGTTTGGCGTCGATCCGGCGCCGTTGCGTTCCCTTTTGGAGTCGATGCACATTGTGGTGGGGGACTCGGCGGAAATGTCGGTCGTCCTGGTCGACCATTATCTCCGCGACGAATTGCAGGCTTTCAATCGCGAGGCCGTCGAGGCCGGACGGCGTTGGATGCTGGTCAAACCGATCGGCCAACTTATTTGGATAGGTCCCTTCTTCGTGCCGGGAAAAACCGGTTGTTGGGAATGCCTGGCCGAGCGACTCCGCGCCAATTTGCCCGTGTTGACCTATGTCGAGCATGCCCGGGGGCAACATCTGCCGGTGTTCGATCGGGTAGGCAATCGGGCGACCCAATCCGCGGCGTTGGGAATAGCGGCGTCGGCGGTGGCGGGCTGGGTTGCCCATGGAGGCGAGGCCCCGCTGCTGGAAGGAGCGTTTCAGACGTTCGACACGGTCACCATGGCGACGCAGACCCATCACGTCATCCGTCGGCCGTCGTGTTCCGCGTGCGGCGATCCGTCCTCGCGCCGCAACGAGGCGCAGGGGCCCTTGGTGCTCAAGCCGTGTAAAAAGACGTACACCGACGACGGCGGCCATCGGGCGTTTTCGCCCGAGGAAACGGTCCGCCGCTACGATCGCCTGGTCAGTCCGTTGTCGGGCGCCGTCACGGTTCTCCATCCGTTCACCTCGCCGGACAACGACGTGATGCACGTTTATTACTCGGGCAACAACGTCGCTCGGGGGCCGCGCAACCTGGTGAATCTTCGCACCGACCTCCGCAGCTCGAGTTGCGGCAAGGGGATCAACGCCACGCAGGCCAAGGCCAGCGCGTTGTGCGAAGCGGTCGAGCGATACTGCGGTCTTTATCACGGCGACGAACCCCGCCGCGAGGCCCGCCTGGTGGATCTCGACGGATCGGGCATTCATCCGAATGCGTGCATGTTGTTTAGCGAGAAGCAATACGACGGGCGCGGCTCGCGGGCGTGCTGCGGTTCGCCCATCTATCATTACGTTCCACTTCCTTTCGACCCGGACCAAACGACCCAGTGGACGCCGGTCTGGTCGCTCACTCGCCAGACGGAGTGTTATTTGCCCACGTCGTTTTGCTACTTCGACTGTTGCGAGGATTCGTCGCACGACGTTTGCGTGAGTTGTTCGAACGGCAACGCGGCCGGCAACACGATCGAGGAAGCCATTCTTCAAGGATTTCTCGAGTTGGTCGAGCGCGACGGCGTGGGGCTTTGGTGGTACAATCGGGCGATCCGGCCGGGCGTCGATCTGCAAAGCTTTGGTGAACCTTATTTCGAGCGGCTTCGCGTTTTTCTCGAAAAGCACGGGCGAAATCTTTGGGCCCTCGATCTGACCACCGATCTTGGGATTCCCGTCTTTGTCGCGGCGTCGCGCCGCACCGAAGGGCCCATCGAACAAATCATGTTTGGTTTTGGAGCCCATCTGGATCCGCGGATTGCCATGTTGCGGGCGGTCACCGAGTTGAACCAGATGCTGGTTCCTCTGTTGGACGCGCCGCCGGATCGGCCCGGCGGCAATTTGAACGACGCGGCCACGGTGGATTGGCTGAAAACGGCTACGGTGGCCGAGCATCCTTATTTGGTTCCCTCCGCCGCGCCGCTGCAAACCGCTTCGTCTTATCCACAGACGTGGACCGACGATCTGCGCGACGACGTGGTTATGTGCCAGCGCCGGGTCGAGGAGCAAGGGCTCGAAATGCTGGTTCTCGACCAGACCCGGCCGGAAATCGGAATGCCGGTCGTCAAGGTCATTGTGCCGGGAATGCGCCATTTCTGGGCGCGTTATGCCCCGGGACGGCTCTACGACGTGCCGGTCAAGCTCGGCTGGATCGACCGGCGACTCGAGGAAGACGAACTCAACCCGATCCCGATGTTTCTGTGAGCGACGATTGTGGACCCATCGCTGGTCGTTTCATTTCCTGAAGGCGTTTCACTCGCGTCCAACGGAAACGGACAACCGGTGCTCGACGTGCCGGGCGGTCGGCGGGTTTTGCGATCCGCACCCCCTGTCCTTCAAGGAATACTCGACCGCCTGGTTTATCCGGGCGACTCGGTCGAAGCGTTGGCGTCGGAAATTTACCGCGCCGGCCAGCCCGGCGGCGTGGCGCATCTGGCCCGTTATCTCGACCAACTAGCCGCCGCCGGATTGCTGATCGTGTCGGCCGACGCCGAAGACCGGCGATGGGCGACGCTCGCGCCGACCGCGCCCACGTTTGTTTTCAGGCGGAAGTCGCTGGGGACGTCGGCCTACGTGCTGTCGCGTTTTGCTTATTTGCGGCGTTTCGGCGACGTGGCGGTGCTCGAGTCGCCCCTGGCCGCCGCGCAGGTTGTTCTTCATCAGCCGGCCGTTGGCCAACTGGTTTGTGCGCTGGCTCGACCGACGGCGGTCGCCCAGCTCGACGCGGCCGCGCCGGATCTTCCCTCGACGGCAGCCACGCAAGTCATGCGTCTGCTGCTGGCCGCCGGAATGCTGACGGAGTTCACCGAGCGTGAAACGACCGCCGAGGACGAACAACCATCGCTGGCGCCCTGGGAATTTCACGATCTCTTGTTTCACGCGCGCAGCCGCGAGGGCCGAAACGAGGGCGCGTTGGGTACGATGTATTCCTTCGGCCGTCGACGCGACCCGCCGCCGATTGTCAAACCGTTTGAGTATGATGAAGTGGTCGCGTTGGCGCGGCCGGATCCGGTTGCACTCGAGCAGGCCGATCCCCCGCTGGCCCAGGTGGTCGAACGCCGGCGCTCGATCCGCCGATACGCGGCCGAGCCGATCGGCGTCGACCAGCTCGGCGAGTTTCTCCACCGAGTTGCCCGGGTGCGCGACGTTTTCCCGGTCGAGGCCGAGACGCCGTGGGGCCGGTTGGAAATGGAGGCCACCTCGCGTCCCTATCCGGCCAGCGGCGGACTTTTTCCGTTGGAGTTTCACGTTGTCGCGCGGGCGTGCCGAGGGCTGGAACCCGGCGTGTTTCACTATGATCCAATGGGTCATCGGCTTGGCCGGCTGTGCGGCGCGACGCCGGACGTAGCGCGGTTGTTGGACGAATCGGCCGCGGCCATCGCCGAACCGCCCGAGGCCATGCAGATTCTCCTGGTTCTGACGGCGCGTTTTGATCGGGTGATGTGGAAATACTCGGGTTTTGCCTATTCATTGATTTTGAAGGACGTGGGCATTGTTTTTCAGAATATGTATCTGGCCGCGACGGCAATGAACCTGGCTCCCTGCGCGATCGGGGTGGGCAACTCCGACCGCTTTAGCCGGATCCTGGGCGCCGACTACTATGCCGAAACGTCGGTCGGCGAGTTCGCGTTGGGCAGCGCGCCCTCCGCATCCGAAATCTCCGAATCCCCAAGTCCCTAATCCCCGGCCGCCCCATGCGCAAAGTTCTTTTCCTCCTCAGCCAGTTGAGCGATTCGGATCTTGAATGGATGGTCGCCAGCGGCAACAAGCAAACGGTTCCGGCCGGCACGGTGCTCATCGAGGAAGGCCGGCGGATCGACGATCTGTACATTCTTTTGGATGGAACGCTCGAGATTTCGGCGTCGCAACTCGGGGACCAACCGTTCCGGCTTGGTTGCGGCGAGGTGGTCGGCGAGGTATCGCTGTTGGATTCGCGCCCGCCGACGGCCACGGTGACCGCCGCGGTCGATTCGATGGTTTGGGCCATACCCCACGACCGGCTCGAACGGCGGCTCGATGAGGACGCCGGATTCGCAGCCCGATTCTACCACTCGCTGGCTGTATTCCTTGCCCATCGGCTTCGCAACACCTACCAGCGATTGGGATACGGCAAGGAACGGCCGATGGACGAGGACCAAGAATACGAAGACGAATTGAGTCCCGAGTTGCTCGACACGGTTCACCTGGCCGGCTCGCGATTCGATCGAGCCTTGCGGCAACTCCTCGGCCGGTAGCGTTTTTTGTTGGATATGTTTTTTTCAATAAGGTACCCCGCGAGATGATCCCGACCGGGAGATAATAATCAGGTGATGAAAAAGCAAATCTACCGCCAGGAAGCCCTGGAGCGGATGGGCTCGCCCGAGCAGCTTGACCAGCTCATGACGCTTACCAGTCCCCATGCCTGGTTCGCGTTGGGTGGTTTTGGGTTGCTTCTCCTGTTGCTTGTCGTGTGGGCCGTATTCGGCCGGATCACGACCACCGTCGAGGGCGACGGGGTTCTGGTCCGGCTTGGCGGCGTTCGGACGATTACCGCGCCATCCGACGCAGCCGTGGCCAATGTGTTCGTGCAGACCGGCGAAACGGTTCAGCCCGGGCGCGTTTTGATGCAACTATTGCCCGGCGGAACCGACGTGCCGCGGCAAGCCGTTTCCATCGAGAGTCCGATCGCCGGTCGGGTTTTGAATGTCGGGGTGTTCGTTGGCGACATTGTCAAGCCGCAAGACATTCTTCTCACCATCGAATCGACCGAGTATCCGCTCGAAGCGGTCCTCTATGTGCCGGCGAGCGACGGCTATACGGTCCAAACCGGCAAGGTGGTCCGCATCGTGCCGGCCACTTCGCAAAAGAGCAACGTCCGTTATCTTCGGGGCCGAGTGGCCAGCGCCGGCAAGTATCCCGCCACGTTCAACGAATTGATGATGAACCTTCAGAACACCGAATGGGCCAACCGCCTGCTCAGCATGGGACCCACGCTCGAAGTGGTCGTCGAGCCGGTCGACGATGCGTGGCCGGCTTATCTGTACAGTGGCGTTCCTTGCCACGGCTGGATCACCACGAACGAGCAAGCGCCGATCGAATTTGTTCTGCCCATGCCCGGTAGTTCATCCGCGACGGGAGACTAAGATGGCCGTGGGCGAGCCGACGTACCACCGAACGCGCCGCGTCAAAACGCCGACCGTTCTCCAGATGGAGATCGTCGAGTGCGGCGCAGCCGCGCTGTCGATCATTCTCAGCCATTACGGGCGGCTTGTTTCGCTCGAGGAGCTGCGCGTTGCCTGCGGGGTGTCGCGCGACGGCACCAACGCCAACAACATTCTCAAGGCCGCGCGCGAGTTTGGGCTCAAGGCCAAGGGATTCAGCAAAACGGCCGAGGGCGTTTCGACGCTCGCGCTGCCGGCCATTGTCTTTTGGAATTTCAACCATTTTCTGGTCGTCGAGGGTTTCGGACGCGATTGCGTCTGGCTGAACGACCCGGCCGTTGGGCCGCGATGCGTCACGCGCGCCGAGTTCGAGGAAGGATTCACCGGCGTCGTGCTCGTGTTCGAGCCGGGACCCGACTTCACGCCCGGCGGCCGGCGGCCGAGCCTTGTCGGATCGCTCCGCCAACGGCTGCGCGGGTCGGAGGGCGGGCTGACGTATGTGGTCCTCGCCAGCCTGCTTTTGGCCGTGCTCGGGCTGATCATTCCGCTGTTCACTAAAATCTTCGTCGATAGTTACCTGGTCGATGCGCGAACCGATTTGATCGTACCGCTGCTGGTCGGCATGGCGATTACGGCCGCCGCGCGCGGCGCGATCACGTGGCTTGAGCGCTACCATCTCTTGCGGCTGTCGACCCGGCTGACGATTGCCGGTTCGTATCGGTTTTTGCGCCACCTGTTGCACTTGCCGATGGAGTTCTACACGCAGCGCTACGGCGGCGAGGTTGGTTCGCGAATCGAAACCAACGACCGGCTGGCCGAGCTTCTATCGGGCGAGTTGGCCGTCAATTTGCTGAACGTCGTGATGATCGCGCTTTATCTCGCGCTGATGTTCAGCTTCGACGTACTGTTGACGCTGATCGGGCTGGCCATTGCGGCGATCAACTTCCTCGCCCTGGCCTATGTTTCGCGGCGGCGCAAGGACACCAACGTTCGGCTGCTCCAGGAACGCGGAAAGATGATCGGCACGTCGATGGCCGGGCTCCAGTCGATCGAAAGCCTCAAGGCGACCGGCGGCGAGTCGGAGTTCTTTTCGCGCTGGGCCGGCCACCTGGCCAAGGTGCTTCGATCGAGCCAGCGGATGGACGTCTATTCGCTCGCCCTCGGCTCGGTTCCCGCACTATTGGCCACGATGAACACGGTTGTCATTCTCGGTTTCGGCGCGCTGCGCGTCATGGACGAGGCGATGACCATCGGCACGCTGGTCGCGTTCCAGGCACTGATGGCCGAGTTTCTCCAGCCGATCAATCAGTTTGTCGCCTTGGGCGGCTCGCTCCAGGAAATCGAGGGCGAGTTGACCCGGCTCGACGACGTCGCCCGCCACCCGGTCGATCCGAACACGCGCATGGACGAGGCCGCCGCGTCGTTCGAAGCGTTTCCGCCGAAGCTGTCGGGCGGTCTCCAGCTTCGCGGGATTTCCTACGGATACAGCCGATTGCACCGGCCGCTCATCGAAAACTTCAATCTCGACGTTCCGGCCGGCGCCCGCGTGGCCCTCGTCGGACCAAGTGCGAGCGGCAAATCGACGATGTCGAAAATCATTAGCGGGTTGTATCGGCCTTGGTCGGGCGATATTCTACTCGACGCCTGGTCGCGCGACATACTGCCGCGCGAGGTCATTACCAATTCCGTGGCCCTGGTCGATCAGGACTTTTTCCTCTACGAGGGTTCGGTCCGCGATGTCCTTGCCATGTGGGACGCAACCGTGCCCGAGGAACGCATCGTCCAAGCCGCCAAGGACGCCTGCATCCACGAGGACATCGCGGCGCGGGCCGGAGGATACGACAGTTGGGTCGAGGAAGGCGGACGCAATTTCAGCAACGGCCAGCGACAGCGGCTCGAGATTGCCCGGGCACTGGTCGGCAATCCGTCCCTATTGATTCTCGACGAGGCCACTAGCGCGCTCGATCCGGTGACTGAGAAGCGGATCGACGATCATCTTCGCCGGCGTGGATGCACCTGCGTGATCGTCGCCCATCGGCTCAGCACCATCCGCGACTGCGACGAAATCGTGGTCCTCGACCAGGGCCGCGTCGTCCAGCGAGGCGCCCACGACGAACTGCTCCGCGCGCCGGGACTGTACCGCGAACTGATTAATAACTGAATTGGAAGAGGGCTTACCACGAAAGACACGAAAACACGAAATGCGGGGAAGGACGTAGGCTGGGTGGTAATCCGGCAATGGAACTTGGTTCCACGGTACGCAGTTGGTTGGGGGGATATTTCTGCTTGGCCGGGTAGTTGCCAAACCTGATTCCACCGGGACAAGCCCGGTGGGGATTATGGTTGCCAAAACGCATTTCATAACACGCTTTTAGGCCGGGTAGCTTGTAGTCAGGCACAGCCTGACCTACGGAAACTCAAATGTTATTCTTGAACGCCCACTAATTTACCATGTCCACTTGGCTCGATTTATTCCGACGCGAGGGCAACGCGCGCGAGGTGGCCGGCAATCGGCCGCTGGCGCTCAACGATCCCAATCGGGTTTGGATGATCGCGGCCGGCCGCGTCGATGTGTTCTTGGTGCCGTTGGTCGAGGGCGAGCCGGCTGGGTCGCGGATACATCTCTATCGGGCCGAACAGGGTCAGGCGTTGTTCGGTTGCCCCGTGGACGACGACGCCTCGCTGGGTCTGTTGGCCGTCGGCGTGCCCGGCACCGAGGTCTTCGAGCTGTCGGAGTCGCGCCGCGCCGAGTTGGACGGTCGTAGGGCCGAATGGGCCGAATTGACGGACGCCTGGATCGAGGGTCTGACAGCCGGCGTCGCCCGGCGTCAAACGCCGGCCCAGAAGGCGTCGCTTCTGTCGGCCGAAGGCGAGAGCCGCATCGCGGCCGGCGAAATCGTCACGCCGGCCCACGGCGTCTTCTGGATCCGCGGTATGAAAGCGGCGTATTTCCTGGGCGAGGCCGAAGCGGCGCCGTCCGGTGGCGAGGCGTTATTTCCCCTGGCCGAATCCGGCTGGCTTGAAATCGTGGAGGCGGCCGAGCTGTGTGCCGAGAGAACGGAATCCCTCGTCGACGATTCGCAGCTTTCGGCCGGTCTGGCCGCGTTTCATCGGGCCGTGTTGTCTTTCGCCGCCGTGAGTAAACGGCGCGCCATCGAGGTGGAACGCGACCGCCTTGCGCAAAAGTCCCATGGAGAAAGTCGCTTGGCCGCCTCGACCCTGGCCGAGTTGGCCGCGACGGTCGAGCCGGAGTCGATCGAAGACGCGCTTCGAGGGCGCGAGGAGTCGCCCCTTTTAGCCGCGTGCCGGCTGGTCGGCCGCCGGCTGGGCGTTTCGATCGAGAAGCCCCGCGACTTCGATAAAAAAACGTGGAGCGATCCGGTTGGCGCTATTGCCCGGGCGTCGCGCCTTCAGACGCGGCGCGTCGTGCTAACCGGATCGTGGTGGCGCGAGGACAACGGTCCGCTTGTGGCGTTTTACGGCGAGGAAAACCGTCCGGTCGCCGTTTTACCCGCCTCGGCAACCAGCTACGAATGGATCAACCCAGCCTCCGGTTCGCGCCGATTGCTTAACCAGGCTGACGCCCGAAAAATGGGTTCGTTTGCACACGTGTTCTATCGTTCCTTTCCCACACGGCCGCTGACTACCCGGGATATTTTGCGGTTCGCCATGGTCGGCACGCGAAAAGATTGGTTGACGGTCCTCCTGCTGGGGTTGGTCGGCGGGCTGCTGGGGCTGGTCGTGCCGATCGGCACGGGGCTGTTGTTCGGCCGGATCATTCCCGCGGCGGCCCATTTCCAGTTGGCCTGGCTGGCGCTGGCGTTGACGGTGGCGGCCGTGGTGATGACGTTGTTCGAGTTTGTCCAGGGCGTCGCCTCGCTGCGTCTGGAAACCCGAACCAACAGCGCGGTCGAGGCCGGCGTGTGGGACCGTCTGCTGAACCTGCCGACCTGGTTTTTTCGTAAGTATTCGACCGGCGATCTGGCGATGCGGGCGACGGGCATCGCGCGGATTCGCCAGATTCTCACCGAAACGGCCATGTCGTCGGTGCTGACGTTTCTGTTTTCGCTCGTTTCGTTTGGGCTGTTGTTCTATCTTGACGTGCGCTTGGCGCTTTTGGCCACGGCCGTGTTTCTGATCGTGACCGGCGCGACGTGCTGGGCGGCCGTGGTCCAGTTGCGCTATGAACGCGAGAGCTACAAGGCACGCGGCAAGACGGCTTCGATCGTGCTCCAATTGCTCACCGGCATCTCGCGGTTGCGCGTCGCCGGGGCCGAGCGGCGCGCGTTGGCTTTTTGGACCCGGTCGTTCAGCCATCAAACCCGGCTCGCGTTTCAAGCCCAATCGGTGTCGAACATTTCGTCCACTTTTCTAGCCACCGTGCCGGTTCTTTCGTCGGCCTTGGTTTTCGGCTCGGTCGCCCTGTTGGGTTCGGAGAAAATTACGCTGGCGGTTTTTCTCGCGTTCAACGCCGCGTTCGTCCAGATCATCATGGCAAGCGTGACCGTGGGAGCGACCGTCACCTCGCTGCTGGAAATCGTGCCGCTTTACGAACGGGCCAAGCCGATCCTGGCCACCGAGCCCGAGGTCCGGCGCGACCGCCGCGATCCCGGCGACCTGCGCGGCGATTTGGAAATCAGCCACGTTTCGTTCCGCTATCACGACGATGGCCCGCTGGTGCTCGACGATGTGAGCGTTCGCGTTCGGCCGGGGCAGTTTGTCGCGTTTGTCGGTCCGTCGGGCGCCGGCAAGTCGACCATTCTCCGCCTGCTGTTGGGATTCGAGTTGCCCACGAGCGGCTCGGTTTATTTCGACGGCGAGGATCTGGCGGGTCTCGATCAGCGCGCCGTGCGGTCGCAAATGGGCGTCGTGCTCCAGAACAGCCAGCTCTCGCCCGGCTCGATTCTCAGCAACATCGTTGGCTCAAGCGGCCTGGGGCTCGAGGACGCCTGGGAAGCGGCTCGCCTCAGCGGCCTCGACCAGGACATCGCCCAAATGCCCATGCAGATGTACACCGTTGTTACCGAGGGCGAAAGCACCCTGTCGGGCGGCCAGCGACAGCGGCTTTTGATCGCCCGGGCCATCGTGTCGAAGCCGCGCATCCTCTTGTTCGACGAGGCGACCAGCGCCCTGGACAACGTTACCCAGGCCACCGTGGCCGAAAGCCTCGACCGGCTCAAAGCGACCAGAATCGTCGTGGCCCATCGTCTCAGCACCGTGATCCACGCCGACCAGATATTCGTCGTCGACCACGGCCGCATTGTTGAGCAAGGCCGGTACGACGAATTGATGGCGCGGCCGGGCCTGTTTGCCGAGTTGGCCCGCCGACAATTGGCTTGAAAAGTCCGGAGCGCGGAATCGTTGAAAACCAGAGTCTCAGCGTCTCCGTGGTGAACACTAACTGTAGCAAGGACCGACGATGTACGTGCTGGGGATCAACGCGGTGTTTCACGAATCGGCCGCCTGCCTTTTGGACGACGGACGGATCGCGGCCGCGGCCGAGGAGGAACGTTTCACCCGGCGAAAACACGCCAAAACCCCCCGGTCCGACAATCCCGATCAGCTTCCCTGGCACGCCATGCGGTTCTGTCTGGGCGAGGCGGGTATCGACCTGTCGCGGGTTGACCATGTGGCCTATTCATCCGATCCGCGGCGATGGCGTCGGTTCGACGCCCAGGGACCGTATGGTTGGGTCGCCGAATTCGCCGCGAAAGTCCGCGCCGTGCCCGACACGCTCCGCTTGATGGGATTTCGAGGCGAATTTCATTGGGTCGACCACCACACGGCCCATGCCGCGTCGGCCTTTTATCCGTCGCCTTTCGACGAAGCGGCCGTTCTGACGGTCGATGGAATCGGCGACGGCAACTCGACGGCGTCGCTGCTCGGCGCCGGCGTCCGCCTGAATCCGCTCCAGGAAATCGAATCGCCCCACTCGCTCGGGTTTCTCTGGGAACTCGTCTCGATGCTCTTGGGATTCGACATTTACGACGCAACGAAAATCATGGGGCTTGCTGCCTACGGCGACCCGGCGCGATTCGCCGAACCCTTTCGGCGTCTTATCCGCCCGCGGCCCGACGGACGTTTCACCGTCGACAGCCGGACAACCCAATTCTGGATGCTCGACTATCAGACTCCCTCGGGCTATTTCCAGGGGTTGGAACGTCTCTTTGGGATTAAGCGTCGTGCCGACGGCGAGAAGCTTACCCAGGTTCACCGCGACATCGCCGCGGCCCTGCAACAGCGGACCGACGAAGTGGTGCTTCATGTTGCGAACCACCTTCACGAAAAGACTCGTTCCGAGAATCTTTGCGTGGCCGGCGGCGTGGCGCTTAACTGTGTGACCAATGAATGGGTGTTCGAGCGAGGCCCCTTCGCACGGCTTTTTGTTACTCCGGCGGCACACGACGCGGGGACGGCCATCGGCGCCGCGCTTTTCGCCTGGCACCACGAGCTGGGAAACGATCGGCACTCGCATGAAACCACGCCGTATCTCGGGCCGGCTTATACGTCGTCGCAAATCGAGCACGAACTGCGCCGCCATGGGCTTCGCTATGTCAAGGTTGACGACATCGAGCGCGAGGTTGCCGAGCGGCTCAGCCGCGGAATGCTCGTCGGCTGGTTTCAGGGACGCATGGAAATCGGTCCCCGCGCGTTGGGCAACCGCAGTCTGCTGGCCGACCCGCGCGATCCCAACATGCGCGAAATTCTCAACCAGCGGATCAAGCACCGCGAAAATTTTCGCCCCTTTGCTCCCAGCGTGCTATCGGAGGAAGCCGGCCGGTGGTTCGCGATGGGCAAACAGACGCCGGCCTACGAATACATGCTCATGGCCTGCCCGATCGCCGACGGGCGCCTCGACCAAATTCCCGCGGTGGCCCACGTCGACGGTACGAGCCGCATTCAGGTTGTCCGCCGCGACGCCAATCCACGGTTCCACCGGCTCATTTCCGAATTTCAGCGGATCACGGGCGTTCCGGTCGTGTTGAACACTTCGTTCAACGACCGCGAACCAATCGTTTGTTCGCCGGAGGACGCCATCGAAACGTTCCTGCGCACGGAGATCGACTACCTGGCGCTTGGCGATTTCCTGGTGAGCAAGGAAGAAAATCGCCGCGTGGAGCGGATCGAGCGCCGGCCGCTCGCGCGGCCCGTCGAGCGGCTCTTGCCAGAGCTGCAAGCGGCGTTCGCCCACGTGATCCAGCGGCACCGCCTCGGCCGGCTCGACGACGCGTGGATTCTGACCGATCGGGTTGATCGGGCCGCGTCCGACCAGGTTTTGCCGTTATTCGCCGAGCAGCAGTTCTTCGTCGACCAGTTGGCCCGGGAACGCATGGCCGGCGCCGAGGCGCTGGAAATCGGCGTCGGCAGCGGCGCGCTGTCGATCGCGGCCGCGCGGGCCGGCGCGCGGCGGGTCACGGCGCTGGAAGTGAATCCCCGGGCACGGCTTTTCGCGGGCTGGAACGTTCTGTTGGCCGGATGCGAGGACGTGATCGAAATACTTGACGGCAATGCCGACCTCTTTCGGCCGGTCCGGGGGCGGCGGTTCGATTACCTGTTTTCCAATCCGCCGTTTCTTCCAACGCCGCCGGACACCGAGGGCGTTCGTCATTCGGCGGCGGGTCTTTATGGTTTGGATTTCATCGAGCAATTGCTCGCCGGGATCGATGGACATCTGACCGAAGACGGCCACGCGCAAATCGTCGTCGTCACGCCCGGCGACGCGAACGAGCCAGCGCCGCTTGTGGCGCTGCTAGGCAAGTATCTTTCCGGAGCCGCGAAGCTGATCGTCAATCCGGAGTCCATGGCTTTCGCTCGTCATGCCGACTGGCTCTGTCAAAGCGGCGTGGCGACCGAACCGCAGACGCAAGAGCTAAAACACGCTGCCCGGCGCGACGGAATAACCCACCTGCACCTGGCGATGATCCACTACGATCCGTGCGGCAAAAGCGGCGTGGAAACCACGGTTAGCGAAAAAGTCTATCGCGACTGGTACGCACCGCTGCCGGCCATGGAGAAACACCGCTGATGGACGTTCGCCGGCACAACCAGGCCGCCTGGGACAATAACGTGTGGAGGGGCAATCCGTGGACCGTGCCCGTCACGCGCCGGGAGATCGAGCAGGCACGCCACGGCAAGTGGCGGCTCTATTTGACTCCGACGCGGCCCGTCCCCCGCGAGTGGTTTCCGCCGCTGGCCGGGTTGGCGACGCTCTGTCTGGCGGCCGGCGGCGGACAGCAAGGACCGATTCTGGCCGCCGCTGGGGCCGATGTGACGGTTTGGGATTTTTCCGAAGCGCAACTGGAGCAGGACCGGCGCGCGGCACGACGGAACCGGCTCGACATCAAAACCATCCAGGGCGACATGACCGACTTGGGCCGCCTGGCCGACGCCTCGTTCGACCTGGTGGTCAACGCGCCGTCGACCGTCTACGTACCTGATCCGCGGCCCGTTTGGCGCGAAGCGTTCCGCGTGCTGCGTCCCGGCGGGTTGCTCATTGCCGCGTTCGACAGCCCAGTGCGTCACATTTTCGATTTCACCCTGGCCGCGCAAGGCACGCTTCGGGTTTGCCACCGCTTGCCTTATTCCGACGTAAAAAGTTTGCCCAAGGACCAACTCGAAGAGCGACTGCAAAATAAGGAAGTGCTCACCTTCGGCCATACGCTCGAAGACCAGGTGGGCGGCCAACTCAAGGCAGGATTTGTCATAACGGGCCTGTTCGAGGACCGCTTCGGCCCTTATCATCAGGACGCGCTGTCGCGCTACATCGCCACTTTCGCCGTGACGCGGGCCGTGAAACCGGCGGGTTCAACAAGTTAAGTGTTAGCCGCCGGGCCTGCGCGGCGTTGAGAGCGTAGGTCGCATTTCGGATAACTGTAGTGGGTGCCATGGCCACGCTTGCGTGGCTATGCCGTGCATTTCTCGGTGAAACATGCCCACGGCAAGCGTGGGCATGGCACCCAAGCTAACTACCATAAACGCCGTTCGGTTGAATCGGTTCTTGGGTTCCATTGCGACGCTCGGCCGTGTCGCGTATAGTACTTTACCTATGCTCGTCTGAAAGGAGCCCAACATGACCCAACCGCCGCGCGCTCATGAAACCTCGCTCGCGCTTTTGACCGATTTGTATGAGCTTACGATGGCCTACGGCTATTGGCGGCTTGGCCGGGCCGAACGCGAGGCTGTGTTTCACTTGTTCTTCCGCGAGAATCCTTTTGGCGGCGGCTACGCGATTGCCGCCGGTCTGGCGCCGGTCGTTGATTGGCTCGAGGACTTTCGTTTTTCGTCCGACGATGTCGAATACCTGGCCACGCTCGAGGGCAACGACGGCCGCGGCCTGTTTCCGCAAGATTATCTCGATTTTCTGGCCGGGCTACGGCTTTCGGTCGACGTCGACGCCGTCGCCGAGGGAACCGTCGTATTTCCCCAGGAGCCGCTGGTTCGCGTCACTGGGCCCATTTTGCAGTGCCAGATCCTGGAAACGGCCCTTTTGAACCTGATCAACTATCAGACCCTGATCGCGACCAAGGCTGCCCGGGTTTCGATGGCCGCCGCTCCCGACGACGTTCTCGAATTCGGTTTGCGCCGCGCCCAGGGAATCGACGGCGCGTTGTCGGCCAGCCGCGCGGCTTATATCGGAGGCTGCGCCGCCACGTCGAACGTTTTGGCCGGCAAACTTTTCGGCATTCCCGTGCGAGGCACCCACGCCCATAGTTGGGTTATGTCGTTCGACGACGAGATCGACGCTTTCGACGCCTACGCCCGGGCCATGCCCAACAATTGCGTTTTCCTGGTCGATACTTACGACACGCTCGACGGAGTGCGCCGCGCCATCGAGGTAGGCCGCCGTCTTCGCGCCGAGGGTCACGCAATGGCCGGCATCCGGTTGGACTCGGGCGACCTGGCCTATTTGAGCGTCGAGGCCCGGCGAATGCTCGACGACGCCGATTTTTCCGACGCTCGGATCGTGGCCAGCAACGATCTCGATGAGCATTTGATCGCGAGTTTGAAGAGTCAGGGGGCCGCGATCGCCGTGTGGGGAGTCGGCACGCGGCTGGTCACCGGCCACGACCAACCGGCGCTCGGCGGCGTCTACAAGCTTGGCGCGATGAAGGACGACGCCGGCGCGTGGCAACCGAAACTCAAGGTGTCGGAACAAGCGATCAAGACTTCGACGCCGGGCATTTTGCAAGTTCGTCGCTACCTCGGGCCCGAAGGGGCGCTGGCCGACATGATCTACGACGAGACGCGAGGCGCGCCGGAGGCGGCCACCATGGTCGATCCGCTCGATCCGACCCGTCGCCGCGTTCTCGACGATTGTACGGCGACCGAAGACCTGCTCGTGCCGGCGCTCCGCGGCGGCCGAGTCGTATGCGAACGGCCGCCGTTGGCGACGATTCGCCGGCGCGCCGCGAGCCAACTGGCTTTATTCCACCAGGGGATTCTTCGCCAGGACAATCCCCACCGCTATCCGGTCGGCCTTGAACTGGGGCTCTATGAATTGAAAACCGAGATGATTTTGCAAGCAAGACAACGCCCGCACGATTAGGCGGCGGGGACGAAGTTGAAAAACAGGTTAGCAATTGGTTTTATTGTGTTTTCCCGACGATTGGCCAAGTGGATAGCGGCGTAAAAAAGATTGAATTTGCGGGTTTTTCCGCTTGAAACCCCGAATGACGTATTCGATAATACCGACTGGAAGGGGGGGCTGCTTGCGGAGCCGACGTCGTTCGACGTTGCTCGACAATACGCGGCCGCGCGGTGGCCGTGTCGTGCGTCATAGACGGCTGGGCCAATTGTAAGCCGTCAGGGCAAATGGATTTCTGAACTAGGAGAGGAAGCTCATGAGTCTCGCTCCCGAGGTGATGGGGTCTTGCCGTCGCGGCAAGCCGTTTTGGTTCCGTCGTGCAAAACGTTCTTACGCTCCTTCGTCGCATCGGTTCGGCCGGCGGCGAACGCTCTGTCTTGAGTCGCTCGAACGCCGGGAACTATTGAGCGTTGTTCCACCGGTCGTCATCGCCGAAAGCGCGACCGAGTCGTTCAGCAATACCGGCGCCATCACGATTGCGGCTTCCGGCGTCGCCAGCCCGTATCCGTCGGCCATTACCGTCTCGGGCGTGACCGACCCGGTTTCCGACGTCAACGTGACGATTACCGGCCTGATGCACGGGTATCCCGACGACATTGATATTCTGCTGGTTGGTCCGGGGGGCCAAACCGTGCTGCTGATGTCGGACACCGGCGGCGGCGATCTCTCCTTTCCCGTCACCCTGACGTTCGACGACGAGGCAGCCGGCGTTCTGCCCGACTCGAGTTCGCTAAGTTCGGGTTCGTTTCGGCCCACGAACTATGAAGTTTCCTCGGACACGTTTTCTTCCCCGGCACCCTCGGGCCCTTATGGTTCGACGCTGGACGTGTTCGACGCGCTCGATCCGAATGGCCAATGGCAGCTCTATGTGTATGACGATGCTGGCGGCGATTCCGGCAGCATCTCCGGTGGATGGTCCTTGACGTTCACCACCGACAGCACCCTCGGCACGATCGCCGGGAGCAAGTGGAACGACCTGAACGACGACGGCCAATGGGACACCGGCGAGCCGGGCATGGCCGGCTGGACCATCTACTGCGACCTCGACCAGAACGGCGCGTTCGACGACGGCGAACCCTACGACGTCACCGCCGCCGACGGCAGCTATGCGATCACCAATTTGACGGCGGGAACCTATACCGTTGCCGAAGTGCCGCAAGACGGCTGGGAGCAGACCTTCCCGGCACTTGACGGCGGTGAGTCGCTCGTGCCGGCGGTCGCCGACAACGATCCCGTCGGCGTGCTCACGATCGGCGCGGAAACGCCCGTTGACCTCGACCTAGAATCACTGGTCATTGTCGACGAGAGCAACCCGGTCGTCGCCGTCGATCCGCCGCCCGATCCGTCCGTTCCGCTCGACGTTTGCGAAACGCTTTCCTCCGAAACGCCGCCCTATCCGCTGGATCAGACTTTTCTGCTCCACAGCAACCCGGGCGCCACGAAAGTGATCTACCTCGATTTCGACGGTCACACGACCACGGGCACCCTGTGGAACAACGACTACGGCGACCCGATCGTCACGCCCGCCTATACGCTGGACGAGAGCAGCAGTTTTTCGAGCACCGAACTCGAGCAGATTCAGAAGATCTGGGAGCGGGTCAGCGAGGATTATATTCCGTTCAATGTCGACGTGACGACCGAGGATCCGGGCGTCGAGGCCCTTCGCAACTCGGGCGGCGCCGACACCCAATGGGGCATCCGCGTCGTGATCGGTGAAAACACCTGGTATGGATCGGCTGGCGGCGTGGCCTACCCCTACTCTTTTAATTGGAGTTCCGACACGCCGTGTTTTGTCTTCAATACGAGCGAATCAGGCGTCGCCGAGGCCGCCTCGCACGAGGTCGGCCACACGTTGGGACTTTCTCACGACGGGACTAGCTCCGTCGGGTATTACGAGGGCCACGGCTCCGGCGCCACGAGTTGGGCGCCCATCATGGGTGTCGGCTACTACGTCCAACTGGTCCAATGGAGCAAGGGCGAGTATCCCGACGCCAACAACACCGAAAACGATCTGAGCATTATCACGACCGGCAATGGTTTTAGCTATCGGACCGACGACCACGGCGGAACCACGGGCACGGCCACCGAGTTGGTGATTGTCGACGACGCATTTTTCGGCGACGGAATCATCGAACGCACGACCGACGTCGATTACTTCTCGTTCACCATCGTCGCCGCGGATATGACGATCGACATCGATCCCTTCTACCGCAGCCCGAATCTCGACGTGCTGGCGACGCTTTACGATGCGTCGGGCGCGATTGCCACCAGCAATCCGATTTCTGCGCTGGACGCTAGTTTCAGCGTCACGCTCGCCGCCGGCACCTATTATCTTTCGATCGACGGCACCGGCAAAGCGGCCGAGGGAAGCGACCCGGGATACACCGACTACGCGAGCCTCGGCTATTACAGCATCAGCGGAACGGTCAAGCCCACCGGCCTTCCCGGCACGCATACCGTGGTTGTCGGCGAGGGCGAAGTTGTTCCCGACATCAACTTCGGCAACCATATGGATCTGCCCGGCGACGCCAGTCTCGATGGCGTGGTCGACGAAGACGACGCGGCAATCCTGGCGGCCCATTGGGGCATGTCCGACGCCGCCTGGACCGACGGCGATTTTAACGATGACCAAAAAGTGAGCGCTGCCGACGCGGCCATCATGGCCGCCAACTGGGGCGCCACCACGATCGCGGAAGCACCGGAACCGGCGGCCGACGTCGCGGAGCCTCTGATCGGTCCGGCGCCTTTGACCGCTTCGTCGGCGACGCGCCGATTGATCGAGCCGGCCCGCGCCGTCGCGGAACTCGCGGCGCCGCCGGCGGCGATTGCTTGCGACGCGGTGATGGCCGACGAATATGGCCCACGACAGACCGATCAGGCCAATCTTGCCCGCGAGCACCTGGCGTGGTCGTACACGCTGGCCCGGCGGCAGTCGCCCCGCGCGTCCGAAAAGCCCGACAACGATGCCGTTGGAGCAATCGACCTGCTGCTGGCATACCCTTTGGCCTAGATCGCGTTTCAGAAAACTGTAGCGGGCGGCATGTCCACGCAAGCGTGGACATGCCGTGCATTTCTCGGTGAAACATGCCCACGGCAAGCGTGTGCATGGCATCCAAGCTGGGAGAAGCACGCCCTTCGTTCCTCAGGGCGTGCCGCCAAGCCGTGTCTTCGTGATAGCCGAAAAGTTCATTGTCCTTCAACCGAGGAACCGGTCGGCTGTTTGGCCACGGTCAACCGATTGTCGATTTTGACAACGCCGGGTTCCAGGGCGACCATTTGCAGGGCCAGCGCGGCGTCGTGTTTGTTGGCGACGACGCCTTCGAGCACGACCACGTTTTGTTCGACGCGCACGCGGATCGAAGAGGTTTTTCCGAAATCGGGTAGTCGGCCCAGACAAGTTCGCACCTTGGCGTCGATCGAAGGCGAAACCTTTGGCGCGTAGGCGAATCCCACGACCAGCGCCGGTCGGACGGTCGGTCCGCTGGTCTGCCGCGTCTGCGTGGTCCGCCGCGACGTTCCCGTGGTCCGCCGCGACGAGGCGCCGCCCGTCTGCGAGCCGCCGGCTTCGGCCGCCCCGATAAAGCCCGGTCCTTCGTCCGACTCCGATCCGACGAACGAACCGCGATCCTGCGTGCTGCGCAGCTCCTGGGCCTCGCGCAGCTCGGGGACGCCTTGCGAAAAGGTCTCAATCGAACTGGCGATTCCCTCGCCCACGGGCGTGTTGCTTAAGCCGGATGTCGATCCACTTGCCCCCGATGAAGTCGGTGATGTTCCCGATTGCGCCATGCTTACAGAGCACGCGGCCAAGACGGCGAGAATCACCATAAGCCGGAACAACCAGGAGCGAACCATGGATTTGAACCTACAGCAAACGGAGGAAGGCCTCGTTTGACTGTCGAGTCCGCTCGACATTCATCGAGACATGTCGCCCAACAATTACTTTAACCGACGAAACAGCCTCGCGTATCGCGTAAAAAACCGCCATGAAGGTCCCGTGCTGAGAAGATCGGCAATTTGGGGCATAAAAGGTCCCCGAAACATGTCGAATTAGGTTTGAGAATCTGGGTTAACATTACCGATTATCCCGATTATAGCGAATCAACTGGGGGTCAAAGCGCCCATAGGTACAACCTTTGGGGGATATCGCTCGGTAGAGTACCCATCATGACGACTCGTCTCACTGTTACCCACCGAATCCTTGCCTGGGCTGGGGCGGCCATCTTGCTCGGGGGGCTTTTGGGCGCGATTGCTTTGGTCAACGGCTTTGTTCGGGGGCGAGCGGCAGTGCCGCCGCGGACCGAGGCGAACGATGATCTGACGCCGCCGGGGCTTAACCGGGGCCAGCATGAAGAGCCGGACACTTGCGCTCCTTCGGTGAGACCACCGTCGCCCGAGGCACTTTCGCCGACAGGTATTGCACCCGAACTGTCATCCGTGCCAGTCGAAACGAGCTCGCCGGCCACTCCGCTTCGACAAGCAATCAACCTTTGGAACGTCAGCGCGGCTCAATTCGAGGCCAATCTGGCTCGAGCCGTCGGCGAGCAACTCCGCTCGCGGCGTTACTCCGATGGAACATCCGAATACCTTTTGCCCGGGCCCGAAGAACAGCAGGCGATTCTTCGCGTCGAGCCGACAGGCAATCGCGTTTTGATCGCGGGCCGCGAAGGTCCGGCGCAGGGCGCGATCCAACTCATCCACGCCTTGGACAATCCCGGTTCCGGCGATTCGGTGCGATTCGTGGTCACCTCGGGATCGCGCGAAGACGACGTTCGGCGGTTGATCCACGCGGTCCAGTTGGACTCGGGCTCGCGGCTTGCCGCCGGCGCTCCGCTTGCCGGTGGTTCGCGTCCCGCGTTTTTGGCCGCGGCAACGCAACAAGCTCCCGAGCCATCCGAGCCGCCTGCTTTGCCGTCGCCGGCCGGACCGGCAACCATGCCGGGACCCGCGGTCGAGGGTCCTCCAGCGTCGGATCAGGGGACCGAGGGCGGCCGGCTGGTTGGGCCGGTTCAAATTCACGCCCTGCCCGGCTGGGACGCCGTCATTATCAAGGGCCGGCCCGAAGATGTGAAGCGAGTTCAGGAACTCGTCCAACAGCTTATCGAGTATAGCAAAGTGACCGAGCCGGCCATTGAGGTGGTCATGCTCAAGCACGCCGACGCTCCCGCGATCGGCCAATTGCTCAAGCAGCTCCACGAAGATGTTTACGCGGCGCGCGAGGGCGCCATCAGCATCACGCCGCTTGCGGCGCCAAACGCTTTGTTGTTGATCGGCCGCAAGGAGAGCATCGATAAGCTCAATGCGTTGGTTGCGCAGCTCGATCAGCCGGTTCCGCCGTTGTCGCGATTCCGAATCTTTCATCTGAAGCACTGCCCGGCGGAAGAGGCCCAGGAAAGCATCACGAATTTCTTCGCCGAGGAAGCCCCCGAAGGCGCTGCCATGGTTCCGCGCGTGAACGTGGTCTATGACTTTCGTTCAAACGCCTTGATTGTTCGGGCATGTCCGCGCGACATGGAAGAAGTCGCCGCGATTCTTGCCCGGCTCGACAGCCCCGACAGCGCCAGTTTCAACGAGGTCCGCGTTTTCAAGTTGAAAAACGCCTCGGCCGAGGTTCTCGCGCCGGTTTTGCAAGACGCGCTTACCGGACAGATGTATGGTCAGCGGGCCCGAACCGGCCAGGCCATGGGGGCGATGTCTTCCGCCCGGGCGCAAGACTACGAGCGCAAGTCGACCCGGCTCCAGATGATCACCATCGGGACCGATGGGCAGAAGACGGTCAACTCGGGAATCCTCACCGACGCCCAGGTAACGGCCGATCCGCGAACCAACGGATTGGTTGTCACGGCGTCGGCCGACAGCATGCCGTTGATCGCCGCGTTGGTCCACGAGTTGGATCGCCCGCCGACCGTCGAGGCCCAGGTGAAGGTATTCACGCTTAAAAACGGCGATGCGACCAACATGACGACGATGCTCCAGAACATATTCAGCGCCGCGGTGACCGGCGAGGAAGTTGCTGTGCGGACCGGCGTGGTGCCCGACGAGACGTCGCTGGTCGAGCTTCATTTCGCCGTCGACGTGCGCACCAACAGCATCATTGTATCGGGTTCGGCCGGCGCGCTGGTCGTTGTCGAGGCGGTCGTGACCCATCTCGACGGAACGAATCCCCGCGAGCGCGAAAACGCCGTTTATCGCCTTCGCAACTACAAAGCGGCCGACGTGGCGACGGCCGTCAACCAATATCTGACCAACAAACGCACCATCGAAACGTCGACCGAAGGCGTCATCAGTTCCGCCGAGCAGATCGAGCGCGAGGTGATCGTCGTGCCGGAGGCGGCCAGCAACAGCTTGATCATCAGCGCGACGCCGCGCTACTACAAGGAGATCATGGCGCTGATCGAAGACATCGACCAGCGTCCGCCCATGGCCGTGATTCAAGTGATCATTGCCGAGGTGACGCTCGACAATTTCGACGAGTTCGGCATCGAGCTGAGCCTTGAGGATTCGCTCCTGTTCGACCGCCGGCTCGCGACCGGCGGGCTGGCCATTCCCGGATCGCTCTTTTCCAACGGCCGGGAGACGGGCGGCCAGGCGGTCACCAGCCTCGGCACCGGCCAGGTCAACACCGAGTTGAGCTACGGGGGCCTGGTTCTGAGCGCGTCGAGCGAGTCGGTTAGCGCCTTGATTCGCGCCTTGAGCACCTGCCGTCGGCTGAAGGTTCTCAGCCGGCCCCAGGTCATGACGCTCGACAACCAATCGGCGCAAGTCATCGTCGGCCAGAAGGTTCCCTACATCGTCAGTTCCGACTTCACCAACTTCGGCCAGCAGAACAACATCGACTACATGGACGTCGGCCTGATCCTGACGGTCACGCCGCGCATCACGCCCGATGGATTCGTCGTCATGGAACTGGTGGCCACCAACTCCCAAGTCGGCCCCATCGACGAAGGCATTCCCGTTTCGGTGGCCGACGGCCAGGTCATCCGGTCGCCGCGCATCGACATGATCAGCGCGCAAACGGTCGTCAGCGCGCTCGACGGACAAACCGTCGTCCTTGGCGGCCTCATCGTCGAAAACGACGACAAACTCGTCCGCCAGGTGCCCGTCCTTGGAACCATTCCCGTGATCGGCAACCTTTTCAAGTACGAGGCGACGACGAAGAATCGCAGCGAACTGCTCATCATCATGACGCCGCGCATCGTCAGAAATACGGAGGAAGCTAAACGGGTCGCCTGCATCGAGGCCTCGCGGATCCACTGGTGCCGATCCGACGTCGAACGTTTGCACGGCGGATACCCGGGCGATCCGTTTTTCGGGCCGGGCCACGCCGGGGGGCCCCAGGTGATTTATCCGGACGAAACGCCCACGGTCGACGCGATGCCGGGCGCCGCCGGGCAAGTCGAGATGGTGCCGACGCCCGAAGGCGAGCCGACGACGGTTCCCACCGGCCCGAGCAGCCAACCAAATCCCGCATCCGGCGACGCCGATGCCATTACACCCAGTTTGAGTCGCAACGTTCAGATATTGCGTCCCCAGTGGCGAGTCATTCCCGCCAGGTCGACGCCCGCACCCAGCCGGCCCGAGGCAGCGCAGCCGAAAGCCGCCGGGTCGTCGAACGGTTCCGAAGTGTCCTACCTGGTGCAACCGCTGCCGGCGGTGCAGCAGAATACGGGGCCGCAACCAACCGGACCGCAATGGCCCTATGCGAACGATCCCGTCCAATTTGCCGGCGGCAACGGCGCCGCGCTCCAACAGCAGCCCGTTCGCCCCGTGACGTATTACGAAGGGAATTGACCTCATGCAAATCTCGACCGTGTCGCGCGTGGCGGTTGCCGTGGTTCTCGCGGGAATCTGGTTGGCGTGCGGCGCCGGATGCGCGTCGTTCAACGTCTCGTCGGTCGCCGAGGTGTTCGACAAGGAAGGGCCCATCGCGGCCCCGGCCAATCTGGCCGTGGTCTGGACGACCACGGTTCTGGAAAAGCCGGGCGCGCAAACCACGCGGGGATTCGGCGGAATAGTGACCTTTTACGGGGCCGACCAGACCAAGCCCGTCCGCGTTCATGGCAGCCTGAGCGTCTATGCCTACAATGACCTTTCGCCCAAGACCGATGATTCGACGCCCGATCGCAAGTATGTTTTCACGCCCGAGCAACTCGACAAGCACTTCGGCAAGGGGCCGACGGGAGCGTCGTATCACATCTGGATTCCCTGGGACGAGGCGGGCGGTCCGCGCCAGGAAATCGGCCTGATCGTGCGATTCGATCCCGAGGAGGGCAAACCGGTCATCGGCAAACCCACGCACACCGTGCTTCCCGGACCGAAAGACGAACGCGATCGCCTTTGGGCCAGCCGCAGCAACTTGACGCCGGTTTCCCCACAACCGATCGCATCGGGCGGGCAAACCCCCGGCGCCGCGGAGCCTTCCTCGACGCCGGCATCGCGGGTCGAGGTCACCACGCTGAACCTGCCGAGTCGCGGGATGGCGATCCGCGCGAGTTCAACGCCCGCGACAGCTCCCATGCCGGGCGAGAAGCCCTCCGCGCCGACGGCTACCCCGAATCCATGACGTAAAGCGGCACTAGCGGCCGCGCGGCGACTGGGATTGGCGCGACGGCTGGAATTGGCGCGACTGGTTGCCTTGGGATCCACGGCGTCCGGAGGATGGGCCCTGCCAGATCGAGCCGCGATTCGACTGGCGCATAAAGAACGGGAGTTGATTCGCGCCCGATGCTTGATTGCGCGATCGGGACGACGCGCCGCCGGCGGACGGAGTCGACGAGGTTTCGACCGCTTCGCCTAGGAGCGAAGCCAACGCCGCGCGGACGGCCTCTGGATTGGACTCCGGCAGAGCGACCACCTCGATGGTTTCCTGGTCCTGCGAGGCCACGCGATCCAGGGCCGCGACCAGGTCGCGGACTTCCTCGAACAGCGACTGCGGAGCGGAAACGATCAAGGAGTTGCTCCGTTCGTCGACTCCGAGCGTCATCTTCGCGGCCGCGTCTTTGCCGCTGGTCGTCGAGCCGCTCGACGCGCCGCCGCCCCTTTGACCGCGAAACATCCGCATCATCATCTCGGGCGGCGACAAGGGGCGATTGCCATTTTCGCCGCTCCCCATCCGGTCTTGATAAACGTCCTTGATGACCTGCGCAATTTCGGACGCCGACGTGTGGAAAACCGGAATCAACCGGGGCTTCGGCTGCGCGGGCACTTCCTCGGGGCTGTCCCGACGGTCCAAAATCTTGAGAATTTCCTCGATCAGATCGACGTCGGGCGGGGCCGCTTGGACCAACAGGGCGTTCAATCGCGGGTCGGGGGTGATCGAAATGGGGCCCGACGGCGTGATGCGGCCGAACGTGCCCGCCGCGCCGAAATTGCCCAGGATGCCCGCTGAATTCGAGGTTCCGGCCGCGCCGCTCGGGGACGTTCCGGTTGTTGGGGTCGCGGTAGCCAGAATTTCCTTGAGCCGCTCGGCCACGGTTTTCGCGTCGGCGTTGCGGAGATAGAATACGGTAAGCTTTGGCTCGCTCGCGGTCGAGCCGCCCTGAAGCGTGTCGATCAGCCGTTGCAACGCATCGAGCGCTTCGACGTCGTCCGACGAGAGATAGAGCCCGTCGGGCGTTGGAAGGATGATGATCGGCGGCTTGCCGGAATTGTTGGGCGAGTCGTGTGGCGAAACCTCCGGCGATTCGACAACCCGATCTTCACCCGCCGCGGCGAAGGTGACGCGTGCCCGGCTGCTTGCCGGCGTTGGGGCCGACGGCTCGCGCCACGTCGTCGAGAGCGGCCTGAGCGGGTCGTCCGGCTCGGCCGGAACCGTGGGACCGGGAACCGGCGTGCGCTGGTCGATCGGCCCTCGCGGCGGCGCCGGCCGGCCAATTGGTCCTCGACCGGGCGCCGGATGGTGCGGCACGACGCGCAGTTCGTTGGTTCCCATCACCGGCCAGAACTGCCTGACCCGCTCGATCAATTCCTCGGCCTGGCCGCCGGCGACGGGCACTTTTCGGAGTTTGCCGCCGGCCAGCGCCGGGCCGGCGCCGAACGTTTCGCCCATTTTTTCCAGGAGGATCTTGATCTGGGCGATCTGGCCGGCGCTGCCGCGCACCAGCAACTGGCGGTTGGCCACGTCGGCGTCGATGCTCGGGGTCTTGTCGGCTCCCTTGCCAAAGAGTTTTTCGATTGCCAGGACGGCCAATTGAGGATCGATCACGCGAAGCTGAATCACCTCGACCGACTGCGCGTCGCGGCGGATCTGGTCGATCGTCGCGCGAACGGTCGCCTGGTCTTTCGGCCGGGCCAGGGCGATCAGATTGCCCGTCTTCGGGTCGGTGGCCAGCCGCGTTCCCGGGGTGTCGGCGAGAAGCGTTTGCACGACCTTCAACACCGCTTCGGGATCGGCCGGCGCGACGTCGTAAACCTCGAGTTGGGGCGCCGCTTGCGGGCCCGACTCGACCGGTTCGCCATCGAACGGTTTGTCGAGCGTTTCCATGATTTTCACGACCTGGCGGATTCGCTGCGGGCTGCCGGTGGCCAACAGGCGCAATCCGAGGGGGTCGGCGGCCAGGTGCAACGATCCGTCGGCGGTCGACGTCGACCCCTCGGCGATGTCGAAGATTTGTCGCAGCATGGCCAGGGCTTCATCGGGGCCGATCGCTCGAAGCTCGAACCAGCGAACTTCCTGCTGATCGGGATCGCGCGCTCCGTCGGCCCTGGTTAAAACGTCGCGAATTTCCCGGAGCCGGCCGCCCGTTTCGGTGACGACGATCTGCTGGGCCTTGGGCAGGACGACCACGCGGCCCTCGGGGCCCAGCAATTCCTCGATTTCTTTCTGCGCTTCCTCGGCCGTGAGGTTTTTTAGCGCGAACCGCGTGCTCACCAACTCATATTGGCCGCGATTGTCGAGTTCGTCGGCCGGGACCTGGGTTACCATCGACGGCGGGATCTCGTCCTCAAGATTGACCAGCAGCAACATGCGATCGCGAAGCACGAGCGTGTAGCCCTTGGTCAAAAGAACGCTGTTTAACAGATCGATCGCCTCGGCCGGCGTGTAGGTCCGGTTGTCGCGGTAGTTGAACGTTCCCGGCGGCGCGTTGTCGAGAACCAAGGAATAGCCGGCCTGTTCGGCGAACCAATCCAGAACGTCGGCCCAGGGCTGATAGCGAAAGTTGAACGTTAACCGAGTCGGCTTCGCCGTCGGCGGTTCGACGGGAGGCGCCGCCGAGGAAGATGCTTCCGGCGACCTAACTTCGGGGATCGCGTCTTTGTCGGCCGCCGGTTCGGCGACGGGCGCCGGAGCGGATGGTTCGGTTGTCGAGGCGACCGCGGCTTTCGGCGCGTCGGGCGTGGACGTCGCGGGCTCCGGAGGTTCCGCGAAAACGCACCCGACCCAGGCAAAAACGACGGCCAACGATAATAAACACCGGCGATGCATCGTGAATTCTCGAGCTCAGAACCCAGTTTTCCCTATCCATTCTACGTCATAACCGGCAACATCAGGAACTTTTTAGATTGGCCGTCGGGACCCGCTGTAGGTCCGCGTCGCTTTTCGGAGAGTTCCACGGCGGGCCTGCCCACTGGCTATCGCTTACACAAATGACCATGCCGCGCCTTTGGGCTAATTCGGCAGCCACCACGAGTTCGACGATCCGCTCCCGGACGACGATCGCGACGACCTCGACTGCCGCGGACGGGGCGCGCTTGTGCTCGTTGCCCCGCCGCCGCTTCCCGGGCGCAGGCACTCGTCGGGCGTAATCACTCCGTCGCGGTTTCCGTCATATTTGAGATATTCGTTCAAGGTCGATTGGGTCCAGGTGCCCGCAAATTCGGCCATGCTCACCTGGCCGTCGAAATCCTCATCGCGGCCGACGAACCAATCGGGCAATCCCTTGGGCAGGCGTTCCAGCGCGGAGCGAAAGCGATACGACGAGCGATGGTCGGCCTTTGCGGTTTTGGAAGTCGATTCTTCCTTGTCTTCGTCGTCTTGACGGTTGTCGCCGAATCCGTTCATGCCGCCCCAGCCGCCGGCTCCGAAGCCGCCCGGTCCGAAATTGCCAGGCATCCCACCGCCGGGACCAAAGCCACCTTGTCCCATGCCTCCCCAAGGATTTTGGTTTCGGTCTTTTTGGATTTTATCCATTTGAGCGGCCACTTCGGCCAGCGTGATTCGTCCGTCCTGGTTTGCATCGAACTGGCTTGGGTTGCCCGGCAATCCGGTCCATTCGTTGCGGTCGAGCAGTCCGTTGCCGTTGCGATCCAATCTGCCGAACAGGTCTCGGATTCGCGGTTCGACGTCACCCTCGATCCCGAGGATGACTCGTCCGGAGGGTCGAACGCGGACACCGAATCCGGCGACGGGCGTTGGTTCGCTATCCAGACCGAAGCCCGGCACCAATGGCGGTTCTTCGGATTTTGTTTTTTGGTTTGA
>JAFGAY010000131.1 GCA_016933425.1 Pirellulales bacterium
CTCCGCGAAAGCAGCGACTATTCCACGCTACTTTCGCGGAGCGAAAGGCGACAATCCCGCCGACCGGCCCTTTCCGCAACAGAAACTGAATAGGGCGTCCTGGCGGAATCCGTCGGGCGCGCGGTGGCCGCGTGGGGTAGTTGCCAAACCACTTTTGCCCCGGGACCGACCCGGGGAACGGATGATTGCCGCGTGGCGCGAGTATTTGCCGGACCGCGCCCCACCGGGGCGAGCCCGATGGGGCGGACGGTCGCGACGCGTTGCTCTACCAGGCCATCAGATCGCCTTCGAAGGCGTTGATCTGGCCCGACATCTCGAAAATACGGCCTTTGAACGTACCAGGTCCCATGAGCTTGGCGAGAGCCGGCTCGATAGGTTCGAGATCGGCCGCGGTCAGGTCGACCGACTTGTCGCCAAACACCTGGATGTCCTCGTGGCGGAGCCCCTTGAAATTGTGCAGCAGATCAGGCGTGAAAACGGCCAGCGTGACCCGCGTGTCGCCCGCTCCTCCGATACGGCTGATGACCAGCGGGTAGTAGACGTAGTCGGACTTGAAATGATAGGCGATGGCCACTTTGGTCTGCGGTGTTGCGGTCATGAAGGACAGGTCGAAGACAAAATAGCGAAATCCCTCGTCGAAGTAGTGTTTGATGACCTTCTCGGCCTCGTCGGTGACCAGGGCGTCCGCACGGCCGGCATACTTCTCCTTGATGTAGGCGCGGACCTGATTGGCGAAGTCGTCGGGGCTGTCCAGTTTCCAGACAAAGATGTTATGGGTGCCGATTTTCGCTTCGAGCATCAAGGTTCCCTTGGCGACCATGCTCAGTTTTCGCTTGATCAGGGTCGTGGCGTCGTCGAAGGCCTTGGTCGAGGCGGGTGTAATCGCGATCGGCTCGCCGGGCAAGGGCAGCACGCTCAGCGCGGCCCCGCCCCCTTTGACCGTGCTGTTTTCGTCGGTCGAGAGAATCAAAACCTCTTCCTTGCCGTTCCACGCGATGACGCCGTTCTGACGCGGCTCGTTGAAGCTGAAACTTTTGCCGGCGGCCGTGAACTGAGTGGGCGTCGGCATGAAACTGCCGTTGATGTTGATCTGGGTGCCCGAATTCTGACTCAATAAAGTGTTGTTCGTCGTGTTGTTCGAGTTGACGTTGGTCGTCGGCGAATTGATGGGCGAATTGATGTTGCCCGAGTTCACCTGGTTTTGCCAGTTGTAAATCGGCGGCGGCGGCGGCGGAAGCGGCGGCCAATAGTAATCGACCGGAACGTCGTAAATGACAATCCGGCCCGTGTCGGCCCGGACGGTCGACGGAACCGCGCTGGCCATGCACACACATGCGGCGATGAGCAGCAGCAGGAGGACGGTACGTTTCATGCGAGGTACTCCTTGAAGAAAGGAAACGAATGGCTCCCGGGGCGTTCGTCGGGGGGTGAAACGAAGTTTACCGGAAGCGAGGGGGCCTTGACTATATACCACATTCGCACGGTGGACTAATCATCATGCGAACAATTGGGTTAAAACGGGGTTAGTTTAGGGGTAATGGAAGCGGACACTGCAACGCCGGTCATGACGAACATGACATTTGCCGGTGGTCAAGATGGGCAAGATTTGTTTTTTACACACACCCTGACCTGGAGGGCCACCCGGAAATACGGCATCTTGACCGCCGCCGAGCACGAACCTATCATCACGCCAGTGGACGGAGACCTGAGTAATTCCCCCCGTTGGAGTCCCCGGCATGGCGGTCGGCGCGCACCCGACAAGGTCCAGTTCGTCAGCGGCCGTTACTCCTTATACGGCCGCCGCGCGAACCGTGACCGGTTTTTCAAAAAAATTCCCGCATCGGCCGGGCCACGCCCATCTCGTGGGGATTGGCGGCTCGGGCATGAGGGCCTTGGCCCGGGTGCTCCATAAATTCGACTGGCGTCTGAGCGGCTCGGACGTCCATCCCGACGGATTAGACGACGTTTTGCCCCCGGGGACGCGACTCCATGCGGGCCACAACGCGACGGGGCTGCCGGCGACGGCCGACGTCGTGATTCACAGCGATGCGATAGGCAACGACAACCCCGAACTGGAGGCCGCCCGGGACCGGAACGTCGCGATCCTAAGTTACTTCGACGCGGTCGGGCGGATCATGGAGGATTCGCACGGACTGGCCGTCGCGGGCACCCACGGCAAATCGACCACCACGGCGATGGCGGCTTGGATTTTGGTCGGTTCGGGTCGCGATCCGACCGTGTTATGCGGAGCGACGACCATCGGGGCCAACGACGGCGGCCGAGCCGGTCGAAGCGGGTTCGTGCTGGCCGAGGCGTGTGAATATCGGGCCAATTTTCTCAAGCTGCGGCCCCGACACGCGGTCATTCTGGGCATCGAGCCCGACCATTTTGACTGCTACGCCCAACCGGCCGACGTCGAGCGGGCATTCGCGCAATTTGCCGCGGGCATCGCGCCGGACGGACTGCTGCTGGCTCGGGGCGACTGCGCGGCGACGCGCCGGGTGGCGGCTGGGGCGACGTGCCGATTCGAAACGTTCGCGTTGGACGAAACGGCCGACTGGACGGCTCGGTCGCAAGGCGTTTGCCAGGGATGCCATCGGTTTGAATTGGTTCGCCGCGGACAATCACTTTGCCGGATTGTTGTGCCCATGCCGGGGCGTCACAACATGCTCAATACACTGGCCGCCGCAGCGCTAGCCTGGCATCAGGGGGTCGAACCGAGCCAAATAGCCGAGGCGTTGGACCGGTTTCCCGGCGTGCGGCGGCGGTTGGAACCGGTCGGCACGTGGAGTGGGGCGGCAGTGGTCGACGATTATGCCCACCATCCGACCGAACTAGCGGCCGCGCTGGAAACCGTGCGTCAGACCTATCCCAATAGACGCATTTGCTGTGTTTTTCAACCTCATCAGGTCTCGCGGACCGCGCACTTACTGGACGAATTGGCTTCGAGCCTTCACAATGGTTTACGCTCGGGCAAGGGCGGCCGGCCGAGCGACCGGCTGTGGATCGCCGATATTTTCCGCGCTCGGGAAGGCCCGCCGCGAACCGGCGAGGTGACGGCGGCCGATCTGGCCGATCGGGTTCGCCGCGCGGGGCTCGACGTGGCCGCCACGCACCGGATGGACGAGATCGGCCGCGAACTGAACGAGTGCCTCGGTCCGGGCGACGTATTGTTGGTTGCCGGGGCAGGGAACATACACAAGATTTTGTCGACAGCCGAGAGGTGAAGGAGCTTCCATGGGTTTTCTGACCGGGTTTGAGAAATTTGTTCGGACCGCCGAGCCGTTGGCCATGCACACGTGGTTTCAACTGGGAGGACCGGCCGAATTTTTCGCCGAACCGACCTGCCGCGATGAGTTGGTCGCCGTGATCCGCCGTGCTCTCGAGCAGGACATGCCCCTGCGCATGCTCGGGCGGGGCTCCAATATCCTGGTGCGCGACGAGGGCGTGCCCGGCGTGGTCATCGTGCTTGCCCATCCGTCCTTCTGTGAAATCCGCGTCGACGGAACCTCGATCGCCGCCGGGGCGGGCGCGCGGCTGGGCCGGGTCGTGACCACGGCCGTCCACGCGGGACTCGCCGGACTCGAGGAACTGGTCGCCATTCCCGGAACCATGGGCGGAGCATTGCACGGAAACGCGGGCGTACACGGCTCGGACATCGGCCAGTGGACGGCCGCGGCAACCGTGATTACCGACGGCGGCGAAATCATCCAACGCAACCGCGAAGATCTGGTTTTCAATTACCGATCCAGCAGCCTGGACGAATTGGTTATCCTCGGCGCACGGCTGGAATTGGAAGAGGACGATCCCCGCGAATTGGCTCGCCGAATGCAAAAACAGTGGATCGTTCGTAAAGCGCGGCAGCCCATGGGCCACCAGAGCGCCGGGTGCATCTTCAAGAATCCACCGGGTCAACATGCCGGCGAGCTGATCGATTCGGCCGGGCTCAAGGGAACGCGAATCGGCGGGGCCGTCGTCGATCCGCTCCACGCCAATTTCATCGTGGCCGAGTCCGGCTGCACCAGCAACGACGTCCTGCGATTGATCGACCTGGTCCGCGACCAGATCGAGCAGCGGTTCGAGATCGAGCTTGAACAAGAAATCGAGATCTGGTGAGGCTCGGCAATATCCCCGAGTTGCGGGGGTTAGTATTCCATGTAGTCGTGGCGGTTGTCACTGGCTTTGTGCCCAGCTCAAACCGCGGAAAAACAAGGGCGAAACGCTGGTTGGCATGAATTGGCGGAGCGAATGCCCTATTTGGGTTATTTAGGCGTGCCCACAAGACGCAATTCCTTCCGGTTTTTCGGGTTAAACGGTTGTCAACGGCGGGGTTATCGGTTAGCGTAGCTGTTGAGGTTTTGTCGGCTAGCGCGGAACGTGTGCCCGCCGAGGGGCCGATGCCGGCGCGGTTGGTTGCGTTGGCGGTGGGCTTGGTTTTTCGCGCGATTCAACCCGGTTGTTTCTATTGCTGGAGGTGGAGGTAAAGAGATGCGTCGCGTCGTGTTGCTGAGCCTCGTATTGATGGGCGTGGCGTTGATGTCGGCAGCGTCGGCTTCGGCCTGTGGGCGCTATTGGGGGCGTTGTTGCGCGCCCTATGGATACACGACCTGCTGCATGCCCCGCTGCTACGTGCCGTGTTGCTGTGGGCCGGTTTATTGCGTGCCGGTGGTGTGTCGGCCTGTGTGTTGTCAACCGGTCTGTTGCGAGCCTGCCGCCCCGGCGGTTTCATCGCCTCGGTCATCCACGTCGCCGCAATTGGCGCCCACGTTGGCTCCGGCCGAATCGAGCGAGAAGCCGGCTCCGTCGACCATCCCCGCAGCGCCGCCCGCGGCAAAGCCCACCGAGACTCCCACTCCCGCGGCACCGGCCAAAATCGAGTTGCCGGTCGATTTGCCCGCCGCCTCCACGTCGTCCGAGCCGCCGCAAGCAGCCGAGGGAGGACCGGCGTCCAATAAGAAGCCTGACGCGCCCGCCGGACCGCAAACCAAGCCCATTGAACGCTCTTTGGGACCTTCTTTGGAAAGACCCTTGGTGGCTCAATACGACAATCCGTTCATTCTCGAAACGGACCAGATGCAGATTTGGACCGACGCGACGGGCAACTTCCGCGTCGAGGCCCGCTTCGTTAGCTTCGACCAGCAGACGGTCCGGCTCCAACGGCCCAGCGGTCGGTACGTTCGCGTCGACTACAACCGTTTGTCGATGGCCGACCGCGAGCGGGTCCGCGATCTGATGGTTGTCGTTGCCATGAAGACGTCGGCGGCGAACTAGCCAAATTCGACGCGTCTCGTCCGCGGACGACTTTGCCGGTTTTCCATGGAGAGCCACGCCCCGTCGTGGCCAAGGTAGTCGCGCACGGCTACGACGGAGCGTGGTCCTCCAACGCATGCCGCCATAATCTTTTGGCGCAACCCACCCGCCCCTGTACATTGGGGCCGAATTGCACTATCTTGTCGGGTCATGAGCAGTCTTTCACCGCTTCCGCGCAGTCCCGAGTTGATGTCGCCCGGCGCGACCGCGCTTTTGTGCATCGACCTTCAGGAAAAACTGGTCGCTTCCATTGCCGGCGGCGATCGGGTCGTGTGGAACGTCCGGCGATTGGTTGATGGCGCGAAGGTTTTGGGAGTCGAGGTCGTGGGCACCGAGCAGTATCCGCGCGGTCTGGGGCCCACGGTGGCGACGCTGGCCGAGCGGTTGGGCCCGTTGCCCGACAAGCTTGCTTTCAGTTGCGGCGAATGTCCCGAGATTTTCGAGCGGCTTCGCCAGCGGCGGATCAGCGACATTCTGGTTTGCGGCATCGAGGCGCACGTCTGCGTTCAGCAGACGGTTCTCGACTTGCTGGCCGACGGCTGGCGAGTGTTTGTCGCGGGCGACGCGATCGGATCGCGTTTCGAGATGGATTATCACGTTGCCCTGCGCCGGATGGAGACGGCCGGCGCGACGCTCACCACGACCGAGGCGGCTTTGTTTGAATGGTGCCGGCGCGCCGGCACGCCCGAATTCAAACAGATCAGCCAACTCGCCCGCGAGCCCGGGCCGTAGGGCAGGGCAGGGGAGCGAGTCACGAAAAGAGCGTCGGCGATTTCACGGTTCCATCAATCGAAATGCGCGAAATCCCGATCGGAGCGGGATGAAAGTAGCGACGAACGTTAGTAGGACGCTGCCGAGGCTTCCTCCCCAGAGCCAGAGACGAAGCCACCAGAGGAAGCCGGGCCGCGATTCCAGGTAATCCATCGCGACGGGTTGGCTCGCCAGGGCGTGCAAGTGCCAGGGCATCGCGGCGAGCATCACGATCAGCACAATATAGCCGGCGCCGATCACCAGGTTCAGCGTTCCGCCGAAACCGGCCGCGATTCTCGGAGGCGAATCCTCCTGGAGATTGGGCATTCTTGCGCCCAGCCCCACGGCCATGCTGCATAGACCCAGGCAGAGCAACAGGCACGTGGCCTGGTGGCTCACCTGGAGCATCAGGGAAATACCGAGCATCATGTCGCTGGCCAAGACAAGCAGCGCGCAGGGGACCAACGCGGCCCCCATGGCGAAAACCAATTTGCTCCAGACAATCACGCTGCGATCCACGCCCAAAAGCCCGAGCAGCCACATTCGCCGGATTTCGAGGCTGATCATCGGATAGACGTGCCGGGTGGTCAGCGTCGAGAGAATCAGCCCGACGACCGTCAGGTTGACAAAGCTCATCATGTTGTCCCAGCCCACGGTGCGCGATTCGGCCTCAAATTGCCGCAAATTCAGAAAATAGAATCCCAGAAGAGCGAAAAAAAGCAAAAACTGGGACCATTGGCTCGCGTCGCGGCGGAACAACCGCAAATCTTTCAAGAGCATCAAACGGAAGGGCAGGGGACACGGCAACGCAACGAGAATAACCCGATCGAGCCAAAAGTGCTTCGTTTGCTTGCGCCGCGTGCTCATTGCGCGTAGTTGGCCGTAGGCCGTCCGGTACCACCGGCCCGCGATCCATACGGCCGCCTGGCGCAGCATCAGGGCGTTTGCCGCCAGCACGCAAAAAAACAGCATCCCCTGGTCCCACCCGTGATGGGCCGTTTCCAGAAGACCCGCGCTCAGCCACCAGCTCGGCAGCATTTGTTGTTGGCTGAACTGGAGCCGGGTGACGGTTTGCTGGAACCACTCGGGCGTGAGCAGCGCCGCGCGAGGACCCGTCAGAAGCGACCAACCCAGCCATGCGGTCGCGACGAGCGCTAGGATGCCGGCGACGATGAGCACCTGATGACGCCGGCGTGGAAGGCCGTAGACGACCAGCAGGCAAATCAGCGCGCCCACGCCCGTCGGAATGTAGGC
>JAFGAY010000132.1 GCA_016933425.1 Pirellulales bacterium
CTCCGCGAAAGCAGCGACTATTCCACGCTACTTTCGCGGAGCGAAAGGCGACAATCCCGCCGACCGGCCCTTTCCGCAACAGAAACACATTAGGGCGGTCGCCAGGTACGTGTAGCGTGCTTCGAGGGTAATAGCCACGGGCGGGAGCCCGTGGTCAGGCGTGAAAAGCCTATCGCACCCGCCTCGGTTGTCTGAAAACGCTCTTAACAATAATCGTGGGAAATCGAAAGCCCGGGTGGGTGGCGCCCGGGCTTCTTTTTTTACACTGCCAACGTCAGTTCGTTCGCGGCGAAACGGTTGGCTCGTCGGCCAAGAGTTCGAGCTCGCGCTGATAAACGTGGGCCAACGCGGCGGGATCGAAGTTGAAGACCGCGGTTCCCTCGGTCGTCCAATGCTTGCCGTCAAACATGAATATGGCCGTGGCCGAACGGTTCCTACGCCGGCTCGGCGCTATCAGCCCGTCGGGAAGCACCCGCCACGACGGATCGTCCTCGAGCGGGTCGCGGCTGTCAGGCGTCACGACGACGGCCACCAACGCCATGAGCCGGCGCGAACGACGATTGAGAACATAAGTCACCTGGTCCTCGAACCGGCAATCGCGCCAGCGAGGCGCCGGCTGCTTGCCGGCCGCCCGGGCGAGTTCAATAAAGCGAGCTTCCAGGTGCTCTCGTTCCCAATGGAACCGCCGCCGGGCATCGACCAAATCATTCCAGTCATGCGCAGGTTGTGGCCGTTGCCTGACCGAGAAACGAAACACGGCCATGGCGCGGCGGACAGCCGGAATGAGCGAAGCGAAAAAAACCTTCAACATGGTCCGCACGGCGATCCTCTCGGCCCCTTGGGAACGGCTTTTCCCTGGAAGGAGGGCGACCTTTGGTACGTCCGACCTCGTCGGTTAGTTCTATCGGACAGACCGAAAAAGTGCAACCGCCGGCGCGGAGCGTTTCTTGGAATATCAAAAACATTACCCCCACCTGAAGTGCTTGGCAAGAGAACTCGCCTTTTTGGTTGGGCAAAACCGCTCCGACTGGTATTTTCGCCCGGCGTGCGGTAACTTCGTGGAATGGCCATTCTTGGTGCCCACATGTCGATTGCCGGCGGGTTGGAACGGGCCGTCGAACGCGCGGCGGCGGCCGGATGCCAATGCGTGCAAATCTTCACGAAGAACAACAACCAATGGAAGGCGCGACCGATCGACGCCCATGTGGCCGCGCGGTTCAAGCAGGCCCTTGCCGAGCGAAAGATCAGTCACCCGATCGCGCACCATGCTTACCTCATCAACCTCGCCAGTCCCGACCGGCGGCTCTGGCAAAAATCAATCAATGCCATGGTCGACGAACTCCGCCGCGCGGAGGTGTTGGGAATTCCCCACGTCGTGATCCATCCGGGATCATATACCACCGGAAGCGAGGCGGAGGGGCTGCGGCAAATTGTCCGGGCAATCGACGAAATCCACGCCCGAACCCAGAAACTGGCCGCCGGATGCCTGCTGGAGACGACCGCGGGACAAGGAACGTCGCTAGGGTGGCGGTTCGAGCACCTGGCCGCGATCCTCGACGGCGCGGCCGAGCCCGACCGGCTGGGCGTCTGTTTCGATACGTGTCACGTTTTCGCCGCCGGCTATCCCTTGGGGACGGCCGCCGAGTATCGGGCCACGATGAGCCGGTTCGACAAGCTCGTGGGGCTCGAACGCATCAAGGCGTTCCATCTGAACGATAGCCGCCGGGAACTCGGCTCGCGAGTGGACCGCCACACTCACATTGGCCAAGGCATGATGGGCACGGAACCGTTTCGCCGGCTGCTTGCCGACCGCCGTTTCTCGACGATTCCCATGTATCTCGAAACGCCGAAGGAACAAAGCGGCGGGCTCGACATGGATCGCGTCAATCTGGCCGTGCTTCGCGGATTGGTTTCTCGCCCGGTCAAGAAGAAGGAACGTCCGTCTCCGACAAGCTCCGGGTAGACCAGTAGCCGGTCATTTTCGCGAACTCGTCGAACATCACGCGCGTAATCTCGGGCGTGACGGCCAACGCCTCGGGATCACCATAGTTGAAAACGATCAATCCGCCCTTGGGTGAACTCCAATACTGAACGAGTTGCCGAACTTCCTCGCGAACCTCCCGTTCATTGCCTCGCGGCAGGGTGGACTGTATGTCGGCCGTGGTGAGAAAGCAGACCTTGCCGCAAAACTGCTTGCCGAATTCGACCAGCCCGTAGCATTGGGGTTGCGCCATGTTGAACACGTCGACCCCCAATTCGATCAGCCGGGGCACCAAGGCATTGATCCGCCCGCAACTATGCAGGATCACGTGCCAGCCATAACCGTGCATCACGTCGAACAACTGCCGATAGCGCTCGGCGAAGAACTCCTCGAACGTCTCGCGCCGGACAAAGAGGCCTTTCTGGGTTCCCCAATCGTCCGACAAAAAGATCCCGTCTATCGCGTTCTCGAAACGCCGATGCAGCTCGTCGAAGCGGCGCACCGTGAAGTCGAGAATCATGTCCAACACGCCGTGGACCTTTTTCGGCTCAACGTAGAAATCCTGCATCGTCTCGGCGAATCCCCGGAGCATGTGCAGCCGCTCCAAGAGACAGAAGTGGCTGGTAAGGGCGACGTAACGATCGCCCGCCTTTCGTAGCTCGGGCTCGATCCGCGCGAAATAAAAAGGATTCGTCGGGTCCGGCGGCTGATAATCGTCCAACGCCGACCAGTCGGCCAGCGGCGACTCGACCACCTGGCCCATGTTCGTTTTCTCCGTTCGAGCCCAGCGGCATCCCCAGTCATCCCACGTGGCATTGTCGAAAAACCAACCGGCCTCGGCGCGGTCCATCTCCCAAATGTCGCAAACGTCGTCCGGCAAAAACTCCATTTGGTGCTGCCAGAAGGGGAGCCGGGGCGGACAAGCAAACTCGATGGCGCGGCGGACTATTTCACGGGATTGCATGACGATGGTTTACTTACCTTTTGCGTTTGGCC
>JAFGAY010000133.1 GCA_016933425.1 Pirellulales bacterium
GGGACGAAACCACTTCGCAGTAGCCCCTCCTACCCAGCGATAAATCGCTGGGCTATTGTCAAACGACCCTCCGGGTCGAAAACCCTTGTTTCTCCGACATGTTGCACAAGTAAATGTGGGTAAAGACAAGGTTGTAACCCGGCAATGGAACTCAACAACCAAACTGAACCGTCCCCACCCGGCCAATAGGGTTCGACCCCACGGTCCCCGCCAAACCGACGGGAGTGTCCGGTTCAACCTACCCAAGAATCTAGAGACGGTCCGAAACGAGGACAAGCCGTCCCCGAAAGTTAGAACCACACTAAATGTCAATTATAACAGACATAAATGACACAATATGGGTGGTCCGTTGTCGAAGAGTCCAACAAACCGTTTGAACGGCCCAAGCGGATTGTTTGCCGGGGCAAACAAGGGACCATACAATACAACGCCTCGATTTTTCGGGGCTTTGTACGAAAGGACAAAAGGGCATTTTCTCGGTTTTTTCCGGGAGCCAAATCGTGGCTAGCGCAACCGTTGAAAGTTACGTGAAGGCGGTCTATCGACTGTCTCGAATGCAAGGTGATCAGGCCGTAACAACCGGACGGCTGGCCGAGGCGATGGGCGTTTCGCCCGGCACGGTCACCAGTATGCTCAAAACGCTCCACGAGTCGGAGCTTGCCTACTATGCTCCGTACGAAGGAGTCCGGTTGACGCCCGCCGGAGAGCGGTTGGCGCTGCGGATCTACCGCCGCCACCGGTTGTTGGAAAGCTTTTTGTGCCGATCGCTCGGGCTGCCCTGGGACATGGTCCACGAGGACGCTGAGCGCATGGAGCATCACATCAGCGATTTTTTGATCGAACGGATCGACGATTACCTGGGCCATCCGACGCACGACCCCCACGGCGACCCGATTCCCGCGCCGGATGGGACTGTCGCGTCGGTGAATTCCAGGCCGCTGGTCGACTGGCCGGTGGGCACCCGATTCCGGCTCGTCCGAGTTACCGACCAATCGCCCGAGTTTTTACGCTACCTGACCCAATCGGGCCTTGCGCTCGAGACCATCGGCTCAGTGACGGTAAATCGGGTGGAGGCGGGCATCGTCGTGGTTGAGGTGGCCGGACGGGAAGTAAACCTCAGTCGCGTGGTGGCCGGAAACCTCCTGGTCGCGCCGCTGGATTCGCCCCCGGCGCCGGACATGCAAGATTATTCGGCCTCGGAGCCTTTTCTCAACGACGCGCCGCTCCGCGATGCGCCGAGAACGATCCGCTGAACGGCGTTGGGCGGGAATGCGCGTGTGGTGGTGACCGCTTCCCGCCCAAGCCGAGCCGCGCCTGGCCCTGTCCTCCATGCGCGCCTTAACCACACCCGCCGGAAAGGCCCCCTTTGACGAGTTCGCGTCGCAGGCCGATAATGGGGCTGTCGTCGCACGGACCGACGCCCGACGAGAGGCCCTCACAATGGGGACCTGCGAACCTGGTCAGGGTCGAAAGACAGCAGCCATAAGCAGTCATCTTCATGTGTGCAGGGTCTCTCGTCAGACGCCGGCGCGACCGTCGAGTGCTCTATCTGCCCAGCAGTAAGCCATGTCCGAAGCCCCCCAAGCCCACGAGTCGCCTAGCCCCCCCCGCGACTACCAGGTCGTTGCCCGGCGATATCGGCCGCAAGTGTTCGACGATCTGGTCGGCCAGGAGCACATCGCCCAAGCATTGTCCAACGCCATTACGACCCACCGCGTGGGCCACGCCTATCTTTTCACGGGGGCCCGGGGGGTCGGTAAGACCTCGGCCGCCCGAATCTTCGCCAAGGCCCTCAACTGCGTCGAGGGACCGGCGCCCGCACCCTGCAACCGGTGTGAAATCTGCCAAAGCATTGCCTCGGGCGACGACGTTGACGTGCTGGAAATCGACGGGGCGAGCAACCGGGGAATCGACGAGATTCGCCAGCTTCGACAGAACGTCAACGTCCGGCCGAGCCGCGCCCGGCTGAAAATCTACATCATCGACGAAGTCCACATGCTCACGCGCGAGGCCTTCAACGCCCTCCTGAAAACGCTCGAAGAGCCGCCCGGCCACGTCAAATTCATCTTCTGCACGACCGACCCCAATAAAATTCCCATCACGATCCTCTCGCGGTGCCAGCGGTTCGATTTCGCCGGCATTCGGGCCGGGTCAATCGCGCGGCGTCTCGCACAAATTGCCGAGGCGGAACGCGTCGAGGCCGAGCCCGAGGCCCTGGAATTGCTCGCGCGGCGGGCGGCGGGCTCGATGCGCGACGGGCAGTCGCTGCTCGAACAGCTTTTATCCTTTGCGTCGGAGCGGATCACCCTGGCCGAGGTCCACGCCATGTTGGGCACCGCGGCCGAAGCGCGGCTGGACGAATTGGCCGGCTGCCTCGCCGCGCACGACGCGGCCGGCGCCCTGGCCGGGTTCGACGCGGCGGTCGCCGAGGGAGTTGATCCGGGCCTGCTGCTGGAACAATTGTTCGGCTACTTTCGCGACGCAATGGCCGCGGCCGTTGGGTGCGCGGCCGAGACGTTCGTCTATGCCTCGCCGGCCAGCGCCGAACAGGTCACCCGGATCGGCCGGCAATTAGGCGTTCACACGATTCTCGCCGCGATGCAAATCCTCGACCAGACGCTCTCGCGGCTGCGGCAGAGCACGCAGGGACGAATTCTGGCCGAGTTGGCCCTCGTGCGAATCGCCCATCTGGACGAACTGGACGACCTGGCGTCGTTGATTGCCGGA
>JAFGAY010000134.1 GCA_016933425.1 Pirellulales bacterium
CAAATCTTTTATTTTTCCCTTTCCCCCCTTTCCCCTTTTTCCTTCATTACACAGAACTTCATTCGGCTGAAATGTTACTAGTATTTTTTATCGCGCGGCGTTCTTTCCGCTCCAACCGCCGTCGAAAGGACATTCGCCATGATGATGCGCCGTTGGCTGATCGGATTACCCCTGGTTGCGTGTTTTGCCGTGTTGCCGGCCGCCGGCGGCGCGGACGACGCGGCGGTCGAACCCGTGCCCCCGCCGGGTTTCATTGCCCTGTTTAACGGCAAAGATCTGACCGGATGGAAAGGCCTGGGCCACGTCGATCCGGCCAAATATGGCGCGCTATCGCCCGAAAAACGCAAGGCGCTTGACGAGAAGAATCGGGCCGCTTTCATCAAGCACTGGCGAGCCGAAAAGGGCGAGTTAGTCAACGACGGAAAGGGGCCCTACGCGACGACGACCAAGGACTACGGCGATTTTGAATTGTGGATCGAGTACAAAACCGTGCCCAAGGCCGATAGCGGAATTTATCTCCGAGGCATGCCCCAGGTGCAAATCTGGGACACGACCAAGGAGGGCGGCAAATGGCATCACGGCGCCGACAAGGGCTCAGGCGGCCTATGGAACAACCAGGGCAAGGGCCACCTGCCGTTGGTCTTCGCCGATCGGCCGTTCGGCCAGTGGAACTTGCTGAAAATCAAGATGGTCGGCGACCGCGTCACCGTTTATCTCAACGACAAGCTCGTGGTCGACGACGCTGCGTTGGAAAACTATTGGAATCGCAAGAAGCCGCCCTACGCGACCGGCCCGATCCAATTGCAGACCCACGGCGGCGAAATCCGCTGGCGATACATCTTCCTACGCGAGATTCCTCGCGAGCAACAGGCGTCGCCGCCGCAAGAGCCAAATTAAGGGAAGGGTTCCCACCAGGGCCGGGGTTGCCGGTTCGGGCACGGCCGTCGCGAGGGACTCGAACGTGTTGCCCCAGTTGGCCGCCAGGATGGATGCATCGCTTGGGCCGATGCGGCCGTCGCCGTCGAAATCTCCCATCGACCAGTCGGCATCCTCGAAACCCCAGCAGTCGGCCAGCACGGCGGCGTCCGCCGCGTCGACCAGGCCGTCGGCCGTCGCATCGCCGGCAACAAAGGTGGATTCGGACCACAAAGCGCGAAAGAGCGCCTTGGCGTAGCTGGCGCCCATCTGATCGAGCCGGTCCTCGAGCACGCCGGGGTGGCAGCCGAACTCGGGCGTATACGAGTGTTCGGCTTTCAAGCCGCTGGCGCTTTGTCCCCAGATGCGCAACATGCCGGCGGTGCCATAGGTCTTGGAACAGTAGATGCCCGGTTCCAATTCGGCCAGGGCGAGCACGAAAGGACTGTTTGCGTCGCTCGGAATGGTCTCGAAATAAGGAGCCCGCGACCAGGCGCCGAACATGCTGTGAAAGTCGAGCAAATAATCGACGTCGCCGCCCGTGTCGAGGATCATCGCGTTGCGCGCGGCCGTCATGTCGGTAAATCCGGCCGGATTGTTCCAGAAGCGGTTGTAATCCTTGCTGGGATTTTCCGGCGTGCTGCGATAATAGCCCGCGAGACGGCCGTCGGGATTGACCTGCGGATAGACGTAGAACTCAGCCATTCGCCGCAGGCAAACCGCCTGGGGCGCGTCGCTCAGCAAGAAGTCGATCATTCCTTCCAGCGCGTGGTTGCCGGGCGTCTCGCACGAATGAACGCCGCTGGACAACAGAACCTTGGATTTCTCGGCGGGGCCGGCGGGGTCTGAAATCTTGAAACCGTAGATGTCTTGCGGCGCGATGATTCGTTCGGGCACGTCGATGTTGTCGACGCCGCCGGCCGTGTGCCCGACGACATAGCCGCCGGCGCCGCTGATGGTTGGGCTGACAAACGGGCTTTGTGTCACGGCGGCCACGTGGGCCTGGGTGCGTGACACGGGATAGGGCAACGAATAGGCCACGTAGACGTCGTTGCCCGTGAAGGGCTGATGGTTGCGGAAGTAATAGGTTCCTCCGCTGACGTAGCAGTTGTCGAAGTAGCTCCACTCCGTCTGGTTGTAGCTATAGAGATAACGATGGTCGCTCAAATCGCCGAGAAAGCTACCGGCCGAGATGGTGAATTGCGGCTGCAATCCGGCGACGTCGGACGCCTTGAAGTAAACCCAGCGATAACGGTAGCGATACGTCGGATCGGTCCACGTGCGGCGTCCGACCAGATTCACCGTGTTGCCGACGACGGTCGACGCGGCCACGTTAAGCGATCCGCTGTCGAAATCCTGCGAAAGCTCGATCGCCCCGAGCGGCTGAACCAGCAGCACGAAAGCGACCAGCGCCGTGGCGAAGGAGATTCTCATGGTGCGATTGCCCGAGGTGTCCAGGGACAACGAAATCCAGAAGGGAATGTGTTTTGCCGAGAAGATTTATTATAGCCATGCAAGGGTAAGAGGACACCAAATGAAACACCCCCAGTGAAAGTATGTTTATGCACTTGACAGCAGTATCATTAGGTAGTATCATTCATAGGTGATTCCATAGACGCTGGAAGGGAGTCCCATGGGCCGGCATGAAGATACCTTGAGAGCCCTATTCGACGATTCTATCCGGTCCAACATCCCTTGGTCGAACATCGAATCGATGCTGCGGAGTCTGGGGGCCGAGGTGACCGAAGGGCGGGGTTCGCGAGTTCGGGTTTTTCTTCGCGGCGTGCGAGCTGTTTTTCATCGTCCGCATCCACAAAAGGAAACCGACAGGGGCGCCGTCCGTAGTGTGCGACGTTTTTTAAGCGAAGCCGGCATCAAGCCGGAATGAAAAAGTGTTCGTCGCGAGAGGATTGAACGATGCTCGAATACAAAGGTTATCTTGGAAACGTCGAATTCGATGACGAAGCTGATCTCTTCCATGGAGAAGTAATCGGCATTCGCGACGTCGTTACGTTTCAGGGGCGCTCGGTCGGCGAATTGCGGGCCGCTTTTCAAGAGTCGGTCGATGACTATCTCGAATTTTGTCGACAACGCGGGGAACAACCAGACAAACCTTGTTCCGGCCGATTTGTCGTCCGGTTGAGCCCTGATCTACACCGGCGGCTGACTCTGCTTGCCGCCGCCACGGGCAGGAGTCTCAACACATGTGTCGCCGAATGTCTTGACCGCGAGGTTGGCGAACAACTTCAGATAGTAAAAAAGTAAAAGTTGTCGTGGCAGGTCATAGCCGCTCGCTCACGCTTCCCCGATCATCTCCCCTGCGTGATAGCTGCTCCGTACGAACGGGGCCGACGCCACGGCGGAAAAACCCAGGCTTCGGGCCAGTTGGCCCAGTTCGTCGAATTCCTCGGGTGGAACGTATCGGGCAACGGGCATCTGGGCGTCCGAGGGTTGCAGATATTGGCCCAGCGTCAGCATTTCGCAGCCCGCCGCGTGAAGGTCGGCCAGCGCGTCGAGCACTTCCTCGCGAGTCTCGCCCAGCCCGAACATCATGCCCGTCTTGGTGCGAATCGCCGGATTGGCCCGTTTGATGCGGCCGAACATTTCGAGGATCCAGCGGAAGTCGGGCTTCGGCCCGCGAACCACGGGAAACAGCCGGGGGACCGTTTCGACGTTGTGGTTATAGACGTCGGGCGCCGCCGCGACGAGCCGGTCGAACGCCGCGCGATTGCCGTCCAGGTCCGAGGGGAGCACCTCGATGGTTGTCCCGGGGCAGGCGTTGCGCACCGCACCGATCGTCTGGCAAAAATGCTCCGCGCCGCCGTCGGCCAGGTCGTCGCGCGTCACACACGTAATGACGACGTGGCGCAAGCCGAGCCGCCGGGTCGCCTCGGCCACGCGCCGCGGTTCGTCCGGGTCGACCGGCTCGGGCACGCCGTGCGCGACGCTGCAAAACGCGCAGTTCCGCGTGCACGTGCTTCCCAGAATCATGAATGTGGCCGTCTTGCGCGCGTAGCATTCCATCCGGTTGGGACATCGCGCGTGGTCGCAGACGGTCGCCAGACCCAACTCGCGAACCAACTCGGCCGTGAACCGATTGGCCCCGCCCGCCGGTACGCGCCGTTTCAGCCAGCGCGGCAAACGGCCGCGCGGTTCGGAGGATTCGGGTTGGCAGGGAGGCGTCATGGAAACAACTTCGTGGGTCGGGCAGCCATGCATAAACTGAACCGCGACCGTGAGGGAGCGGCGCGACGGCCATTCGTGGGCAGTGAAAATCTTCCTTATTGTCGGTACATGCAAGCACGCACCCCATATCTACTCTACCCGGTTTCCCCCCCTCGTTAAAGCCTTGCTTGCACGGACTATTATCCCAGGCCATAATAGTCCAAAATGATAAGTTATTACCTTCGCGTTCTTCGCGTCTTCGCGGTGAGGTTTTTTACCGCAAAGACGCGAAGGGCGCGAAGGGCAAAGGGAATCGGTTTTCGGGAGATTTTGCCACGGCCAAGAAGCAGGACAAAACGAAAAAACCGCCCGGCGGCAAGGATGGCGAGCGGCCGATCACCGAAAATCGCAAGGCGCGGCACGACTACACCGTGCTCGACACGCTCGAATGCGGCATCGTGCTGCGTGGCAGCGAGGTAAAGAGTCTGCGCCAAGGCAAAGTCTCGCTGGCCGAGGCCTACGGTCGGGTCAAAGGGGGGGAAGTCTGGCTCATCGGCTGCGACATCGCCGAATACGTCGAGGCCAATCAGTTCAACCATGAGCCCCGACGCCCGCGAAAGCTACTCCTGCACCAACGCGAGATCCAGCGATTCGCCACCCAAGCAATGCAGCAAGGCCTGACGCTTATCCCTCTGAAGATGTATTTTAAGCGGGGCCGGGCCAAGGTGCTCCTGGGCATTTGCCGGGGACGCCAACGCCACGACAAACGCGAAGCCATGAAGAAAGCCGAAGCCCGACGCGAGATGGCCCGACACCTGCAACGCCGGCGATAGGCATCCCCGAATGGGTCGGCGAGCCGACGGTAAACCGCCGCGCTCGCGCGATGGGGGACCAGGCGCCCCGCCACGACGCTTTTCTCCAAGGCGGCAGGGTGCTATGATTCCACGGTCGGTCAATCACAGGACTCGCCCCATGGAAGATCCACAAACGGTCATTTACGTTGCCGGTTCCGCGCCCCAGGCCTACATGCTGAAAAACCTGCTGGCCGAGCACGGCATTGAGGCCACGATCACCAACCAGACGCTCGAAAGAGGGTCGGGCGTGGAATACATCGGTTGGCAGACCTTGCCCCGCGTGCTGGTCGACCACAAGGACGCGGCCCTCGCCCGGCGAATCGCCCTGGAACACGACCGTCGGGGCGTCGAGATGGCCCAGAGCGGGCCGTTTGAGTACGAGGCAAGCGACGACGAGCCCCCGCGCGTGCCCGAGACCTGGCCGCGTTGTCCCCGGTGCGGCGCGCCGCGCGTCACGCGATGTCCCATCTGCCAGACCACCGGCGTCGACTTTCCCGAGGCCGACGACGAGTATGTTTGGGGCATGGGCCTCGACGAGATGTCCGACGAAGATTCGTCGTGCGGTTGCGGAGGCTGTGGCGGTGGGCACGGTTCGATGGCGACCGCCGGCGAAGCGGAAGCGGACGACGAGGACGCCGACCAAACGGAGGCGGCCCAACACGACTCGCGGCTCGTGCTGACGTGCCCGACGTGCAGCGAGCCGTTCTTGCCCGAGTTCCCGAGGCTTTGCGCCTGGTGCGGCCACGAGTTCGACGAGGGATTCGACCCGAAGGAGATTGTCCAACCGTTGGCCGAGTCCAATGGCCGCGTGGTGGCGATTGTCCTGGGGCTATTGGTCCTGGCGGGTGCCGCGGTGGCCTATTTTCTCGTGGTGCTGCGCGGCGGCGTGTAGACCGTGGGCCGTGGGCTTGTGGGCCGTAGGCCCAGCAGTTCGGCGATGAGGGGGGCGGCTTCTTCCAACGAGCAGGCGCGGTGCTCGCCCGGGCTTATCCATGGCGAATCGATTACCAGAAGTCCTGGCCCGCCGGTGGTCGTGGTTTGGCCGCGCGTCGGGCGCACGAGTCGTTCCTGGCGGTCGGGTCGGTGTCGCGTCGTGAAGCCGGTGGCTGGAATGCCGATTACCTCGGGCCAGCCGTGCCGCCGGATGGATGTTCCATAGCGGTCCTCGGTGCAAAAGGCGTCAATGAACAATGGCTCGCCGGTCGTCGGGTCCCGGGCCGCGGACAACGCCTCGACGGCCGCCCGAGCCGCGCGATCCCGGGCCGAGGCGGTCGCCAGTACGTGGCCGCCGAAACGCTCGGGCGTGTTCAGATAGACCAGCGCGGCCGAGTGGCCGTGGATCGCGACGACGCTCGTGCGGCGCCAGTCGACCGGCACGACGGAACGGGCCGATCGCGCGGCGCCGTCGCCCGAGGCGAACCATCGCCGGGCCCTCTCGCCGAGTCGACCCGCGTGGTAGCCGAGCGACGCCGGTCCGCGGCACAGTTGCAAGAGCCCCGCGCGCAGGAACAGTTCGGATAGTGTGATACGTCCACGAAGGGGAACCACGCCGGAAGGACTCGCGACGACGACGGCCGCCTTGCGCCGGTGGGCCGTCTCGACGAGTTGTCCAAGACACGCATCCACAGATTGCATCAGCCGTTCGACTGCAGCGACCCATCGCGGGTTGGCGCCCGGCCGGTCGCCGGAGGGCAGGGCGCTGGCCAGGTGACATTGGAGTCCGGCGAGCGTGCGCACGCGAACCGTCAAGAACCGCCAGTCGCGGTCGACGTCGGCCGCGCGGTCGGCGAGAGCCTGCAAGGCAAGCCGAGTCGAGGCCACGCGGCGCTCGAGCGACGCCAGGTCCTTGGGGGCTTCTTGCCAGGGAAGGCTTGCCGCATCGAAATCCTCCAGCCGCGCAGCCGCCGCCGGTCCAAAGGCCGCTTGCACCGCTTGCCACAAGGTGGGCCGGGCCAGTCGATCGATCCGTCCCGGCACAAGCCGTCGGCGCGCGGCGTCGAACCGCCAGTCGTCAAGCATTCCGTGCTCGCTCGGCGGAAAACCGGTCCAGAAGGTCGCCCGCGCGGCCCGATCGCTCAGGCCGGGCACGGCTTGCGGCTCGATCAGGGCTGCCGATTCGAGCAGTCGGGCCATTTGGGGCATGACGCCGCGCGCGGCCAAGGGACCGAGCCCCTCGTAGGACGCGCCGTCCAGTTCGACGAGCAACACGCGGCCGGATGGCGACGACATGGGCAGGGATTCCTTCCGCGTGTTGGGTCAGTGGCTCAATTCACTCGCTCAGGTCGAGCCGCGTGCCTGTTTGGGCCGGGGGCAGACAGGCATCGAGAATGGCCGGCTTCGACCGTTGATCCATGGGCAAGTTCAAAACGTATTGCACCTGATGCTCGTTGCGCCGACGCCGGGCCGCCGCGACGAACCGTTTGACGGTCCGCTCTTTGAGCCATCCGAGGACGCCCGGCGCCGGACCGGTCTCGTCCAACAGTCGCCGGGTACGCTCGATAAGAGGGCGCACGCCGCGTGCGAATTCCGGCGGAACCGGCGCTTTATAGCCCAAACCAAAAACCGTGTGGGGCGCCGGCTCGGGCCC
>JAFGAY010000135.1 GCA_016933425.1 Pirellulales bacterium
CGGCGTCGCTGATTTCGAAAAGGTATCTTCCGTCGGCGCCCCAGGTCGTGTAACCAGTGGTCGCCTCTCCCACGCCGTCGCCGGGCGCGAAAACGCCGCCGTGCATGACGCCGATGGAGGCATAGTAGCCGGTCCCTTGAGCCACGGCGCCGTCGGTGAGCGAAAGATAGTCGGAATAGACGCCGTTATTGGTGAATACGTCGCCCGAGCCAAGGGCAAGGGTGCCGCTGGCCACGCGGAGCGTCGCGTCTTGGTGGACCATGATTTGGTTTCCGGCGCCCAACGCGGCGGCCGACGCGGCTTGGAGTGTTCCAGCCATTACGTTGACCTCGCCGTCGTAGGTGTTCGAGGCCGTCAGCTTCAGCAATCCATCGCCCGTTTTAGTGATTCCGCACGCGACGGGACCCGAGTTGGAAATCACGCCCGAGAGAATCGCGTAGTCGGTCGTTACCTCGGGATTGTCGTCGACCTGGATGGTTCGAGTTGTGTGCATGGAGTCGCCGCTAAGATCGAGGCGATTCTGGAAATCGACGATGTTTTGGGCGGTATCCGAACTGAGCTTGAGGGTGCCCAGCATTTTGTTGCCGATGTCCTCGGACGACGATCCCCAGGCGATGGGGGTTGTTACATTTCCGTTATTGAGTTGAACGGTCATTTTGCCGGCGCCTCCGGCGAATCCACCACCCTCGGCGGTCCAGTGGAACGAGCCAATGCCCGAGATCAGCGTGGGGCTGAGATAGCGGCGAAAGGTCTGGGTGCCGTCGCTTTGAAAGACGCCGCCGTCGAGTTTGAGCAGGCTTGTGGTGGGCAGACCATCGCCGGGATTGGCTTGCAAAGCTCCGCCGGAGATGACGGTGTCGCCGTAATAAGCGTTGTTGTCGTTCGACAGGGTAACGGCGCCGTCCCCGGTCTTGACGATGGATCCGACGCCGGTGATTCGGCCGCTGTAGGTGGCCAAGACGCCTGCGGCCGGAGCGAGATTGAGCGTGCCCGCCGCGATGGCGATCGTGCCGCTGTAATTCGACGCGCCGGCGATGGTGAGGGTGCCGGTTCCCGTCTTGGTGAGATTGCCGGGAGCGGCGCCGCCGTAAATGTTGATTGCGCCGCCGCCGTCGATCGCGCCGGCGATCGACGTGTCGCCGTTTCCGCCGATGGTCACATTGCTGATGATCGTGTGGAGATCGCTGCCGAGGCTAAGCGTCTTGCCGTCGGCCACGGTCCAGGTTTGCGGAGCGCCGATGGTGACGGGCGCGGCAATGCTGGTGCTTTCGTTCGCGGTGATTCCGCCGGCCGTGATCGTCAGTCCGGTGCCGCCGACGAACTCATAGCCGGTCGCTCCCGACTCGATGGTCATGCCGTGCGCGATAACCTTGTTGTAGAGCGTGACCGTGTCGCCGGCGCCGCCGAAAATCGCCGAGGTTTCCTCGTTTCTCCAGGAATAGGTGCTCCCGTCGGCGGTCCATTTAGTGCCATACACGAGCCAATTGCCCGATCCGCCTTTCCATGTGGCCGTGACCATCGAACCCGTGTAGTACACTGGCCCGGTAATCGCGTGGGTCCGGTTGTGTGCTTCCAACACGCCGTAGGGGACGTAGCCGTAACCGGACGCTCCCCAACTGGTGCCCCAGCTATTCTTGATGATCCAGTATCCGCCGGAGGGAGTCGACGCGTCGTCGACAAAACCGACCAGCACCACGGCATGATCGATTTTCAGCGGATTGGAATAAATGCCGCGGTAGTCATTCTTAAGGCTGGTTACCGACTTGTAGAGATCCCACGAAGCGTAGACCGTGGTCAAGAGGGGACCGTCGGTCAAGAGTTGGCTTTTAAGATCGGCCGTCGAATCGCTGATGTAATTTTGGGTGGAAACGGCTTTCCAGACGCGCTGCTCCCAGCCCGCGGCCAACGGCCAGTAAGGCGCGATGCCATCGTCGGGACTCGACGACTGGTAGGGACACTCGGTTTCGGAGACCAGACCGTGATAGCGCATGTAGGACAGCGCGTTCATCTCCATGCCGCCGCCGGTGCTTCCCATGTCGGGATTGGTTTCCCAAACAACCTGTTGCTCCGAGCAATTGGGACTGTAGGACGTGTCATTGCGGGTAATTTTATACTTCGCTTCCAGGGTGCCGGTCGACGCAAATGCCCAGCAGGTTCCTCCAAATTGGCTCTTGACGGGGGTCATGTAGCTGCCCCCGCCGACGCTTCGCCAATCGAAACTATCGGACCAGGCGAACTGGGCCGACGAAAACACGGCGCCAATCGTAAGGAAAATGAAAACGCGGAGCGAGACTCGGCCGACCGAACAAAACCGTTCCATGGAGTGTTCCTTTTGCGACAGAATGGAATGCCAGACCGGACAGTGCTCCGAGACCTCTTCCCTGGGCTGTCCGTGGTCTTCTCGCGTGACGATAGACCGTGCAAGCGCGGAGATTCACCCATAGGCCAAGACGCGGTGGCCTACGCGGCACCACCACAGGCATTCAACCACCACCCATTCCACCCCCCGTCGGCGACACCACAAGGCAATTCCCTGCGGATAGGGGGTCGGCAAGTAACCAGTGGAACTCATTCTAGGGGAGAATATTGCGTCTGTCAATAGTTCACGGAGTATCAAGACTTTCTCAAACACCTATTTGCGTCCCGCGTGTGTGCATTTCAATGGTGAGCGAAAATATGCCTTCTAGAAGGTCTTGTCAGACCACGATGACCTTCCGATTTTTTTGAGTCCTTCGTTTGCCCTGCTCCCGGCAATGCACTAGGCGCAACGCAATAATTAGTCACGCTTTCGGGCCAATGGCACAATTGCCTGCCAAAACAGTTGGGCTAAACGCGGGTCGGCGGCGTCTATACTAATGGAAACCCCAGAGACGCCCCATGGATCGCATCGGTCCCGAGAAGCTGGACGAACTGCTCCGTCGGCATGGCGGACCGCTGGTCCTTTATGCCCGGCAGTGGTGCGACGCGGCCGAGGACGTTGTCCAGGACGTTTTTCTACGGTTGTTCCAGCAAACCATCGTTCCCGACAAAATCGTCGGTTGGCTCTATCGGGCGGTTCGCAATCGGGCGATCGACGAGGCTCGCGGCGAGGCTCGCCGGCAGCGCCGCGAAGGACTTGTCGCGTCCAACGGTGAGCCGTGGTTCAAGCCGACCGATGGTGAAGGACTCGACGCTCCGGCAGTCGCCGCCGCGCTCGAAGCACTGCCGATCGACCAGCGCGAAACCATCGTGGCCCGGCTCTGGGGAGGGCTTTCCTTCGGCCAAATCGCCGAACTAACCGGCACCTCGTCGAGCACGGCCGCGCGACGTTATCAGTTGGGTCTTGCGACCATGCGAGAAAGGTTGCGTGTGACATGGGTGAAAACGAAGAACTCTCGGCCGAATTGAAAGCCTTCGAGGCGGAATTGGCCGCCCTCGTGCCCGAGGATGAACGGCTCGACCGCGCGAGGCTTCTCTTTGCCGCCGGCCAGGCTTCGGCGCGCCGCCGGATGAAATCGGTTACTCGGCGTTTGTGCGCCGCACTGGCTGCCGCGAGCACGGTCGCCCTGGCGCTGTTGGTGGTCCTGCTGGTTCGTCCAGGTCCCCAGGTGAAAATCGTGCGGCAGATCGTCTATGTGGCTAGTCCAGAATCTGAAGTGGATAGGCCCATGGAAAACAATGGCCCAGGCGATTCCATGCCGGCCGCCAACGAACCGACCGACGCGCCGGCCAGTCCGCTTCGATCGCCAATGTCCGAGAAACCAGGCTTGTTGGCCACGATGCTGTGGGGCGTCCGCGATAACCACGCGGGCCCAATTCACCGCGCGGGAGTCGGCGGATTGCTCGGAGACTGGAACTTGTTCGACGATCGGGACCGTCGGCCACAACCGGCCGTGTCCCGCGATACACCGCCGCCGCCAATGCCGGAACCCAAGACACCCAAGACGTATCGGGTGCTACTCGAGGAATTGTCGGAAACGGCGCATGCAAGCGGGTAGAAAATGGCGTTGGCCGTCGAGCCCGCTCGACGTGGGTCGGGCCATGTTGCCCGAACGCCGCGCGAGTGGGGCGGCTGACGATGCATCAACACATTTTTCGTTCGCGAACGGACAATCAGGAGACCTTGTCATGAAACATAGACTGGCGATTTGCGGATGGGTTATTGTGGCTCTAACGGCGGCGGGGACGCTTGGTCAGAATGTTCGAATGTTGGCCGGCCGGAACGACAAGAAAGACGACCGGCCCAAGGTCGTCCGCATGACTATCCATCCTGCGGCCGAGCCCCGGCCGGCGCTCAAGTACAAGTTACTGCCCGGCTTCTGGGAACGCCGCTCGGGCAACGCGGCGGTGATTTACAATCGCATATGGATGGAAAAGTTCGAGCAGGAGAAATACATTCGCGAGCATCTCGAGGAAATCGTGTCATGGCTCGACATGCCGCTGGATAAGTTGCCCCGCGAAAAGGTCCAACAAGTGGTCGGGATGACCAATTTTATTTATCGCGATTTTCAATGGGCCTCGCGACTCGATTCGTGCGATTGGGCGCGCCCCTTGCGCGAGGAGAATCCAATTTCAATTTTAATTCCCGAAATTGGTGAAATGCGGCAATTCGCCCGGCTGCTGGCCCTTCGCGCCCGATGGCAGATAGCTCAAGGCCGGTTCGACGATGCGGTCGACACGCTTCGGGTCGGCTACGCCCTGGGCCGCAACGTGGCGAAGGACCCGCTGGTTATTTCCAGCCTGGTCGGCATGGCCATTTGCGGCCACATGTCGACCCAGGTCGAAACGATGATCCAGCAGCCCGATTGCCCAAATCTCTATTGGGCGTTAACAAATCTTCCGGAACCGATCATCGATGCAAGCAACTCGTTCGAGGCGGAGTCGGAATTATTCTACCTGATGTTTCCCGAGCTTCGCGACGTGGACGACGCCATTCGCAACCCCGGCTACTGGCGCGATTTCCTTCACCGGACCAGCAAGCAAATATCCGCAATTGACGACAGCGTCTCGTCCAACCAGGACGCAAATGACATCGCGTTTCTGGGGATGGTGATGGCGGGTTATCCGCGGGCAAAACGGGCCCTGATCGAACAGGGACGCCCTCCCGCCGAGGTCGAGGCGATGCCGATGGCCCAGGTCGTGATCGTTTATTCGGTCGAGGTCTTCAACGAACTGCGCGACGACGTGTTCAAGTGGCTTTCGTTGCCCTACTGGCAAGCCGAGCCGGGAGTGAGCCTCGCTTCGCGGCGAATTGACAACCGGGAGGAGTCTCCTGAAATTATCCCGATTGTCCGAATGCTCCTTCCCGCGCTCCACGCGGTAAAAACCTCCGAGGCCCGAACGAGCAGGCAGATCGCGCTGCTGCGCACCATCGAGGCGCTGCGGTTGCACGCCGCGACGCACGACGGGCGGCTGCCCGCGACGCTCGACGAGATCGACGTGCCGGTTCCCATCGACCCGTTCACGGGCAAACCAATCGAATGCCGGATCAACGGCGACGTGGCCGTGTTGGAAGATTGGCGCCGCGGCCCGGGCAATCCAACGCCGGAGGATCGCGTCATCGAGATCCGAATCGCGAAATAGTCGCGGGACGCATCCTTGCGATCATCGGCAACATCACTCATGAACATAAATACCTATCCCATGACAAGGAGACTTTTCATGACCAAAACAGCCTTAGGCGCGCTGATCGCCGTCTCGATCCTGGCGGCCACGCTTGCCCACGCTGCCGAAACCTTCGATCCGGCCGCGCGGGCCAAGACCATTGCTCCGCTCGTCGAGGAAGAGACCATGGGCATGGTTCACGTCGATCTCGCGCGAATCGACGTCGACGCCTCGTTTGACCAATACCTGAAAACTCTCCTTATCCCTGAGGGGACAGTGGCCGACGGCCGCCGTGAGTTCAAGGCGTTTGTTGACGGTTGCCAGGATGTGGGCGTTCAAGAAGTCTATTTCGTACTGGCGCCCATCGCCTTCGAAACACGGGAGGTCAACATCGTCTTCGCCGGGGTGCCGTTGACGCCGGAATGCGACGAAAACGCAGTCCGCGATGTGCTCGAAAAGAAAATGGCAGGCTCCGGCGAACGAACCGTACAACGGATTGGCGACTTGTTGGTGGTTGGCAGTCATGCTACCGTCGCGCGACTCGCCAAGGCCAAACCCGACAATCGACCCGAGCTGGAAAAGGCCTTCGCCGCCGCGGGCGACACGGCCGTGCAAATCCTCGTGCTGCCCCCACGGTACTCGGCCCGCGCGTTTGCCGAGATGATGCCCGAGTTGAGTCCCGTTTTTGGAGGCGGGCCAAGCAGCGTGGTCACGCAAGGGTGTCTCTGGGCGGCCGTTGGAATCGACTTGCCGCCGAAAATGGGGTTTCGCGCGGTTATCCAATCGGCCGACCATGCGGCGGCCGAGGCCCTGGCGGCCAAGTGGGGGCCGATCGGAAAATGGATCGATCACCGTAAGCACATATGCCGCATTCTTCCCGAAGCCGAGAAGGCGTGGGAATCGCTAGCGCCGCGCGTCGACGGCGACCGGCTCGTCTGGAGGCTCGACGAACAGAAAATCGCGGCGATCGTCACTCGGTTAACACCGCCGGTTCGCGCGGTCCGGGAAGACGCCATGCGGGCATGCTCAATCAACAATCTGAAGCAGATAGGCTTGGCAATGCACACCTGGCACATTGCACACAATGCCTTTCCCCCGGCGGCCAGCCGCGATAAAGACGGAAAGCCCCTGTTGAGCTGGCGCGTCCACATTTTGCCGTATATCGAGGAAGAAAAACTCTATCGTGAGTTTCATCTCGATGAACCCTGGGACAGTCCCCACAACAAAAAGCTCATCGGGCGGATGCCCATGGTTTACCGCGATCCCGCGGGCCGCGCGGCCAAGGGGGCGACGCGATACCAGGTGCCCGTCGGCCCCGGCACGCTCTTCGAGGGAAAACAGGGCCGCTCGATTCGTGACGTCACCGACGGCACTACCAACACGATCATGACTGTCGAGACCGACGCGGCCCACGCCGTCCCTTGGACCAAACCGGACGATTGGCACTGCGATCTCGAGAAACCAACGGCCGGCCTGGTCGACGGCGATTCGACCGTTCGCATCGGCATGGCCGACGGCTGTGTCCGCAACTTCCAGGCAGACACGATTGCCCCCGAACTTTTCAAGGGCGTTCTGACTATCTCCGGGGGAGAACCCGTTAACGAGTTTTTCCGGCATTGAGTTTCCTCATGGACCCGATGGCACCCCAGGGGCCCGATGGCACGCCCTTCCAGGGCGTGGTCGCCCCACTCTGGGCGGCATATTCCATTGGGCCCAGCCGTCCGATAGAGAATTTTGCATTACCCTCGCGACGCTTCTAACAACACGTCCGAGGGCCAAAATCGCCACCCGCTCCACCACCA
>JAFGAY010000136.1 GCA_016933425.1 Pirellulales bacterium
GGACAATGGGCGATCTCGTCGACTCTCTCCCGGTGCTTCAACATGACCCGGAGCATCGGCAAACGGTTTTCCTCGTAAGCGTCGAACGGACCGACCGTAGCGGCCAGCTCCGCACTGGTTCGATTGGCCACACCGTGCAGCAACGCCGTGATCGCCCCGCATAGCCCACGCGCTTCGTCCGAATCGTATGGCAAACCGGACGCCATCAGCAGGCTGCCCAAGTTCGAGTAACCCAGTCCCAACGGCCGAAAACGGTGGCTGTTCGCCGCGATCGGCTTCGTCGGATAACTCGCGTGGTCGACCAGGATTTCTTGAGCCACGAGCATGACGCGGCACGCCCGGGCAAACCGTTCGACGTCGAATCGCCCGTCGTCGGTGGAAAACTTCATCAGGTTGACGCTGGCCAAATTGCACGCCGAATTGTCGAGGAACATGTACTCGCTGCAAGGATTCGACGCGTTGATCCGGCCCGAGTTGGGACACGTGTGCCAACGGTTGATCGTCGTGTCGTATTGGAGCCCCGGATCGCCGCAGGCCCAAGCCGCCTGGGCAATTCGGCCCATCAATTCCTTGGCCGAGTGAGTGGGACCCTCGCGGGTTGGGTCGGTCACCCAATGGGTCTGCCACGGCTCGTCCCGTTCGACCGCGTGCATGAATTCATCCGTGACGCGAACCGATAGATTGGCGTTCTGGAACAAAATCGAGCTATAAGCGTCGTCGGCCGAATAGCCGTCCTCCATCAACAGATAGGCTTTCTTCTCCTCGCTGCACTTGCACTCGATGAATTCGAGAATGTCGGGATGCCATACCTTGAGCGACTGCATCTTGGCGGCACGACGCGTCTTGCCGCCGCTTTTCACCACGGCCGCAATCTGATCGTAGACCCGCATGAACGACAGCGGGCCCGAGGGCCTTCCGCCGCCCGCCAGCTTCTCGCGGTGCGAGCGCAACGTCGAGAGATCCGTGCCCGTCCCCGAACCGAATTTGAACAACATGGCCTCGCTCCGAGCAAGCTCCATGATGTCTTCCATGTTGTCCTCGACGCTCTGGATAAAGCACGCCGACGCCTGGGGATATTCATACGGATTTTCCGGCTGCAGAACCTGCTTTTCCTCCGGGTCCCAGTGCCAGTTGCAGCTTGCCCCCTTCACGCCGTACTGATGGTGCAGCCCGACATTGAACCAGACGGGTGAATTGAACGCGGCGTGCTGATGGAGGCAGAGCCAGGTCAACTCGCGATAGAACCGCTCGCAGTCCTCGGCCGTTGCAAAATAGCCGTCGCCCAATCCCCAATCGGCGATCGTGCGGCAAACGCGGTGGATCAGTTGACGCACGCTCTTCTCGCGCTCGCCGGTGCCGTTTTCACCGTAAAAGTATTTGCTGGCGACGACATTGGTGGCCAACTGGCTCCAGGTCGTGGGAATCTCGCAATCTTTCTGCTCGAAGAACGTGCCGCCGCCTTCCTCCTTGATCGTGGCGATCCGCAGATCCCACTGGACCGTGTCGAACGGATCGTCAACGTCGGCGGGACAAAAGAATGAATCGATCACGAGCCCTTGGCCCGCTTCAGCAATACGTGCGTCCACTTCATCCTCTCGACCAAGTTTTACTCTCCTCTGGGCGTCCCTGAGTTCCACGTTTTCCATGATTGAGGCTCCTTCTTCCGTGAGCGCCGGCGATCCGTACCAAATAATGTACATCCGTACAATTATATCCTCGGCCTACCGTGCTGCCACCGCAGTTTGTCTATTGTCCAAAAACATCCACTCCTGCCAAAGTAAGGCATACCCTATAAGAGTGGAATTACGCCTCTCACCTCCAATATATTGTAGTCCACAAGACAATAACCACAACATACAGGTGAGATCGTCAGAGTGTAGCCGGAACTTTGCCTTCGTCAATCACTGCCCGCGAGAAGGTCCCAAGCCATTGTTATCAAAGCGTTTGTGTGGTTCGCGTTAGGCGGACACCCCGACTGGGCTAAGCGGGGCAATACCTCGGATTCTCCGTGTTTTTCCGACGTTTGGAGAATCGCGCCCTCGAACCACGCAACCAAGAGCAACCGCGATTTTTTTCAGAAAAATGAAGGACCTCCCCCAATCGAGCACATGACAAGGAAAGCAAGGCAAACGCGGTTCCCTTTCCCCCACGACCAGCGCGACTCCGATGCAAAAAAACTCGTTCGTTACCGCAGCGTGTTCGGAGAAATCACGAAGACCACGAAAGAAAAGAAGGCGAGGCAACACACTTCAGCGCGCATAAAGAAACGGCAGGCCGCGCAACGACGGCCTGCCGCGACATACATGGATAATCGCGTCGACTGCGACCGCGTTATTCGACCGTAATGGCTCCGGACGGACAAACGTCGACACACGCGCCGCAATCGCCGCAAACCTCTTCGTCGACCACCGCGATCCCATCGTGGATCTCAATGGCGTCCAACGGACAGGACTCGACGCACTCTTCGCAACCGGTGCATTTTTCGGGGTCAATTCGCGCTGCCATTCACTACTCTCCTAAGTATCAATACCAGATTCCGAGCTACTATCTCTCGGAGAAACCAATAAAGCCCCGGTCTACATCCAAATGCCGAATGTCTCTTCTTTTATGCTAGGGGAAGAAGCGTCCCGGGCCATGCCCCAAACGCATCAGCCCTTCCCACCCGGCTCTAGGTCAAAACACCAAGATAACCGTCCCGCCGGGGACCGGCAAGCCATATTTCGACCTGGCTTGGTTCGAGAGTGCATTACTCGGCCGAACCCCTCCCCGATCGGGCCACCTGGCGGCTGAGCCGATCGGCCCAATAGAGCGGCTCGGGCAACCGGCGGCCGCAAAGCAGGTCCCGGACGACCCGTTCGGCTCCCGCCACGTCGATCCGGTGGCCGGGCGAGACGAAAATCGGACGCCGGCTGCCGGCCGTCGGTCGCAAGGCCGCCCCGATCGACTCGCCGTCGAGCAGGACAGGCCGGGATTCCCTCGGTTCCAGCCCCTTGAGATCGACCGACCCGCAAAGGAGCTTTTTGGTCACGCCGATCGTCGGCCGGTCGCGCGCGACGCCCAGGTGGGTTGCGATTCCGGCGCGCCGGTGGTGCAACCGGCCGCTACCGTCGACCAACAGCACGTCGGCCGCGTGGCCCGTCCGATCGACCTCGTCGAGCAACTCGACCAACAGCGGCAACTCGCGGAAAGAAAGATAACTGGTGATGTAGGGGAAACGGATGGGCCGCCGCGCGATCGTTTTCCACAAAACGTCGCCCGAGGCCGGCTCGACCACCACATAGGCGGCCACTCCCTCGCCGTCGGACGTATAGGAGACGTCGACGCCGCCGATGGTCTTGGGTTCTGCCGACAGCGGCGCAAGCGAGGCCCGATCGGCAAGCGACTCTTGAAATCGACGCAAGGCGGCCAGCGGACGATCGCCGACAAACCGCGCGAAGCGGTGCCGCGCGAGGTCGACCGCGCCGTCGCGGACGGCAACGCCTTCGGCGCGGAGCCGCCGGGCCTTGTCCCGCTCGGCGTTCGTCGCGTAGTTGCCCAGACTGCCGTCGGCCCGAACGATCCGGTGGCAAGGACAATCGGCCGAGTGGTCGTGGCGCAGGGCGACCTGGCCGACCCAGCGGGCGGCGATTCGATCGCCCAATGCCTCGGCCAAATCACCGTAAGTTGTCACGCACCCCGGCGGGACCTGATGCCACAAATCACGCAGGCACGCGCCAAGATCGGGAATATCGGGCAAAACAACGGACATGGAAACATTGTCACACGTTCAACCAAACGGCGGCAAGTGGGCCAAACCGACGGCGACCGCGTCCTACCGCGATTCGTCCAGCACGCGCTGCGCTGCTCGCTGGCCGCCGTGGATGCAGTCGGGAATGCCCACGCCGTGATAGGCGTTGCCGGCCAGGGCCAGGCCCGGCAGTCCCGCCACCCGATCCTCGATCCGGCCGACCAATTCCTGGTGGCCCACGTAATACTGCGGCATGATTCTCGGCCATCGGGCGGTGCGCCGGTAGACGGGCTCGCCCGAGATTCCCAACAGGGGGCGCAGCTCGGCAAGAATGACGGCCGCGAGCCGGTCGTCTTCCATTTGGGCTACCTCGGGCGCGTTGGCTCCGCCGGCGAAAATCCGAAGAAGCGTTTTTCCCTCGGGCGCGCGATGGGGATATTTTTGACTACTGAAACTCACGGCCAGGATGGGGCTCCGCTCGATCCGGCCCACGACGGCCCCGGCGCCGGCCATTGGATGGGCGATTTGCGAGCGGTCGAATCCTAGCGAAACAATGGCCGTGCCCGTGTGATCGATGCGGCCGAGCAATTGGCCCAACTCGGCGTCGATCGGGGCGAGCAATTGGCCCGCCACGTGGGAGGGCGCGGCGAGAATCAGCGCATCGAACGTTTCCTCGGTCCCGCCGGCGTGGACGCGCCACGCGCCCCCCTCGACCCGATCAATCCGCTCGACCGGCGCGTCGAGGCGGGCGCAGCCGGCGGGCAAACTGGCGGCAATCGCGTCGACAAGCGTACCCAAGCCGCCGCGGAGCGTGACAAACAGGCTGTACCGCGCGCCGCTTTGGGTTTCTTTTCGATGCGATCGGCGCCGGGCGGCCATTTGGCGGCGCATCGCGCGGATGAGGCTGCCGTGTTCTCGCTCCATGTCGCGGAATCGCGAGAGACTCGCTTTGACCGAGAGCCGGTCGACGTCGCCCGCGTAAATCGCGCCGACCAGCGGTTCGACGAGCCGGTCGAACGTCTCGCGGCCCAACCGCCGCGTGGCGAAGGCGGCCATGCTTTCGTCGGCCTCGTCCCGCCGCGGCGGTAAAAAATACTCCATCGCCGCGCGGAACTTGCCCCAGGGACTCAAAAGGGGCGTCAGCGCCAACGGCCACAATCGCGTCGGGGCCATCATCAAAAATCCCTCGGGCAGCTTGTGCAGACGGCCCCGATGGACCACGTAGGTCTGCCGATACCTCGGATCGGTCTGGACCAGTTGATCGGCAAGCCCCAGACGACGGCAAAGCTCCAGCCCATAAGGCAACGTCGTGATGAAATTGTCGGAACTCGCCTCGACCTGGAAACCCTGCTCGTGGACCGTTTCGATCACGCCGCCCAGCCGCGGGCCGGCCTCGAACAGACGAAGATGGTCGCCGGACGCGCATTCAACGAGCCGCTGGGCGGCGGCCAAACCGGCGATGCCTCCGCCGACAACGGCAATCCGGCGCGGCACTCGTTGGGGAATGGTCACGCGCAGTTCCTCATGCGACGGGTATCATCGCTTGCTTTCGGCGTTGATTTTCTCACGGGGCCGCTCCCTTACGGTCGCGGTTCGGAGGGGGATGGGTCCGCCGGTTCGGCGCTTTCGCGCTTGCGCAAATAGAGCTTGATCGGCACTTCGCTGAACGGCAGCCGGTCGCGGAACACCCCCAACAGATATCGGCGGTAGGTGGCCGGGAACATCTTGGGATTGTTGCAAAACAGCACGATCGTCGGCGGCTGGACGGCCACTTGCGTGCCGTAGTAGATTTTTGGCCGGTGGTGGTGGACCAGCGGGGGCGGATTGTGTTCCATCGCGGCACCGACCAGCTTGTTCAACTCGGCCGTGGCGACCCGGGCACGCGATTGCTTGAACAACATCTGGGCGTGGTTGAGCAGATTCTTGAGATTGTGGCCCGTCTGGCCCGTGATAAACGCAATCGGCACGTGCCACATGGTGCGGAACGTGTCGCGGAGGTAGTTAACCCACTTGCCGGTCGGCATCGTCTTGGCCAACAGGTCCCACTTGTTGACGACGAAAATGCAGGGTTTATACTGTTCGGCGATGTAGTCGCACAACTGGCGGTCGACCTTGCTGATTCGCTGCGTGGCGTCGAGAAACAGCAGCACAACGTCGGCCCGGCGAATACTCCGCTGGGCGCGATGGGTGCTGTAGAATTCGAGATCGTCGCCTTTTCCCTTGTTGCGATGAAATCCCGGGGTGTCGATCGCAATGAAGCTTTTACCGTCCATCTCGAAGCGGACGTCGACGCTGTCGCGGGTCGTGCCCGGCACCTCGCTGGTGATCAGCCTCTGGCTGGCCACCAGCGTGTTGATCATGGTGCTCTTGCCCGTGTTGCGCCGCCCGACAATGGCCACGTGCATTTCGGGCTCGGCGCCGGGCTTTTGATCGTCGGCTGGCTGGGGAAGCCGCTGGGCAATGGCGTCCAGCAATCCTTGTTTGCCCCGGTTTTGCTTCGTGCTCACGGCGATAATCTTGCGCCCGAAACGATAAAACTCATCGGCCTGGCTCTGCAAACGGTCTTGGTCGGTCTTGTTGGCCACGCAAACCACGGGCGCCTGGGCGTAGCGGAGACGCCGGGCGACTTCCTCGTCCAAGGGGGCGATGCCCGTGAGCGTGTCGACCACGAAAAGAATCAAGCTGGCCTCGTCGACGGCCGTTTGGATCTGCCGCTCAATGTCGTCGGTCAGATTATCGACGTCGCGGATGCCCATGCCGCCCGTGTCGACCAACTCGACGAATCGGTCGTTGATTTCGATCAGGTGGGTCACGCGGTCGCGCGTCACGCCGGCGGTCGGGTCGACAATGGCCAACCGTTTACCGGCCAGCCAATTGAACAGGCTCGACTTGCCCACGTTGGGCCGACCGACAATAACGACTTGAGGCACGCCCATCGAGTGTCTTTTCCCGAATTTCTGGTTCCCGAGGATTTTCCATCTATCATATTTTGCCTGACCCTCGGGCGATAGTCCACCGCGGCGCGATGGTGGATCCGCTCGGGTGGCCCCCCATGGGCCGACCGTGCCCCCCGTTCCGCTGAAGCCGCCTTCATTCTATACTCGCCCTTGCGAACGGGTTTTGAAATTTGGAGACAGTCCCTATGGGCCTTGGGCAATCCTGGAGGGACGTGCTCCGTCACGTCCGTACTCCCGGTTGTTTGCGGCCACGACGGAGCGCGGCCCTCCAAAGGATAGGGACACCTAATACTGTTCGCGGATAACCAACCCCCAGAGTTGTCATTCAGCGAGCGTTTCCGATGACCAAAGACACTTCCGAGGATCCGCTTGGGCGGATGGTACTGCAAGAATTGAAGAGCCTCGAACGTGCCGGCGTAACGCACCTGGCGCGAGGACGGCGCGAACCATCGCTCGACTGCCCGACGCCGCGCGACCCGACCGAAACCACCACAAGCAATCCCAGCGACACCGACATGGCAATCTCATCCGACCGCGCGGCCAAACAAACCCAACTCGACTTGATCCAGAAACAGGTTGCCGGCTGTCCCCGATGCGCCGAACTGGCCCGCACGCGCACCCAAACGGTTTTCGGCATGGGCAACCCCGACGCGCGGCTCGTCTTTCTCGGCGAAGCGCCCGGCGCCGATGAAGACGCCCAAGGAATTCCGTTCGTCGGCCGGGCCGGTCAATTGCTGACCAAGATTATCGAAGCTTGCACCCTCTCGCGCAACGACGTCTACATCTTGAACATTCTCAAATGCCGTCCGCCGGGCAACCGCAACCCGTTGCCCGACGAGGCGGCCAACTGCCGGGAATATCTCGACGGTCAGTTGGCCATTATTCGGCCGGAATTCATCGTCTGCCTGGGGGCCGTGGCCGCGCAAAATCTCCTGGAAACCGACGCGAGCATCGGTCGGCTACGGGGCAAATTCCATTTGTTCAACGGCATTCGCGTGCTATGCACCTATCACCCGGCCTATCTGCTCCGCAATCCGCCCGCCAAACGCCAGGTTTGGGACGACATGCAACTGCTGATGCACGAGATGGGAATCGAGTTGCCGGAAAAGCGTTAGGCATTTCCGCCGATCATCGTGCCAAACCGGCCACCGGCAGCGTGATGGAAACCGTGGTACCCCGGCCCGGGGCGCTCTGGACGTCGATCGTGCCGCCGTGCTGCTTGACGATGCCGTAGGTGATGCTCAAGCCCAGTCCGGTTCCCCCTTCTTCGGTTCGAGTCGTGAAAAACGGGTCGAAGATGCGGTCGATTTCCTCCTCGGCGATGCCGCAACCCTCGTCGACCACGTCGAGGAACATGGATCGACCGCTCGATCGAAGCCGCACGATCACGGAACCCCCCGGCTTTGATGCGTGAACCGCGTTGGAAATCAGATTGAGGCAAACCTGGGTTATTTCCGTCGGGTTGACGAAGACCGAAGGCAAATCGTCGTCGAGTTCGAGCAACAAGCGAATGTTCTTACTGCCGGCGAAGGATCGCGCCATGTCGCGCGCACGCCGGACGATTTCGGCCAGATCGCTTTCCGACTTCTGGGAGACCTCGTCGCGGGCAAATTGGAGGACGCTCTTGACGATCCGCCCACACCTCAGGGCGCTGGTCCGAATGTTGTTCATGGCCAGTTCAAGGATTTCGTCGTGGTTTTCCTGGTCCGAGGAAAGAGCCACGGCGTCTACGCTCAGCGTAATGGCTCCAAGCGGATTGTTGATTTCGTGGGCAATTCCCGCGGCCAGCGTTCCGATCGAGGCGAGGCGTTCGGCCCGGCGAAGCGCCTCCTCCGTCTGCTTGTGGTTGGTAATGTCCTCGACCATGACCAGGATGCAGAGAATCTGGCCGTCTTCATCGTGCAACGGCGTGGCGGTGGTCCGACCCCAGAGATGGGCTCCGTCCTTGTGGAGATAACGGTTCTCCCAGCAATACCGTTCGCGCGATCCGGAGATGAGTTCCCGAAGCACCGTATTCGTGGCAAGCACTTCATCCTGGGGAAGGAACGTTTCGAGAGTTTGCCCAGCGAGTTCGGGCGGCGAATGACCCAAGAACAACCCCATGGCTCGGTTCACCTGCAAGACGGCGCCCTGGCGATTGACGACCATCATGCCCAAGGGGCCTTCCTCGAACGCCAGCCGGAACCGTTCCTCGCTCTCGCGCAACGCCTGCTCGGCCTGCTTCCGATCCGTGATGTCCTGGGCCGTGCCGTAAAACCGCACCGTCCATTTTTCTTGCTCGTCGCGCACCGGCCGCCCGTGATCGCGCAGCCAACGCGTCGCACCCGACCGCGTGATGATGCGAAACTCCGAAACGTGAGGGTAACCGGCCAACAGTTGTTCGGTGCGACGCGCGGCTATCGGACGATCGGCCGGATGAATAAGCGTCAGCGGACCGCCAAGCTTCTTGATTTCCTCGAGCGGATAACCCGTGATCTGCACGAAGTCGCCGGTGACCCATTCAAGGATCAGATTCCCGTCCGCTTCCAGTCGGGTTGAATAGGCATACGCGCCGGTCAATTCGGAGATGGCGCGATAGCGGGCCTCCGACTCGTGCAGCGTTTCCTCGGCGTGGTGGTAATCGAACAAGTCTTGCGCGCAACCAAGGCAGCCGTCCACGGTTCCCTCGGCGTCGCGTTTCGGCGCAACGTGAATGTGATACGCGCGGCCCGCCCACGCCTGGTCGAAAGTGGAATCCTCGCCCTCCAACGCGCGGTGATGCGCCGCAAGCACC
>JAFGAY010000137.1 GCA_016933425.1 Pirellulales bacterium
GCGGAGCCAATCGACCAGAAGCTCGATTTCGCGGTTGGTCAACAGGTTTTTCGCCTCGTCGTCGGTCTCGGCATAGGCCTGCATGCGATCGTTTTTCTTGCCGTAGAATCGCCGGTCGGCCGGGTTCGAGATGATGCCGATCATCCACTCGCGCGAGGCCCAGCCGGTTAATTTGGGCGCGGTGCCCAGCTTGCCTTGGTCGCCGAACTGGTGGCAGTCGGTGCAGTATTCGCCGATCAATTCGCGGCCCTTGGCGATTTGCTTTGCGTCCCGGCCGTCGATCGTCGCTTGGTCGGGCAAAACGGCCTCGGCCGACAGGCCGGCGACGATCTGGTCGCGCTCCTCGCGGTATTCCTCGTCCATGTCGACGAACGTTTCCCGGACAAAATCGACCATCTGGCCCCGGCGGAAGGCCGTATCGCCGAAATAGTCGGGACCGCCAACGCGCTCGGGATCAAGCAAGCCGGCAAGCCACCGGCGCGAGCCATAGGCAAACAGATTAGGCGCCGAGGACTCCTCGGCCTGGATGTCGTCGGGCGTGCCGCCGACGTGGTTGTGGCACGACGCGCAGTGGCGTTGAAACAAAAGGGGGCCCTGGGTCTTGGGGTCGTTTTGCAGCAGATCGAGCGCGCCGGTCGGCGGAATGCCGCCGCGATGGGCAATCAAGACGGCGACCCGGCGAGCCGCCTCGGCATTCTGGCGAATCGCCCGTTGGTGGGCCTCGTCCGCCCGATCGTGGGCCAACACGTCCAGCGACAACCACAGATCGCCGGCCGCCAATACGAGCACGACCACGACGTTCATCGCGTGGCCCAGCTTGAAACGGCCTAGGCGGATCAGCCCGACAAAAGGCATCAGCAGAAACAGCAGCACCAGCGCGCCGGGAATGATGAAAATCGGCACGATCGTCGAACCGGCGAATACGTCGAGCTTCGAGAAGCCGTATAATCCGAGGAACGCCCATTCGGGCCGCGCGGCGTCGTAGAAACCGGTCGGATCGGCCGGCGGACCCAGGGCCACGCCGCGCTCGGGACCGTCGACGCCGCCAGCCAGCGCGCAGGCGAATATCACGGCCAAAAGCGCCAGACACCCGACGACGTTGACCAACGTCTGGTTGGGCCAATAGGGCGCTCCCTTAGGGTCGCGGATCGGTTCGCTCGCGCGTCGTACAAACCACCAACGCAGCACCAGGAACAGTCCAAATGCGCCGGCGAAGACGACCACGTGCAAGGCCGTGAAATGGGCGAGCGTCAGATTGCCGAATTCCGCCCCGCCGGCGGCCAAGCGGAAAAGAGGCTCGCCCACGCCGGGCAACGCCTGGAGAAATCCCACTCGGGTCAGGGTCGCCGAGCGGCTGTTGTCGTCCCAGGCCAGCAGGTCGCCGGTCAGCAACATGGCCAGGGTGGTCAGGGCCAAAAGCAAGACCGACCAATAGACGAACTCACGCGGCGCGCGATAGGCCCCGCGAACGATCAAACCCAACAACCACAGGCCCACCAGCACCAGGACGGCCTGGCCGCAGCAGTGATGGACCGCGCGGAGCAGCCATCCTCCCTGGACCTGGTATTGCAGGTAATAAACGCTTTCCCAGGCCGTTTGCGAGCTGGGGCAGTAGTGCATCAGCAGAAAGATGCCCGTGATGATCTGCACGGCAAACGCGAACAGCACCAGGCAGGGCATCGAGCGGCGCAAGCACGCGCGACCGCCGACGCGGCGCTCGCGGCAGCGGCCCAACCATCCCCCCATGCCCGTGCGGCTTTCCCACCAATCGCCAAGCGCGCTCATGACTGGACGACTTTCTCGGCAATGCCGGTTCGGAACGTTTCGTATTGGACCCAAATCTCGGCGCCCCGGATTTCAACGCCCGGCAGCGAATCCATGTCGCGCGGGCTTTTCGAGTCCTGGTCGGTTCGCCGGCCGTCGAGGTCGAAATGGGCCGCGTGGCACGGGCAGACAAAATCGCGGGCCGCGGCGTCGTAGGCGATGAAACAGCCGGCGTGCGGACAGACGACCGACAGGGCTTCGACCCGATTGGGCTCGACCAACCGCAAAAACACGGACCCGATCGGCACGTCCTTGTAGAGCGTCCAGGCGTCGGTCCGGTCGGCGATGACGGGAAATTTGCGGGGCGTTCCGTCGGCGGGCAATGCGTCGAGCGTCGCCACGCGGACCAGCTTTCCCGCTTGTTTCTTCTGCCGCAACGGATTCAAAAAAGCGACCAGCCCGACGGCCACCGGCCCGGCCAACGCCGCCGCGCCAAGCACAACGGCGGCGGCCGACGCGAAAAAGCCTCGCCGCGGGGGAGGCGCCGCGTCCCGCGCGCCGCAACAGCCACATGCCGGCTGGTGCGCGTCGGACGAAGAAGTATTTTTCATGGGGTGGGTCCTTCTTCACAAACCACGAAAGACGCAAAATGCACAAAAAGGCGTTATTTCATCGCTTGGCGGACGGCGTCGAGGACTTGGCCGCGGACGGTTTCCAGTTTACCCCGGATCGTGGCGCCGGCGGCCGCGCGGTGACCGCCCCCGCCGAACTGCCCAGCCACCTGGGCGCAGTCCATCCGGCAACGACTGCGAAAACTGACTTTCAGCGAGCCGTCGGGCTGTTCGACCAGGATCACGGCCCCTTCGGTTCCGCCGACGGACAGCGTCGTGTTGATCATGTCCTCGCTGTCGCTGGGCAGCGAGCCGGTCGCCTCGAAATCGGCCCGCTCGATCCACGTGTAAATCAGCCGGCCGTCGAGATCGGTTTGCGCGCGGGCCATGACGCGGCCGAACAGCCGCAGACGCGCGAGGGTTTCGTTTTCGTAAAGCTGGGCGTAGACAGCGTCGGGCCGGGCGCCGGCGTCGACCAGCCGCGAGGCCAGGCGGTAGGTCTCGCTCGCGACCGAGGCGAACCGGAACCAGCCGGTATCGGTGGCCACGGCGGCGAACAGGGCGGTCGCCTCCTCTTCGCCCAATCCAACGCCCAAGTGGTCGGCCGCCTCGGCGACCAGCCGGCCCGTGGCCTCGGCCGTGCTGTCGCGGAACGATTCGGCGCCCAGGTCGTCGGTGCTGACGTGATGGTCGATGACGACCTTTACTCCGGCGAACGAACGAATCACTTGCTCCATGTGATTCAACTGAGCCCAGGCCGACGTGTCGAGCACCATCAACACGTCGTACCGCCCGAGGTCCTCGCGGGCGACGTCGCGGCCCAGCTCCTTGATCCGCCGGTGGCGGTCGAGCCAGCGCAGATTGGGCGGCACGTCGTAACCCAGGACAATTTGAGCCTCCTTGCCGAGCCGTTCGAGGATTAGGGCCATCGCCAGCGTGCTGCCCAGCGCGTCGCAATCGGGACGGACGTGGGTTGTAAGAAGAAACCGGCGGTGGTCGCCGATGATCCGCGCCAGTCGGTTCCAATCGACCGGTGGAGCATCGTGGTTTTCGGCAGCGGATCGGGGAGAGGTAGTCACGCGGTTTATCCCTTCGCGGTGGCGCCCATTTCAATATCGGGGTTCATGCCGGTCCCATGCCCCGCGGGCCGGCGATTTCCTGAACGATTCGCACGTCGCGGCCCATTTGGGCCACCAACGCGTCGGCCGAGCCGAATCGTTCAATGTCCCTCACTCGGGCAAGAAAGTCAACCTCGACCAACCGGTCGTAAAGGGTGCCTTCATACCCCAAGAGATAGGCCTCGACTTTGGGGATATTCTCGCCAAACGTCACGTTGGGTCCGATGCTCACGGCCGCGGGCCACACGCGGCCGTCGGCCCACGCGCGGCCGGCGTAGATCCCCTCGCCGGGCACCAGCGTGTCGATCCGGTCCAGATTGGCCGTCGGATAGCCGAGCCGCCGGCCGCGACCCTCGCCGCGGACGACCATGCCCCGGACGCGGTAAGGCTGGGTCAACATGCGGTTGACCTGCTCGATGCGCCCCTCGGCTACGAGCCGGCGCGCCCGCGAACTGGAAACCATCGCCCCGTCGATCTCGGCGGGCCTCGCAACCTTCAAAAGAACGCCCGACGCACGGCACAGTTCGGCCAACAAGTCGAGATTGCCCAGCCGGTCGCGGCCGAAAAAAAAGTTGGGACCCTCGACCACCGCCCGGGCCGCGAGCCGGTCGAGAACGATACGTTCAAAAAATGTTTCGGGATCGAGCGCGAGCAATTCGCGGTCGGTCGGATACGCGACAACAGCGTCGACTCCCAGTTGGCCCAATAACTCGGCCTTGCGCTCGGGCCAACTCAGCGAGGGGGGCGTTCGGTCGGGCCGCAACACGCTTGCCGGATGGGGGTCGAACGTTAACACAACCGCCGGACCCTTCACCACGCCGGCTTCCGCGCGCAACGCATCGGCCAGTCGGGCATGACCCCGATGGACGCCGTCGAAATTGCCGATCGACACGGCGCCCCGGCGAAACCGTTCGGGCAAATCGTCAAGTGTGCGAAGGAGAATCACGAAAGTCGTCAACGCGAAGTCAATAGAACCAATTAAAAGATGAAGTCAGAAAGACAAAGGTGGGAAATACGCGAAAACGTGACGTTCCACCGTGACATTTCAACTCATGGCCGTAAGCCGAAGCCTACGGAAAACGACCCAAACCATCGCCCGCTCACGTCGACGCCTCGTCGGAAGCGCCGCGGCGGCGGATTTCGTCGCGGAGCCGGGCCGCCTCCTCGAACTCCTCGCGCTCGACCGCTTCCTGGAGCTTGCGGCGCAGTATTTCAATCGTCAACTCGCCCCGCGACGCCTGGAACTTTACTCGCTCGTCGACCAGCTCCCGGCGCCACTCTTGCAGGTTGTTCCATTCGGTACATTCCTCGACACGGTCTTCCTGCTGGTATTCCCCGAGAAACTCCTGGATGCCGTCCAACGCCGATTCGACCACCTCGACCGCCGTGTCGTACTGGTGCATCGCCACCAACGGCGTGGCCACCGCGCGGGCGTGCATCATCAATACGTACGGCCGCCATTGGTCGAACTGCATTCGGGCACGCTCGTCGCGCGTGTGACGCCGCACGAAATCGAACAGAC
>JAFGAY010000138.1 GCA_016933425.1 Pirellulales bacterium
AGGTTTTTGGCCGGGGTTTCGTCGCGTAGTTGTTCGATCATGTCGAGCGTTGCCGCTTCGACGGCTTCTTGCCAGCGCGTTGATCCGAACCGGCTCGCGTAGGGTTCGCGGGCGTGGGCGAAGATGAGCCCGCGCGAGTTATTCACCACCGCCCCTAGCCCGCTTGAGTCGAACGCGCCGGCCACGTCGCGCGCCGTGGCCCCCTGGCTGCCGAAGCCGGGCACCAGGAGCCAGGCGTGGGGCATTCGCCGGCGCAGTTCGGCCAGTTGTTCGGGATAGGTGGCGCCGACGACCGCCCCAATAGCCCCGTAGTCGTCGCGGCCGGCCGTCTCGGCGGCGAGTCGTTCGACGTATTGGGCGACCTGCTCGTGGACCATGCCTCCGTCGCAGCGAAGGTCCTGGAGCATAACCCCGCCCGGATTCGACGTTTTGACCAGCACAAACACGCCGGCCGCCCGCCGCACGGCCACGTCGACGAACGGCTGGAGGCTGTCGGCGCCTAGATAGGGGCTGACCGTCATCGCGTCGGCGCCCCAGGCGCTGTCATGGCCCAGCATCCCCTCGGCATAAGCGGCGGCCGTCGAGCCGATGTCGTTCCGTTTGGCGTCGAGAATCACAACGAGCCCTTTTTGCCGGGCGTAGTCGATCACGTCGGCCAGCACGCTCATGCCGGCCGGGCCAAGCTGCTCGAAAAACGCCGCCTGGGGCTTCACGGCCGGGACCAGCGGAGCGACAACGTCGATCACTCCTCGGCAAAACTGCCCAAAGGCCGCTGCCTGCTCCTTCCACGACGCCTCGCCGGGCCAGGCGAGCAACCCCTCGGGCAGGTTCGCGGCCCGGGGATCCAGCCCCACCAACACCGGAGTTTGTCGCTGGACGATCCGTTCCGTCAAACGCTTGGAAAAGCTGGGCACGGTTATTTCCCCTTGAATATGAGTTATTAACGGACGTTTCGCTTTGCTGGCGCCATAGCAAAACCGCGAACCAAGCGACAAGCACTTTCATGGCCGTTCCCATGTTACCCCCGCCACCTGAAAAAGCGAGTCCCCCTTGCCGGCTGAAATAGGGGCATTGTCCCGGGAGTGTGCTGCCGGATAGAAGACGCCCGCACGGGGTGGTTTAAGCCATCTGTTGACGTGCCGCTTATATTGAGGTAAGGCGATTAACCCGGCGGGCACCAATGATAGGCTGGGAGAACCTGCGGAGCTTTCTGAGGCCACGATGCGCTTGTCGTGGCCGTTTCTGTTTTTTGCACGGGCGGGCAGGGGGCGTAGTCATAATTTGTCTAAAACATTGCCACAAGACATCCGTGGTGATAGCCCAAGTTGATCAGTTGGAGGGCCGGAGGATTTTTTTGGAATTATTTCCGCCTGAAATGGGGCCCCGGGACGGCCGCATCTTTCCTGCGTAACAAAAGGGGTCAGAACTATTTATGATAATAGTTCTGACCCCTTTGCTGTGCTTTTACTGGCACAAGATTACCAATCCTGAGGCTGCAATTCGAGCACTTCACTCGGGGGGATTCGGTCGGCCAGTTGTTCGAGCTTGCGGCGGTAGGCATCCTGCGTCGCATCCAGCGATCCCGGTGGGATTTTTCGCAGCACGTGGCGGGCTTGGGCCGGCTGGCGCGCGTGGTGGATGAGAATTTCGGCCAGTTTGAGCCGGACCAGCGGGGCCTGCTCCGTGTAATTGCGCAGATAGTCGACCATCACGGGAATCGACTCGGTGAATTGCTCCGCCCGGTGATAGCCGGCGATGATTTTGCGAAACCAGGGCTCGGGCAGGCGCCAGTCGTCGATCGTGCCCGTCATCTTGCGATGGGCTGCGTAGGCCAGTTCGTGCCGCCCGTCGACGAGGATCTGCTGGATCTGTTCGAGCGACGACCTCCGCTGGCGTTCGGTCTTCTCGCGATCGACCGGGGTTTTTTCGCGCAGCTCGGCGAGCTGTTCGCGCGACATCTTATGACGGCCGGCCCAGACCGAGAAGAAGTCCCAGTTCTCGCAGTCGACCCAGCCGAGCCGCAGCATGACGATGCCGACGCCCAGGCCGAACACGGCGCCGACGAAGTGAAGCGTCTCGCTGCCGAAGGCCATGCCCGAGAGCGAGGCAGAGAGCAATTGGAGCCCCGCCATGAGCGCGGCGAAGGTGGCCACGGTGATTTCGAAGCAGATGATTCGGAAGATGAGAAATACGAAGCAGCTCATTTCGTTCATCGGCGCCCAGACCAGGGCGATGGCCATCAGCCCGAAGATCACGCCCGAGGCGCCGGCCGATCCGACGGCCATGCACCCCGGCACGACCAACTGGAGGGCCATGTTTTGGGCGATGTCCATGCCCAGATAGACGAGCAGAAATTTCCACCAGCCGAGTTTTCCCTCGACCAGCAGGCCGAATCCCCACAGGGCGAACATGTTGCCGACCAGGTGGCCGACGCCCAGGTGGACGAAGCTGGCCGTGAGCCACTGGACCGGATGGAGGCCCGTGCCGTAGCGCAGGCCAAAGTCCATGACCCATTGCTGGAACGATACGGCGTCGTCCGGCGAAAACGCCGCGCCGAAAAACACGACCGTGTTGACCGCGATCAACCCGACAGTGGCGAACGGCCAATGGTAGATCGGAGCGTCGGTATTGTAAGGAAGGAACATGGGACCCGATCCCCAGCCAGAACTCTCGTTCGGGAGCCAACGCCGCCCGCGATTGCCTTTTGTTTCAAGCGAGACTGCTCGAAACGTCCACTTCCACGGCTTATTCGCCGTGGATTCCGGTTCCTTGGATACCACCCATTATGACGTCGGGATGGGCTGGTTGGCAATCCCCTCTTGGGAGCACGATAACCGAGTCGTACTCCTGTGGAGCCGCGGGAAGAAGCGAATCCTAACCCCCGATTCCCCGCTCGTACACCCGATAGGTTTTGTAGCGCTGTCCGCCGACGGCTTCGATGGTTCGGTTGATGAGGTAGTTGTCTTCGAGGGTCCAGCTCAGTTCAGCGCCGGTGTAGCCGATGGTGTTTTTGCCGTAATCGAGCGTTTTGAGGATCAATAGTTCGCTGATGCCGCGGCGCCGATAGCCATCGAGCAGGTCGAGCACGAGCATGCGGGCCGTCTTGACGTGTTTCATTCGGTGGATGAGCCGCAGCAGGCCGATCGGCAGCCCGAACGTCGTCAGCCGGCCGTTCAAGGGGGCAATCGCTTCGTTCACGTCGGGCAGGGTGATCGAGAAACCGACGGGCCGGTCGCCGATCTCGGCCAGCAACACCAGTTCGGGAATGGCCAGTTGCGCCATTTGCTTGGCGAAATAACGAAATTCGGCGTCGGTCAGCCGCACGAAGCCCCAATTGTCGACGCGCGACTGGTTGTAGACGTCGCGGCACCGCTGGACGTCGGCGTCGAAATCGTCGACGCGAAACGGCCGGACGCGCACGCCCGTCCGCGCCGCGATCCGCTCGATCCGCGGCCGCCACTTGCGGACCATGTCGTGCGGGTCGAGAAACCACCAGCAATAAAGGTCCTTGGCTTTCGCCAGACCCCACGACTCCAGCAAGGGGGCGTAGTAGGGCGGATTGTGGTTCATCATGATCCGGGGAGGCGTGTCGAAACCGTCGACCAAAAGTCCCAGGGGATAATTGGTCGAGTAGTCGATTGGTCCTCGAATCACGGTTCGTCCCCGCGCGCCGAGCCAGCCGGCTGCCGCGTCCAAAAGCGAATGGGCGACCGCCGGATCGTCGATCGATTCGAAAAGTCCGAAGCAGCCGACGTTCATGCCGTGTTGGGCGTTGAAGTTTGGGTCGTCGCTGGCCATGATGCGCCCGACGACCCGGCCGTCGCGGACGGCCAGAAACGTGGCCGCGGCGCCGTGGCCGTAGAAGGGATGTTTTCGGGGATTGAGAAACTCCTTGGCCTCGACCAGCAGCGGCGGCACCCAATGGGGATCGTTCGCCTGGATCGACCAGGGCATTTTGACGAACCGGTCCAGATCGCGCCGCGTGGCAACCTGGCGGATTTCGACGGGCGCGGCCGCTGCCCTAGCCTCGGCGCTCGAGTCGTGTGAAACCGTCGGAAGAGGCGATGGCCGATCCATGGGCAGTTCTGCGGAACTTAAATTATGGCGAGTCGCTCTCGCCGTTCCAGTCGTAAACGCGATAGGTCTTGTCTCGCTTCGCGCCGCCCTTTTCGAGGCTGCCGCGCGAGAGCGAATTGGATTCGAGCACCCAGGAAAACTCGGCTTCCTGAATACCCCACTCCAAGGCGATGGGAACCAGCGAACTCAACAGAACCAGGCCGACGCCCATGCGCTGGTATTCGGGCAGGACGTTCGTGCTGATCAGCCGAATCCGCTTGATGCTCTGCTTGTTGCGCAACAGCCGCAAAAAACCGAACGGGAAAAGCCGGCCGTCGATCCGGCGGATGCGGGGATTGTAGTCGGGCAGGCCGAACACGGCGCCTATTACCCGACCGTCGACCTCTGCTGCCAGCGCGAGTTCGGGCGCCATCAAATGACGCAGCCCCTTGGCCATATGGAGAACCTCGGCGTCCGACATGGGCACGAAACCCCACGTGTTCACCAACGACAAGTTATAGATTTTCAGAAAGGTCGTGACGTCCCGGTCGAAATGGGCACGATCCATCGGCCGGATTTTGAGGCCCAAATGCTCGACGATTTGCTCTGAGATGGGCGAGAGCCGCTCGTTAATCGTCGGCAGCATGTCGATATGGCCCCAATACGAATAGAGGTCCTGCGATTTGCGGAATCCGTATCCCTCGATAAGCCGCTCGTAATAGGGGGGGTTGTACGTCATCATGAACGTCGGCGGCTGGTCGAATCCCTCGACCAACAGCCCCACCGTGTGGTTGAGCGACGGATTCGCGGGCCCGCGCATCGCGTGGATCTCGCGCTCGGCCAGCCATGCCCGGGCCGCGTCGAACAGGGCGTTGGCCACTTCCTGGTCGTCGACGCACTCGAAAAAACCGAAAAAACCGCGGCGATCCTGGTAGCGATCGATGTGTCCCTGGTTCACCAACGCCGCGATTCGACCACACACCTCGCCGGAACGCCGGGCCACGAACGTCTGGATTTGATTGCTCTCGTAGAATGGATGGGGCCGATAGCCGACCAATTCCTTCTCGTTGCCTCGCAGCGGCGGAATCCAGTTCGGGTCGTCCTTGTAGAGCGCCCAGGGAAACCGCAAGAAATCTTTCTTTTCCCGACGCGAGTCAACTGGTATAACGGCGACGCGGGAAGGCATGGTCGGCTACCTGTCGGGGATAATAGGGGAAAACGAGGGTTCAAGTCGCAACCTCGGGATTTTAACGAAGTTGGAACAATCGCGTCAAGGCGCGTGGGTGCGGTTAACGAATTATGGCGGTATGAGGATGTCCCCTTGCACGTGGTGTGATGGGAACTACTGGAAACAACAGGGTTAATCATGGATCGCGTGCTGGTAACCGGGGCGAATGGATTCGTGGGCTCGAATCTCGTCGAGATGCTCCAGGCCCAGGGCGACGAGGTTACCTGCCTGGTTCGCCGGGGCCCGCAGTTGGCGCGACTCGAAGCCACCGGCGCGCGGCTTGTTTTTTTCGAGGGTTTTTCGGACCGCGAGGCCATCCGCCGGGCGGTCGGGGGACAGACGGTCGTTTATCACGTGGCCGGCGCCACCAAGGCCCTTCGGCCGTCCTTGCTCGAAGAGGTCAACGAGCAGGGCACGCGCCGTGTCGGCGAGGCGTGCGCCGAGCAGGCCGATCCGCCCGTGCTGGTCTACGTGTCGTCGTTGGCGGCTTGCGGCCCCTCGCGGCCCGGGCAGCCGCGCGTCGAGCGCGACCCGCCGCAGCCTGTATCAAAGTACGGCCGCAGCAAGCTGGCCGGCGAGCGGGCGCTTCGCGCGCTGGCCGATCGAGTGCCGACGACCATTGTCCGGCCGGCGATTGTTTTCGGTCCGGCCGACGTCGACGGGCATCTCATGTTCCGATCGGTGCGGACGTTGGCCACTCATATGAATGTGAGCGGCCGGCGGCATCAGTTCTCGTTGATCCACGTCGAGGATTTGTGCCGACTGATCCGTCTGGCGGCCCAGCGGGGTAAGCGAATCACGGTCGACGAGACCGACGACACGCGCGCCGTCGGTTGTTATTTCGCCGCAACCGAAGAAACGCCCACCTGGCCCGAAGTGGGACGACTGGTTGCCGACTCGATGGGCCGCCGGCACATGATCATCCTTACGATTCCCAAACCGCTGGCCTGGCTGGTCGCGGGCACGATCGAGGCGTATTCCCGCGTTACCCGGCGACCGCTCTATCTCAATTGGGACAAGACGCGGGAAATCACAGCCGGCTCGTGGACCTGCAGCCCGAGGGCGGCGAATACCGAGTTGGGTTTCACCCCCGAAACATCCCTGGCGGAAAGGTTTCGGCAAACCTTCGCGTGGTATCGGGCCGCAGGGTGGTCCTGAGAACGTGTTTTGAAATGGATAGTTGAGTGTTTTGTGCCCCTGTTCTGTGGAGGGCCACGCTCCGTCGTGACCGCAAACAGCCGGGAAACGGATGTGACAGAGCACGTCCCTCCAGGATTGCCGCTCCCTGACGGTCGCGGTTCGGTTTGGGGAATACCTCGATTGGGGTGATCGCTTTGGAAAACACAAAAAGTCCTTTTGGCTCAATCCGGGCCGGAGGCTAGAATAACGTTCTATTCAGGACCATGGCCCCTTGTGGTGAGATGATGCAGCAACCCACGACTTTTCCCAGGTTGTCGCCTGAGGATCAAAAGCGGCTCGACGATTTGTACGCGATGGTTGAGCGCGAGGCCGATTTTTTCATTGGCTATCCGTGCAACGCTTTTTTCGACTACGCGCCGTTGTATCGGTTTCTGAGTCACCCGATCAACAACGTCGGCGATCCTTATGTTCCGAGCAACTATCACTTGAACACGCACTTGTTCGAGCGTGAGGTGCTCGAAATATTCCAGAAGCTGACGCACATTCCCGAGGACCAGGCCTGGGGCTACGTTTCCTGCGGGGGAACCGAGGGAAACATGTATGGGATTTTCCTCGGCCGGGAGTTGTATCCCGACGGGCTGGTTTACTATTCGGAGGATACCCATTACTCGGTCAACAAGATTTTGCGGTGTTTGCACGTCCGCAACATCATGATTAAGAGCCAGCCGGACGGGCGGATGGATCTGGAGGACTTGCGCGAGACGATCAACATCCACCGCGACGTGCCGCCGATCATCTTCGCCAACGTTGGGACGACGATGAAGGGGGCGATCGACGATCTGGCCGGCATTCGCCAGATTCTCGACGACCTGGCCATTCATCGGCACTATATTCACGCCGACGCCGCCCTGAGCGGCATGATTCTGCCGTTCGTCGACGACCCGCCGCCGTGGGATTTTCGCGCCGGGCTCGACAGCATGTCGATCAGCGGCCACAAGCTCATTGGGGCGCCCATCCCCTGCGGCGTGGTGCTGGCCAAGCGGGCCCACGTCGACCGGATCGCCCGGAGCATCGAGTACGTCGGGACGATGGACACGACTATTTTGGGCTCGAGAAACGCGATCGCCCCGTTGTTTCTGTGGTATGCTTTTCGTACGATAGGATTGGAGGGATACCGCGAGCGGGTGCGGTATTGTTTCGACGTGGCCGATTACGCCATTGAACGGTTGCGCGCGGTCGGACGCACCGTCTGGCGTCATGCCCACTCGAACACGGTCGTCATGAACCGGCCGTCGGACGAAGTGGTCGGCCGGTGGCAACTGGCCGTGCAAGGCCCCATCGCCCACTTGATCACCATGCCGCACGTCGTGCGAAGCCAGATCGACCGGTTGGTCGACGACATCGTGAAATACGGTTGAGATGAAAGAAATCCCATGAAGCAAATCATTATTATCAGCGAGGATCGGGCGGGCGTCGTGGCCGAGATATCCGAGGCGATGGCGGCCGCCGGCGTGAACATCGAAACCATGTCGGCCGAGACGATCGCCGGCTCCGGCGTGACCATCCTCACGGTCGACAAATACGACGAGGCGCTTCGCGCCCTGGCGCAAACGCCTTTTCACGCCATCAGCGAGGACGCCATCGTCGTGCAGTTGGACGATCGGCCGGGCGAGTTGGCCCGGATCACCCGGCGACTGAAGGAAGCCCAAATCAACTTGCGCAGCATTCGGATCATTCGCCGCGAGGGAGGCAAAAGCATCGTCGCCATCGCCACCGAACGGACCGACCAGGCCATGGCCCTGTTGCGCGACGTGCTCGTGTCGAATTTTACCCGCGACGGACAGTAATCACCCACCATGCAAAAATCTCTCGATCAAAAGCTGGCACATATTTTCGCCGATCCCTCGTCGAAGGATTTCATCCTGGCCGACGCCAAGGACGCGGACATGGCCTTTGGGCTAGCCGCGCCCGGCAAAAGCCCCGAGCACCACGCCGACGAGGCCCGATTTCGCACGCTGGCCGAGTATCGCCAGTTGATGCGAGAAATCGTCGCCCAGGGGCTGGTCGACATCATGCTCACCAGCGCCAGCACCAACGAAATTTTGACGATTCAGGAGCGGCTATTCGACGCGAGTCATGTCACGCCGGCCGTTCGGGCCAACGACACGACCGACATTTGGCTGGCCTCGGGGACGGGCCGCTACGGCGAGCAGCCGTCGCTGCCGTTTCGCACGGCCACGATCGACCACATCATGTGCGGCAAGGCCGAATGCGCGCCGAGCGAACGCGCCCGGGGCGCCGACCTGGGGCTCTATTCCATCACGCTCAACAACGACGCCCAGCGCGACTGTCACACGCTCGACGAGTATAAAACGTTCCGGTTGGAAGCCGAGGCCAAGGGTTTTCGGCATTTTTTGGAAGTTTTCGATCCGAACGCGCCCGGCGATCATCGGCCGACCGACGCGGCGCGATTCGTCGGCGATCACATCGTCCGCGCGTTGGCCGGCGTGACCAGCCGCGGCCGGCCGCTGTTTCTGAAAATTCCCTACCACGGGCCCGCGGCCATGGAAGCCCTGGCCGGCTACGACCGGTCGCTGGTGGTGGGTATTTTGGGCGGCTCGTCGGGCACGACGTACGACGCCTTTCACATGCTTTGGGAAGCCAAGAAGCACGGCGCGCGTGTGGCGCTATACGGCCGGAAGATCAACCACGCGGAACATCAGTTGACGTTCATCAAGTACCTGCGCGCGGTGGCCGACGATCAGATCGAGCCGGCCGAGGCGGTCCGCGCGTATCACGGCGACCTGGCCAAGCTGGGCATCCGGCCTTATCGCCCGCTCGACGAGGACTTGCGGCGGACGAAGACGGCCACGAGCTACGGCGGCCGCGCAGCGCGATTGCCCGCCGACGAACCACGGCCCCAATCGCCCACGGTTCCCAAGACGGCCGACGAGCCCGACTTCAGTCGCATGACCCCGGCCGAAAAAGCTCAGTGGAACCTCGATCGCTGGAAGCGGATTCTTGGCTGAACGGCCGGTGCGCAAATTTCCGCCGCGCTGAGTTCTATCTATTCTCCGGCCACGATCCGTTCGACGTCGGTTTTGAGCGAGCGCATGTAGCGGTGCCATTGGGCATTGAGCGCGTCGAGGTCGTCGCCGAATACTTTCTTGAACAGTTCGAGGTTTTTTTTCGGCGGGAACGGCTTCTCGGTCTTGCTTACCCGCGCAGCCAGGTGGCGGTAGAACTCCATGAGTTGGTCGAAATGCTCGGCCATGAGGAAGTGGGTCAGTGCCCAGGCCTGGCCGTAGGCGTGCAACAGCGACCCGTAACTGCCGGCTTGCATGAAGACGTTGTCGGAAGCGACAAACTCAATGTTACAGTGTTCCGTGTCGCCGGATAAGGCCCGATAGAGCGCCAAGCGGTCTTCGTTCACGGTGCCGATGCCGGCCCAGGCGGCTTCCCTGGGCGACTCGAAATAGGTGGCGATGCCCTCGGCGACCCAGACGGGCGTGCCCGTCTTATTGGGCATGAGCATCGTATTGGCGGCCATCTGGTGCGTGCACTCGTGAGTGACGACTTCGATGTCCTGATTCAGTTTGTATACTTCGATCAAGAGGTCGAGCGATTTGGAGTATCGGACCAGTTCGCCGGCCATCGGGCTGCGCGCGTTTTTGGCTTGCCGCACTAGTTCGGCGATTTGTTTTTTTGCTTGGTCGAATCCCTTGAAGACTTCATGGGTGCCCTGATCGTAAAAAACGGCGATGTTCGAGCGTTTGTCGTAAAGTCCGGCCGGCTTGGTTCCCTTGCCGATGGCCGCGTCGCAGAAAGCCGAAAAGTCGTTCTTTTCGGCGAACACGCAAACCATCAGCCGCTCCTTGGGAATCTCCAACTCGGAGCCCTCCAGGTAAAATTTGATCAGAAAGCTTTCGTAAACCTTCTCGAGCAATTCCAATCGTTCCTCGGCGGGCGAGAGCCGTTTTCCACGGCGCTTCATCGTGCAGCTATCGCGGCCTTTCATGTTGTGCGCCAGCAAGAAGTGCTTGCTGTGGGCGAATTCCATGTCCTTCGCGACCTTGATGTATTTGAGAATCTCTCCTTCTTGTTTTTTGTCGATCGGCAGCGGCGCCTCCATTTTTTGCTTCAGGCGCACCAGCCGCTTCACGGTCGGATGATTGCGGTCGGCGCGCCAAGCCGCGGAAGCCGCCTCGTAAAATTTATTGAGCTGGCCGTGGTGCAAGCACCATCGGGCCGCATCGAGGCAGTCTTTCGGATCCTCTTTTGCCTTTCGAAGTTTCGCTTGGGCAAGGGAAAACGTCGAGGGAGCCTTGAAAAACTTCACGCGATCATAGCTGAAATAGAAAATTCCGAATTCGGGGTGCCGGAACGTGACGGTCCGCCCGGAATCCACTTTTGCCTCGCCTTCGAACTGATAAACGTGGCCCTCGGAAAGCATATAGAAAAGAATGTCGGCCCAAGCAGCTCGGGGCGACATCGCCAGGAACAACCCGAGAATCACGAAGAGATGCCGCATGAGAATAGATCCCCAGAAAAAGCACCCGCCCCAAGGCGCCCGTTGTATGTCCACGCAACCCGCGCGGCCGGCACGAGTCCGAGCCCCCAGGGTCGCACTCACTCCCACGGCGCCCAGGTTTTCCCGAGCACCGACCCCTCGCATAGATAAGGCAACCGTTATTATAACCGATTTTGGTCTGTTTGGGTATTCGCCGGGGGCGCGGAGAGATTTTGATCGGGAGATGCCGCCAAGGAGGGGTGGGGCGATTCGGCCATGCCACGGGCACTTTTCGGCGGCCGCGTTCAGCCGAGCAACTGCCGCTGGTTTTCGGCGTTGTGGGCGAGGACCGACTCGATGCAGTCGAAGAATTTCAGAACGCACCCCATGCGAAGGCGGTAGTAGACCATCGCTCCGCGTTTTTCGTCCTCGATAATCCCGGCGTTTTTCAGCAAGGAGAGGTGTCGGGAAACGGTCGACATGTCGGCGCCGATCATCTCGGTCAGCTCGCACACGCACCGCTGGTCGTGCTTCGACAACTCGTCGACGATGAACAACCGCGTGGGATGGGCCAGGGCCTTGATGATCCTTGCCCTCGCCTCATATTTTGCTTGTTGCTTCGCGTTCATGCGAATTAGATTCCGTCGGTCAGCGTTTCGTGGACTTCCATGTTCGCGCCCTCGGAGGGTTCGCATGGGCCGATGACGTCGGTCTTGGCGATGACCGTCACGCCGCTTTCGGTCACGGTGAATCCGCGCCGCCGGTCCAGCTCGTTATCGTAACCCACCTCGAAATGGGGCGGCAGGCAGACGCCCTTGTCGATGATCGCGCGGCGGACCTTGGCGTGGCGCCCGACGTTGACTCCCTCGAACAAAATCGACTCGTCGACCTTGGCGTAGCTGTTGACCCGGGTATTCGAGCCCAAAATCGACCGGCGCACCTGTCCCCCCGAGACGATCGATCCCAGGCACACGATGCTGTCCATGGCGTAGCCGCGGCGTTCGGCGGCGGCGAAGACGAACTTCGGCGGGGGATAATTGGGCAGAAACGTGCGAAGCGGCCACTGGTCGTCGTAGATGTTCAGCAGCGGATCGACCGCCACCAGGTCCATGTTGGCTTCGTAGTAAGCATCCAGCGTTCCGACGTCGCGCCAGTATGCGCTCTCCTTGCGATTCTCGTCCAAGAACGGATGGGCGAAAACCCGATGCGTCTCGATGATCGACGGAATGACGTCGCCGCCGAAATCGTGCGAACTGCCCGGCCGCGTCGCGTCCTGGCACAACTGCTCGAACAAGAACCGCGTCGTGAACACGTAAATGCCCATCGAGGCGTAGCAATAATCCGGGTTGTCGGGCGTCGGCTTGGGATTGGCCGGCTTTTCCTCGAACCCGACGACGCGCTCGGCCGGATCGATCTGCATCACGCCGAAGCGGTGGCGCGCTTGGTCGATCGGCACGCGCAAGGCCCCGATCGTCAAATCGGCCTGGTTCGCGACGTGGGCCTCGACCATCTTGCGGTAATTCATCTTGTAGATATGGTCGCCGGCCAGGATCACCGTATATTCGGGCCGCTCTTTTTCGATGGTGTAGATGTTCTGGTAGACGGCGTCGGCCGTTCCCCGATACCAATGTTCGTCGATCCGCTGCTGGGGAGGAACCACGTCGACGAATTCCCCCAGTTCGCGGCAGAAATAGTGTTGCCAGCCCCGGTGGACGTGCCGCGTGAGGCTGGCCGCCTTGTACTGGGTCAGAAGGAGGATTTTTCGCAGACCACTGTTAAGACAGTTGGACAACGTGAAATCGACGATCCGATAGGCCCCGCCGAAGGGTACGGCCGGTTTGGCCCTATCGCGAGTCAACGGTTCCAGACGCAGCCCCTTGCCGCCAGCCAGAATCACCGCCACCGTGTCTTTCATGATTGCGTCTCTCGCCGAATTCATCGTTAAATTCTACCAGCCTTCCCCAACTTTCTTTCTATCGGCTATATTACGCAGTTCAACAAGACCAAACTCACGTTAAGAACTCAACAAAAACGCCGCAACTTGTTATTTATTCGCGTCTTACCAAAATTACAGATTGTTAAGAATGTCGCTTTCGTGCCGGTCAATAGGGGTAATCCTTATAGACCGGCTCCTATTTCCCCGGATTATTCCCGGATCAGTCGATCCATCGTCGCTGCCACAGCTCGAACACCAACAATGCCCAGAGGCGATAGCTATGGTCGAACCGGCCTGCCTGATGATCCTCGATCAGTCTTCGCACCGTTGCGCTGCGAAAGTAGTTGCGTTGCTCGGTTCTTAAATCGAGCAGAATTTCCCTTGCAAATTCGGCCAGCGGCCCGCGGAACCATGCGTCCAACGGCACGCCAAACCCCATTTTGCGGCGATGTTGTATGGCTCTGGGAATCAGGTCGGCAAACGTCTCGACCAGGATGCGTTTGCCTCGGTGGCCACGCAGTTTGTATTTTACCGGAATCCGCGCGGCCAGTTCCACCACCCGATGGTCTAAAAACGGTTGGCGGCACTCCAGTCCCTGGGCCATCGACGCGATGTCGACCTTGGTCATCAAATCGCAGGGGAGGTAGGTCGCCAGATCGGTGAGGCTGATCATGGTCACCGGATCGCGCCCGGCGCTCCGTGCGGCCGACGCCCAGAGCCATTCGATTGGGTCGATGTTGGGTAATCGCGCGACGAAAGCGTCGGTGTACAACTCGGCGCGTCGGGTTTCGTTGAAGATCGAGATCCAGTCCATATAGCGCCGCAGGGGGGACTGCCCCAGGACTTCAACGAATCGCTTCCATTGTCGGAGGCGGGATTTTTGCCGAGGACTGGCCGGCAGATTCTGCCACCAGCGGCCGGCCGCGAGTCGGCGGACCGGCGCCGGCAGCCGGTCGAAATAGTCGGCCAGCCGGACGGCCCGATAACGCGGATAGCCGGCGAACAGTTCGTCGCCCCCGTCGCCGGTCAGGGCCACCGTGACGTGTTGCCGGGTCAACTCCGACACGTACCACGTGGGCACGGCCGAGCTGTCGGCAAACGGTTCGTCGAAATGCCAGACGAGCTTTTCGAGCACGTCGATTGCCTGGGGCTCGACCCGAAATTCCTCGTGGACCGTTCCCAGCCGTTCGGCGGCCAGCCGCGCATAGCGCGTTTCGTCGTATTCGGCCACGGGAAATCCGATCGAGAAGGTTCGGACCGGCTGGTTGCTCAGCCGCTGCATGAGGCCGACGATGATCGTTGAGTCGACCCCGCCCGACAGAAACGCTCCCAGCGGCACGTCGCTTTGCAGCCGCGCGCGAACCGCCTCGGTCAACGTGGTGCGGAGTTCCTCGACCAGCTCGTCGCGGGGCCGGTCCGATTCAACATTGAAGTCGGGATCCCAATAGCGGCCCATCGCCAACTCGCCGTCGCGATAGATCAAATAGTGGGCCGGCGCCAATTTGGCGATGCCCCGCAGGATGGTTCGCGGGTAGGGCACGTACTGATAGGTGAGATACTCGTCCAGTGCCCGCGGATCGATCTCGCGCGGCACGTCGGCCACTTCCAGCAGGCTTTTCAGCTCGCTGGCGAAGAGCAGCCGGTCCGGCTCGTGGCGGTAGACCAGCGGTTTTTGGCCCAGCCGGTCCCGGGCCAGGAGCAACTGGCCCCGTCGCGCGTCCCAAACGGCCAGGGCGAACATGCCGTCGAGGTGGCCGAGCATGTCGGGCCCCTCGTCCTCGTAGAGATGGACGATGACCTCGCTGTCGCAATCGGTGCGGAAGCGGTGGCCGCCCCCTTCGAGCCGGCGGCGCAGCTCGCGGTAGTTGTAGATCTCGCCGTTCGCGACGAGCCAGACAGTCTCGTCCTCGTTGGCCATCGGTTGGTGGCCGCCGGCCAGATCGATTACCGACAATCGGCGGTGGCCCAACGCCACGCCAGGCAAGGCGTCGCGGCCGGGCCGTGCGTGGAACTCCGAGCGGTAAGCCCCCTCGTCGTCCGGCCCTCGGTGGCGCAGCGCGTCGGTCATCCGTCGAAGCGTTTCGCCGTCGACGGCCCGCGCCGGATCATTCCAAACCGCGCCGGTGATGCCGCACATGGGGATTTGGGGATTGGGGATTTTGGGATTTGGGGGGCAAAAACCGCGGATTGAGATTCGTAGGTCAGGCTGTGCCTGACAATAATGACCCAAAAATCGCTGCTGTCAGGCACAGCCTGACCTACTGGTTTTTTGCCGGGTTGCGACCCGGCCTACGGTAAAATTCTTCGATACAGTTCGGCGTAACGCTCGACCATTTGTTCGACCGTGAACTGGTCGGCCATGCGTTGCAGGGCCGCCCGGCCGAGTCGCCGGGCCAGATCGGGGTCGTCGAGGATGCGATTGGTTTGCTTGGCCAGCATGGCCCGATTGCCGACCGGAAACAGGTAGCCCGTCTGCCCGTCGACAACCAGGTCGCGCGTGCCCGGGATGTTGGTGGCCACGACGGGCACGCCGGCCGACATGGCTTCCATCACGGCGTTCGATTGACCTTCATAGCCGCTGGTGGACCAGAGGACGTCGAAATGGGGCGTTAACTGTGCCAGATCGCCGCGCTCGCCTAAAAAGTGGACCATGTCGCGAATCTCGACCTGGTCGCGGTAGCGCCAGAGCTGTTGGCGCTGGGGACCGTCGCCGACGATCAGCAGGTGAACGTCCTTGCGAATCACTTTGAGCAGGTCGGCCGCCCAAATCGCGTCCTTCACTCGCTTTTGCGGCCAGAGTCGCCCGACGAGCCCGACGAGCCGCGCGTCGGCCGGCAGCCCCAGCTCGGCGAGAATTTCCGCGCGCGTCGCCGGGCTCGGGGGCAACGGCTCAACCCCGTTGGGAATCACCTCGATCCGCTCGGCCGGCAGTCCCTTGCGGACGTAGAATTCCCGGACGCCCGGACTGTTGGCCACGATTCGCGTGGTTTGCCGCGCCAGATAGCGATCGATGGCCAACTGCCAGCCGCTTTTCCACGGATCGACGCATCGCAGCCCGCAGACCAGGCGGCGAACGCCGCACGCCAGCCCCGCCGCGCGGCCGTAGGCGTCGGCCGCGAAAATCCACGTGTGGATCAGTTCGGGCTGCAGCCGGGCGATGTGGCTCTTGAGCCGCCAGTAGGCGCCCGGATCGAGCTTCCAGCGTTTGCCGATGACCGTGGTCGGCACGCCGGCCGCGTCCAGATCGGCCGCCAACGGCCCGCCGGCAGTCAACGCGCAGACGTGCACGTCGAACTCGTCGCGAGGCAGCCGCGCGGCGAGCAGCGTCATCTGCTTCTCGGCGCCGCCGCGGACCAGCGTTGGGATGATTTCGAGTATGCGTCGCTTCAAGGTGCTTCGTTCCTAACAATACCGAACCACGACCGTCCAAATAATACCGAACCGCGACCGTCAGGGAGCGGCAATCCTGGAGGCATGTGCTCCGTCACGTCCGTTTTCCCGGCTGTTTGCGGCCACGACGGAGCGTGGCCCTCCAAGGGACAGGGACACAAAAGCCTCAACCGTTAGTTTCAAAACACGTTCTCACTCCGCTGGGCTGGCTGCTTCCTAACGGGCGCGGTTCGGTTTCTCTCGGGGCCAACCATTGCTCAAACAACGTTACCTGCGCGTCGACCATCTTGGCAAGAGCGAAACGCTCGTTGGCGCGAACTTGGGCCGCCGCGCCGAGTCGCCGCGCCAGTTCGGGCTGGTCGATCAGCCGGCCCAACGCGGACGCCAGGGCGTCCGCGTCGCCCGGGGGGACCAACAACCCCTGTCGCTCGTTGTCGACCGCCTCGCGGTTGCATGCCCGATCGCACGCCACGACGGGCAGCCCGGCGGCCATCGCCTCGATCAGGGCCACCGAAAGATCGGCTTCCGGCGACGGTGAGACGAATACGTCGGCGGCTGACAGCAGGGTATCGACTTCGTCGAACCGGCCCGCCAGCGTCACGCGGCCGTCCAGTCCGGCCGCGTCGATCCGCTGCTGAAGCGTAGCTTGCCATGGGCCGTGGCCGACCAGCCACAGCCGCGCGTGAGGCCGCCGCGCGGCGACCCCCCGCCACGCGGCCAAGAGCACGTCAAGCCCCCGGCCGTGGTCCAGCCGGCTCACAAACACCGCCAGCGGCGCCGCGTCGGTCAGCGCCAGCTCGGGTCGATCGGCGGCCAGCCAGCGCCGGGCCGTGGTCCGGCCGGCCGCGTCGCGCGGCGGCTGTGTCGGCACGCCATAGGGAATAAAGTGAACCCGGTCGCGGGGATATCCGGCCGCGATCAGTTCGTGCCGGGCCTGTTCGCTCGGACCGATCAGTGCCGCGGCGCGCATGGTTCGCTGTTTGATCCGCCGGCCGTCTCGGGCGTCGATCTGCCAGAGGCAATCGCCCCATCGGCCGGTCGTCTCCGCGCGGAGCACGACCGGCACGCCGCGCCCGACCGCCCCGAGCACGGCATGGGCGTCGTGGCGCAGCCCAGCGACGTAAACCAGATCGTACTCGCCGCGGTGCTCGCGGAACCATCGGCCGAGGCTTCGCACATAGCCGGCCTCGCCCCGGCGGCTCGTTGGATCCAGTGGGAACCGGACGACCGCGACGCCGCGCCACCGGAGCATGGCCGACCAGCGGGGATACTGCTGGACCGTGAGCACCGTCGCCCGCCAGCCGCGCTCGACCAGCGCCGCCGCCAGCGCCCCGAGCGTGCGCGACGCGCCGTCCCACTCGGGCCAGAACCGCCGCGCGACAAAGACGATGCGATAGCCGCTCACCGAAATCCCCGTCCTCCAGTCGTCGCTGCCGCTTTGCTCTACCGCCGCGCCGGCATGGGTTGCAGGTTGGGGACGTTGCCCGACGCGCGGAGTTGTTTCTCGGGCGATTGGGTTTTGCCGTTCAGAAAATCGTCGATTGTGGCGAAGTCCTGCAATCGCTGGTAGTATTCGTCCATGGCCAGGTAGAGCTTCTTCTCGCGGATGTCCTCGATGATCAGATCGCGGACCGACGCTGGATCGACGGCCACGGGGGTGGTCATGCCCTGGCAGTAGAGCACGACGAACTTGTCGTCGACCTGGATGATGCCCGACAACTCGCCGGGCGACAGGGCGAAAGCTTCCTTTTCGAGGACCGGCTGGCTACCCCATTTCTGGATCGGCGGCACCTGGCCCCGGAGCTTGCGGCTGCCCGGCTCGATCGAATACTGCTCGGCCAGATCGCCGAAAAAGTCTTGGTAGCTCTCCAAAAACAGCGCCGACGCCTGTTGGTCGTTCATGCCCGAGGAAACCTGCCGTGCCCGGGCATCGGCCAGCGCCTGATATTTGTCGCGGGCCACTTTCCAGACGCGCTGGGCCATGCGCAAATCGGAGAACACGATGGCCAGGCAGCGGACCCGGGGACCGTAGTTGGCCTCGAACCCGCGGCGGACGTCCTCTTCGGTCACCTTGGTTGTGTCGCCGACGAGTTTGCGCAGCGCCAACGAGGGCCAGACCGAGTCGTGCATGTAGACGTCGTAGCTGACGCCCTGTTTTTCGGTCACCAGTTTGATCCAGGCCTCGACGTCGGGCGAGCCGTCCGAGCGCGGAGGGACCGAAACCTTGGCCGCGCGGCGAACCTCGGCCGCGAGTTCCTCCTTGGTCACGGTGATGTTGCCTTTCTTGCACGCTTGCTCGATTAGTTTGCGGTTGATCGTTCCCTCGAGCACTTCCTTGCCGTGGCGCTCGATGCACTCCTCCTGCAACTGGGCGACGGTGATCTTCTCGCCGTTGAGCACGGCCGCGATGCCCGAGTCGCGCCGGTTCGGGTCTTTTAGATAGTATTCGACGTGGGCCTTTTCTTGCAGGGTCTTGAAGACCTCGTGGGCGACGCCGCGAACTTTGCGCTCTTCGAGCATGTGCTTGAGCTGGGGCGCGACCTGGTTGAAGGGAACCTGGCGCGGTTCGATGCCCTGTTCGCGCTTGAGAATCACGTATTGCCCGCCGACGGGAATGACGGGCGAGATCTGGCCGTCTTGCATGGTGAAAGCGGCTTGTTCGATTTCCTTCGGTCCGCCGTGGCGGCGCACCGGGGGAATCCAGCCCATGTCGCTGGCGCTGGGGGCGTCTTCCGAATACTTCTTGGCCAGGCGGCCGAAGTCGTCGGGATTGGCCGCCACTTCGGTGCGAACCGCCTCGGCTTTTTGCTTTTCCTTGCAGGCGATCAGCCGCGCTTTGACCGCGGGGCCGAACTGGGTTTCGTAGGCCTCGCGCAGCTCCGCCTCGGAGACCTGCAATTGGTCGGCCGCCAGCCGCCGCAGCGCCACGGTCGGCCAAACGATGTCGTTGGCGTATTGCGCCGGATTGATGCCCCGCTCCTGTTCGAGCATCTTGTACCACTGCTGGACCGAGAGATTGAAATGCTTGGCCATCCGCTCGATTTCGGCCGCGACGTCCTCGCGGCTGATCTGAATGCCCCGGGCCTTGCATTCCATGGCAATCAATCGCTTGTTGACGTAGTTTTCCAGCACTTCCTCGCCGTAGTGGCGCAGGCACTCGCGGGCCAGGTCGAGCCGCGTGATCGCCTCGCCGTTCACTTTGGCGACGACGTCGAGCTTCGTTTCGGCCGCCGGCGCACCCGATTGCGACCGCGAAGCTTGCTGGGCATATTGGGCCGCCTGGGCCCGATCGCCGCGCGTCATGCCGCCGGGCACTTGCGCGGTGGCCGGTTCGGCCGACCAGTAATAGCGAATCGTCGAGACGGCGGCCAGCACAAGCACGCCGGCCAGAATCATGCCAACCCGCCGCCAGGGACGCGCGGGCCGGTCGCTTTTTGTTGAGGGACTATTGGGGCGGGTCATTTCGGTTCCTCCATAAACCGTGGCTGGGTCAAGATTTACACGGCGGGACGATCCCCATCGTGGGAGCAGGCCCGGGCGGGCAGTATAGGACCGCCATTCGCCCCGGGTCAAGAGCGATTGAACGGCGTTCCTTCTTGAATCGCCCCCCCGGTAGCTTGACCACTCGCAGCCTGACCATTAGGATTGGCCTCAGTTGATTCGCTCCCGGCGCGGCATGACCGCCCATGGGCCGTCTGGTTAACGCCGTTGCATTGGAAACGCTCGCTTCATCACCTGGAGGATATGAGATGACGCCACGGTCCGCACGACGCCTAGTCCCTTTGCTCGCGGCATGGATTCTTTTCGGTTTCGCCCTTGTGCCGGGCCCGACCCAGGGGGCCATCTGCCGGTGGGACAACGAGGAGTGGATCACCGACGAGGATTTTGGGCCGTATCACGTTTACTCTACCCAAGATTTTTGGCCGTACGACGCCTTTTATTACAGCATGTACTATCCCGGCCACACCCTCAGCGGCAATCTCACTCCGTTTCTTGACTACGCCGATCTTGCGGGAGTCGATCTGACCGAATCGGTGTTTATTGATCCCGTGAGTCTTCAACATGCCCGGCTCACGAATGCGACTCTGGTGAACACGAACATCCACGAGGCCGATCTTCGCTGGGCCGACCTGACCGGCGCGAATCTGATGGGGGCGCAACTTACCGACTGCAACCTCGGCGGCGCCAATCTTACAGGGGTAAACCTGTCCAATGCGAACTTTTCGGGCACGAATCTTGAAGGCGCCATTGTTTCCGCCGCCATGCTCGAAGATCTCACTCCTGGTGGTTTGTGCATAACGAAGCTCGCGGGCCTCGATTTGTCGGGTTTTGAGCGGCCGAACGATCAATTTATTTGGACCGACTTCAGCCAGGCCAACCTGGCGGGGGCCAATCTGGCGGGAGCCCTAATGTTGAGCGTCAAGCTCGCGGGGGCCAACCTGAACCACGCCAACCTCGAGGGAGTCACTCTAGGCTTCTTTCCCATCTCCGAAACCGGCCCCGACGATTCCTTCACCCTTGCCGGCGCCACATTCGTGGGAGCGAATCTGACGGGCGTCAACTTCTCCCAATTTAACTTCATGAGCGATCCTGAATACTACGTCGACATGACGCACCTCGATCTGCGCCAGGCCAACCTGACGAACGTCAATCTTTCCGGCCAAGACGTGTCTTATGCCAATCTCAGCCAGGCTCAGTTGATCGGAACCAATCTGGCTGGAACCAATCTGCAATACGCCGACCTGACCGGTGCGAGGGTCGAGAACGCCGATTTAACAGGGGCCAATTTGACCGGCGCCATGATCGGAGGCGCCGTGTTTCAAGGCGAGAACTCCGAATCCGTGCCCTTGACCCAGTCGCAATTCGAGTCGACGGCCAGTTATGCGACCGGGCAACTGGCCGGCATCCAGTGGAATCAAATGTCGTTGGCCGGATGGAACTTCGCGGGCAAAGACCTTGCCAATGTTCGTTTTGATTCCGTGGACTTGCTGGAAGCGAACTTCTCGGGAACCGATCTCCGAAGCGTCACCTTTCATGAAAGTAACCTCGGAGGCGTCAACTTCAGCCAGGCGAATTTGACGGGATTCAACCTCGCCGGAGCCGAACTCGGATGCGCCAATTTCACCGGAGCCAACCTGACCAACGCGAATCTCGCGAGCGCCGGCCTTTGCGATACGATTTTCTCCGGCGCGAACCTCACCGGCGCCGATCTGTCGAACGTGAATTTCTCGTCGGGCGAAGACCCGCGGCGATTGGACCTGACGTACGCGAATTTGTCGGGCGCGAATCTGAGCGGCGCGAATTGTACCTCCGTTAATCTCTCCCATGCGAATCTCCACGCGGCCGACTTGACGGGAGTCAGCTTCGTCGAAGCCAACCTGAGCCACGCCACGCTGACCGATGCCCGGCTTGAAAACGTCAATTTATCAGGAGCCGATTTCACCGATGCGGTAATCGAGGGGGCCTCCTTTCAAGGAGAGAACCGCGAATCCGTGCTCTTGACCCAATCGCAATTCGAGTCGACCGCCAGTTACGCGAGCGGGCAGCTCTCCGGAATCCGCATGAGCCGGATGTCGGTGGCCGGCTGCAACTTTGCCGGCAAAAACCTCGCGGGGGCCCGGTTCGAGGCCGTCGATGCGTGTTTCACCAATTTCTCGGGAGCAAACCTCGAAAACGCGGCTTTCAGCGCGATGTCGCTTGGCGATGCTGATTTGACGGGCGCGACGATTCGCGGGGCCTCCTTTCGGGGTTTCGCG
>JAFGAY010000017.1 GCA_016933425.1 Pirellulales bacterium
CTGCCCACCTTACCACAAAACCTGTCAAATCTCCTATTGACCTTCCACCACAAGCGCCAAACCACGCAAAAGCTGAACTGGTCCCCACTGGTGCCTTTCTTGAAATCCTTTCTTGACCCCGGCGGCTAAAGTCCCGATAATCTCGCCCTCGCCGGGATTCCGGGCCGCGATCCGTGGCCGACGGAGTTTCGTACAACATCTGAGGCACGGAAGTCGTAAAGCAAGGAGCATGGACGTGATCGCTCGACGGTGGCTGGGTTTGTTGTCCGTGGTAGCTCTCGCGGGATTCTTCCTGGGTGGGTGTGCTTCACCCTATCATGCCGACCGCGGTGCCCTGGGAGGAGGATTGCTCGGAGCGGGCGCCGGGGCTCTGGTGGGTGACGCGGCCGGCAACGCCGGAGCCGGCGCCGCGATTGGCGCAGGGCTCGGCGCGCTGACCGGGGCGGCCATCGGCGCTGAAATGGACGAGAACGAGGCCCGAAATCGGGCCATGATCGAACAACGTCTCGGCCGGCAAGTCGCCGCCGGCGCCGCAACCGTCAACGACGTCATTGCCATGACCAGCGCGGGCGTGGACGAACCGCTGATCATCAATCACATCCGCTCCCATGGCGTGGCCGCGCCGTTGGGTGCCGGCGAAGTCATTTCACTCAAACAACAAGGCGTCAGCCCGGCCGTGATCGAGGCCATGCAGACAACGCCCGCACCACAGCCGACAACGGTGGTCCGAGAAGTTGCGCCACAGCCGGTCATTGTCGAAGAATATCACTACGGCGGCTATCCCTTCTGGGGACCGCCGCCGCGCCGCTACTATCACCGGCCCTACTACGCCCGACCCGGCGTGAGCTGGGGCGTGGCCATCGGGAACTAGCGCTGCGTCTCTCGCAAGGGGTGATTTTTTACGTGCCATGCTTGCTAAGCGACCACAGTGAGACAGCAAGCATGTGTGTCCCCGCCCCATACCCACGACGAGCTTCCGTAGGTCGGACGGTGCCTTGCGACACACTTGTCAGGCACAGCCTGACCTACGTAAAATCATGAAACCGCTCCGCGCAAAAGGCGGCGGCTTTTTTTCATGCCGTCCGAATTAACATCATCATCGAGTGATCGCCTTGTCGAACGTTTTTGAGCCGTTGGTCGAACCGCTTCCCGGCGACCTGGAGCCGGAGGACGTGTTTCTACGCCTGGCCGAGCGTCCGCATTGCCTGTTTCTCGACAGCGCAGTGACCGACGGCGGATTGGGCCGCTACTCGTTTGTGACGTGCGACCCTTGCGATTTCGTGCGAACGATGCCGGCGCGAAAAAAAGAACCGGATTCCACGGCCGGCGACGACCCGAAGGAGACTTCACAAAAAACGAGCTTGTTCCCGTTCATCAAGCTGCGAAAAATGCTCGCCGCCGCTCGCACCGAACGACGGGACGATCTGCCGCCGTTTCAAGGGGGTGTGGCGGGCCTGTTTTCCTACGATCTGGGACGCCGGTTCGAGCAACTTCCGACGCCCCGGTTCGATGAGTTCGGCGTGCCCACGATTGCCGTGGGACTGTACGACGTGGTGGTCGCTTTCGACCACAAGACCGGAAACGCGTGGATCATCTCGCAAGGTCTGCCGGAAACCGAACCGGCGGCGCGATGCCGGCGCGCCGCCCAGCGGATGAAACAATTCCGCCAATGGCTCACTGGCGATGCACAATCCGCCGCTCTCGGCCAGGAACGCTTCAGGTCTGCCCGCCCGGGGCATTCCAAACCGCTCGGCCGCCATGAACTGGCCCCCCAATTCCCGGTTCGCGGCTCAAAGATGCTTTTGAGCAATTTCTCGGAGGCCGAATTTCTTCGGACCGTCGAACGAGCGATCGAATACATCCGCGCGGGCGACGTGTTTCAGGTCAATCTGGCCCAGCGGCTGCTCTACCCGGCTGCGGACGACCCGGTGTCGCTCTATCGGCGACTGCGGCGGTGCAACCCGGCGCCAATGGCCGCCTATTTCGACCTGGGTGATTTTCAGATTGCCAGCGCCTCGCCCGAACGATTTTTGCAAGTCCGCGATCGATTTATCGAAACGCGCCCCATCAAGGGAACCCGCCCGCGCAACGAAAACCCGACGGCCGACCTCGCCGCGCGCGATGAACTGGAACAAAGCGAAAAAGACCGCGCCGAAAACGTCATGATCGTCGACCTGTTGCGCAACGATTTGTCCCGGATTTGCGACGCCGACAGCGTTCGCGTGCGAAGTTTGTGCCGGCTCGAATCGTTCCGGTTCGTACACCACCTCGTCTCGACCATCGAGGGCCGGCTCGCCGAAACGAACGATCCATTCGACGCGCTCGCCGCGACGTTTCCCGGAGGATCGGTCACCGGAGCGCCGAAGATTAGGGCAATGGAGATCATCGCCGAACTGGAACCAACGGCCCGAGGGGCCTATTGTGGATCGCTAGGCTATATCGGACTCGACGGATCCATGGACCTGAGCATCCTGATTCGCACCATCACCTGCGGCCGAGGCTGGTCTCAAGCACAAGTCGGCGGCGCAATCGTCGCCCAAAGCGACCCTCGCCGCGAGTACGAAGAAACATGGCACAAGGCGGAAGGACTGATTTGAGTAAAGAGTAAAGAGTAAAGAGTAAAGAGTAAAGAGTAAAGAGTAAAAGGGGACGCGCGCCCTGCCAATAATAGCCGCGGGCGGAAGCCCGCGCGCCACGCGCGGAATGATCGTCACCATCGCATGATCCTGATCATCGACAACTACGACAGCTTCGTCTTCAACCTGGCGCGTTATTTCCAGCGATTGGGCCAGACGACCCATATCGCGCGCAACACGGAAATCGACGTGGCGGGAGTGCTGGCGATGCGCCCGGCGGCGATGGTCCTCTCGCCCGGTCCTTGTCGACCGGCCGAGGCCGGCGATGGCGTCGAGTTGGTTCGCCTCCTGCACGACCAAATCCCCATCCTGGGAATCTGCCTCGGCCACCAGATCATCGCCGAGGCACTAGGCGGTCGGGTCGTTCGCGCGGCCGAGCCAATCCACGGCCGAACGTCGTCGATCCGCCACGATGGCCGCGAAATCTTTGCCGGCTTGCCCGAGGTAATCACGGTGGCCCGATATCATTCGTTGGTGGTCGACGAAACGACGTTGCCCGAGTGCCTGGAAGTCTCGGCCCGAACGGACGACGGAACGATCATGGCAATCCGTCATCGTCGGCTGCCGATCGTCGGTCTGCAATTTCATCCCGAGTCGATCCTAACCGAATGGGGATACCCGCTGCTGGCGGGCTTCTTGCACCGAATCGGTCTTCCAACGCCCGACCCCCTCCCAACGCTCGCCGAGGAATACGCCGGCTAGCGTTTTTCTCCTGGCGTTTCCCGTAAGTCGGGCGTGTTTTGAAATTGACAACAGAGTCTATTGCGACCCTGTTCCTTGGAGGGCCACGCTCCGTCGTAGCCGTGAACCGCCGAGAGAACGGACGTGACAGAGCACGTCCCTCCAGAATGGTTCGAGACCCTCGGGAACCGTTTCCGAGCTCAAAACACGTTCTCGGACGTTCAAAAAAATCGCCGAAAATCCATAATCTCCCGTTGACAATTATGACGATCGTCGTAAAATGTCGTTTATGACCACGGTAGTAATACGGGGGTGGTAAAGGAGCATTCGACGCCATGAGCGCCAAGCGCAAGGGCCGCCGGGTCTCGGCCGGAGAGTTGGAAATTCTCGAAGTCCTGTGGCGCCACGGCGAGGTGACGCTTTCCGTGGCCCATCGGGCCTTGGGACGCGACATCGGCTACACGACCGTCCAAACGCGGCTGAACCGGCTGGTCCACAAGGGCCTGGCGCGGCGGTCGGCCGATCGGCCCGCCCGATACGCTGCGGCCGTGAGTCAACGAGAAATCAGCGCCGGCCAGCTCGATCTTCTTCTCGAACGGGTCAGCGGCGGCAGCATAGTCCCCCTGGTGGCCCATCTGGTCGAGGATCACTCGCTCAGCGTCGAGGAAATCGAACAACTCAAACGGCTCATCGACAAAGCGGAGAAAAACGTGGAACCGCGATGACGGAAATGGAACCACAGATGAACACAAATAAACACAAATCGGTGTTCATCGGTGTTCATCTGGTTTATCTGTGGTTCCAAAAAAACCCGCGATCCGTGGTTTCGGCAATAGGCGCCTTGGAGTGTGGCCATGAACGATATGGTTTCGGCCTGGTTGTTCGAGTTGGGTCGAACGACGCTTTTTCTGACGGCAGCGGTCGGCCTGACGGCGGTCGCGTTGCGGTTGACGCGCGCGAGTTCGCCGCGCGTGCATCGGGCGGCGTGGTGCCTGGTGCTGCTGGTCGGTTGGCTCTTCGTCCGACTGCCGATCGAGATTCCATGGTATGCCCCGACGAGCGGTAGAAAAATTCTCAGGGGGGATAACCCCAGTTTAACAATTATTGACAATACGGCGGAAAATCGTCTCACACCCGGCGAAATCATTCAACAACCGGTTCAAGAAACCCAATATCCGGCGATCGACGGCGAAACCCTTGACGAAGGCGTTATCGAGATCAATCCCGGCGGCCCGTCCGAGCGCCCCATGCCCGGCGGCCGGCGCCTGGTTGCGATCGATTCGGCCCAAATTCCGGACGAACCAAGTCCGGCGGCCCTGCGTAGGGAAGCGAGCGAAAAACTCTCGAGCGAGGCGTCAACACCACCTACGACGATCCTCGCCCATGGGGCCGCCTCGACGTCGAAAGCGGTTGTTGTCGCAACGCCTCCCAATGGCAGGACAACGTCGGCTCGGGGCGGCCTCTCTCGACGGCCTTGGCTCGCCCATTTTTCTTGGCAGTTCGCGCTGGCGATCCTCTGGCTTCTCGGCATGGTCGCGGCCGTCGCGCGCGGGCTGGCCGGCTACGTCCGTTCGATCCGCGCGATGTCCACCGCGCTGGCGCCCGACGAGGCCTCGCGCGATCAGTGGCGGCGGCTCCTGGCCGAACAAGGAATCAAACGCGACATTCCACTGCGGCTAACCCCCGGCATGGGCCCTTTGTTGTGCCGATGGCCCGACGGCTACGAATTGGTCGTTCCGGCCGAATTGTGGCCGTCGCTCGGCGCCGCGGCGCGCGAGAGCATCATGCGGCACGAACTGGCCCATTACGTTCGGGGCGACGTGTGGAAATCGCTGGCCGTGCGGCTGCTGGCCTTGCCCCACTGGTTCAATCCGGCCGCATGGTGGGCCGTGCGCCGGTTCGATTCGGCCGCCGAATGGGCCTGCGACGAGGCGGCGCTGGCCGGCGGCGGGCGGCATACCGATTTCGCGCGAACGTTGTTGACCCTGGCCGAGGCTTCATTGGGCGGCGGCTCGTGCCACCCGGCGATGAGCCGATGGAACCTCTCGGCGCGGATTCACCGGCTGGTCAATTCCTCTTCCCCAAAGGATTCCATCATGAAAAAGCTCCTTCTCGCGTGTCTTGCGGCCGTGTTGGTGACGTTTTGTCTGGTTCGGGTCGACCTGGTTGCCAAAACCCCGGCAGCCACCCCGTTAGTAGCCGAGGGCGGAAGCCCTCGCGCCGTCGCGCCCACCGAGTCCAATACGCCCCACGAAGGCTCGATGATCAGTCTGCCAACCTATCAGGTCGAACCGCCCGATATTCTCGATGTCGAACTTGTGGCGCAGGTGCCCAAGCCACCCTATCAAATCGGACTCCACGACGTGTTGCGCATCCATGCGACCGGCACGCTCACGGATCAACCAATCGACAACGATTATCTTGTCGAAGCCGAGGGAACCGTCAGCCTGGGCCCTGCCTACGGCCGCGTTGCCGTGGCCGGACAAACGATCGAGGAAGCCGAGCGGGCAGTCGCCAAAAAGCTGCGAAATGTTCTCGCCAAAACGGAGGTCTCGCTCGCGCTGACCCGATCGGCCGGCGTCCAGCCGGTCAAAGGACCCTATCTCATCGGTCCCGACGGAACGATCAATCTGCGGTGCTACGGCTCGGTCCACGTGGCGGGAAAGACGCTGGCCGAGGTCAAGGAACAACTCGAAAAACACCTTGTCCGCTGGTTCGATGATCCTAAAATCGCGGTCAATGTGGCCTCGTACAACAGCAAGGTCTACTACCTCATCGTTCGAGGAACCGACCAGGGCGACAACGTCGTTCGCGTGCCGATTACGGGCAACGAGACGGTGCTCGACGCGATTGCCCAGCTCGGGGGCTGCCAAATCCGGTCCACCACGAAGATTCACGTCTCACGGCCGCGAAGCGATTGCCGCCGGAAAGAAGTGATTCTTTCCGTTGATTTCGCCGCCATCGTCGAAGGCCGCGACACCACGACCAATTACCAGATTTTGCCCGGCGATCGGGTCTTCGTGAGCGAGGCGAAACAATTCGACGCGTTAAGTCGCAACGTCGCCGTGACTGAAAAAACACCCCATGTCTGGATTTCGGGATACTACCAAGGAGTCCCGCCGGCGGACAAATCGCCCCGAACTTCGGACGCCCCGGCCTTGCCCGGCACGATGCCGACCGACCTTCGGCAACAATTCCTGGCGGAGCAATTCAAAGTCTATTTCGACCAGTTGGCCCAGTCGCAAATGAAACTGCGGTCCCTCCAGGCCGAACAGACCGTCCATGAAATGGCCTTGAAACGACTCGAAGCGGC
>JAFGAY010000139.1 GCA_016933425.1 Pirellulales bacterium
AAATTATTAGGATCTGAAATTTGGGATTTCAGATTTGAAATTCTCGCTTGGCGGCCCGGCTTACGATTCTTCCTGGCAGTGTTTTTGATACGTTGCGTGATCCATCAGGCGGCCGAGACCGGCGGGATCGGCAACTTTGATTTTCACGAGCCAACCCGAGTCGTAGGGATCGTCGGGAAGGCTTTCCAGGCGGTCGGGCAGATCGCTGTTGACTTCGACGATCTCGCCGTCGACGGGGCTGTAGATGTCGCTCACGGCCTTGACCGATTCGACCTCGCCCAACGGCTGGCCGGCTTCGACCTTGCGGCCAATGGCCGGCAGATCGAGGAAGACCAGATCGGTCAGCGCTTCCAGCGCGAATTGCGAGAAACCGACGGTCACGGTTTGGGTATCCGGCGCGACTTGGACCCATTCGTGAGTCTTGGCGTAGAGGAGTTCTTCTGGTTTCACTTTTTGGCTCCCTTGGTAGGACGACGATAGAACGGAAGGGGAACAACGCGGGCCGGTTCGTGGTGGCCGCGAATTTCGACGGTTAGTTCGGCGCCCGGCTCGGACCACTGAGGAGGAACGTAGCCCATAGCAATCACTTTTTCGAGGGTGGGCGAAAACGTGCCGCTGGTGACTCGGCCGATTTCTTGGCCGTCGGCGAGGATCGGGGCGCCTTCGCGCGCGACCCGGCGGCCGGCCAGCTCCAGGCCGATTCGGACGACGTCCAGCGGGCGTTTTTCGATTTCACGGAGCGCGTCGCGCCCCGGAAAATCGTAGCCGACCAGGTGGCAGGCGAATCCGAGGCCGGCCTGGAATGGATTGATTTGCTCGGTCAGCTCATGGCCATACAGCGGCATGCCGGATTCCAACCGCAGAGTGTCGCGGCAGGCGATTCCCGTCGGCACGGCTCCAAGCGGCCGGCCTATTTCCAACAAGGTTTCCCAAACGGCCGGAGCGATGCCGGCGCCGAGGACGAACTCGAATCCATCCTCGCCCGTGTAGCCGGTGCGGCTGACAATGCCGCCCTGGCGTTGGGCGGCCGGATGGAGAATTTGAACCTGCGCGCCTCGATAATACTTCAACAGCTCCAGATCGACGTCGACCAGCGGCTGGAGCAACTCAACGCTGCGCGGTCCCTGAATCGCGAACATGGCCCAAAGACACGAGACGTCGGTGAACACGATTTCATTGCCGGGACATGTGGCGCGCTCGGGCGGAAGATGGTCGTTGATCCATCGGACGATTTTCAGGCGATTGCCGGCGTTGACCACCAATACGTAATAGGGCTGTCCATGGGCGTTGTGATAGCGGCCGACCAGCACGTCGTCGAGGATGCCCCCTTCGTCATTCGTGACCAACGAGTAGCGAATTTGACCCAGCGCTAAATCAGCAACTCGACGAGTCAACATTTCGGCCAGGAAAACGGCCGCGCCGGGTCCCTCGAAGCGGAGCCGGCCCATGTGGGAGATGTCCGTGATGCCGACGGCCCCTCGGGTCGCGTTATGCTCCTGGACAATCGACGTGTAGTGAGTCGGCATGGCCCAGCCGGCGAAATCGACCATCTTGCCGCCGTGCGCGACGTGCCAATCATATAAGGGCGTATGAGCCGGCGCCGTGGCCATCGAAAAACCTCCCTCAATGCTAAAAAAATAACTTCGTAAAACGACGAAACGACCATTATTATGCGACAATGGCGGGTCCGCCAGGGGGGAAGAAAAAAGGAAACAACTTCCTTCCGCTGTTGACCCAAAGGGAGTAGCTCTCGATGGGCAAAAGCCACCCTACTTGGAGCGGCGGGGCGGGCGACGACCGGGTTTTTGGGGCACGCGGCGCGGGCCGGGACGAGCGGCGGCCGGGCGCGACACCAGCCGAAAGTCAAGCTGACGACGTTCCAAGTCGACGCGAGCCACGGCGACTCGAATCGGATCGCCCAGCCGAAACGTGCCGCCCGACCGATAGCCCGAGAGTGTATGAGCGGACCGATCGAAAGTGTAGTTATCCTCGGGCAGGGCGTCGACGTGGACGAGTCCCTCGGCGGGCAGTTCGATTCCTTGGACAAAGAGGCCGAACCGTTCGACGCCGGTGATCACGGCATCCATCTCAAGCCCGATCCGACCGCTGAGATAACCGAGCAGCTTGAGTTTGATCAGCTCGCGTTCGGCCGCCTCGGCGCGTTGTTCCCGTTCCGAGCAATGCTCGCCCAATAACACCAGTTCGTCGTGGCGTTCGGTCGGTGTTTGGTCTTCGAGCACGACGGCCAGCAACCGGTGGACGGTCAGGTCGGGATAGCGGCGGATGGGCGAGGTGAAGTGGCAGTAGCACTGGCTGGCCAGGGCATAATGGCCCTCGGCCTGGGGACCGTAGACGGCCTTCTGCATCGACCTCAAGACGGCCAGATGGACGGCATGGCGAAACGGCTTGTCGGCCACGGCGTGGAGCACCCGTTGGAGATCGGCGCGGCCTTTGAGTTCCGAGGTCTTGACGCCCAACTCGTTGACGAACGCGGTAAGCTCCTTGAGGCTTCGGGGCGTGGGACCGGCGTGAAGGCGCCGCAGGAACGCGACGTCTTTTTGCGCCAATCGTTCGGCGACGGCCTCGTTCGCCGCGAGCATGAATTCCTCGATAATCTGATGGCTTTCGGTGTCCTCGACCACGTGGGCCCCCGCGACGCGGCCTTGGTCGTCCAGGTCGATTTTGACCTCGGGCATGACCAGCTCCAGCGCGCCGCGCTCGAAACGCCGGCGGCGGAGCATCATCGCCAACTCGTGCATCCGGCCGAGCAGTTGGGCCACGTCGGGGCCCAACTCGGCCAACCTCGCCGCCGGGTCGGTCAGCAGACGGTCGACCTGGTCGTAGTCCAACCGCCGCGTGCTGCGAATGACCGTCGAATGAAAGCTCGTGCCGACCCGCTGAGCGTCGGCCGTAAACTCGATCAGCGCGGTCTTGGTCAGTCGTGCCCGGCCTGGCTGGAGACTCGCCACGGAGTTGCTGATTGTCTCGGGCAGCATGGGCAGGACGCGGTCGGGCAGGTAGACGCTGGTGCCGCGGCGCCGCGCTTCGCGGTCGACGGCTTCGCCGGCCGGGACGAAATGGGCCACGTCGGCAATGTGGACGCCCAGCACCCAGTGGCCGTTGTCCAGGCGGTCGAGCGAAATGGCGTCGTCAAAATCGCGGGCATCGGCCGGGTCGATCGTGATGATCGTCCGGTCGGTCATGTCCACGCGGTCCGGCGGCACGGCCTCGTCAAACGCGGCCGCCGACTGATGGGCCGCCGCGAGGACGTCCTCGGGAAAGGCGTCGGGAAGCTCGAACTCGCGGATGATCGACAGAGTGTCGACGCCGGGTTGGCCCAGGGGGCCGAGCACCTCGACGAGCACGGCCTCGCCCTCGCGGAATTCCGAAGGAAAACGCACCATTTCGATGACGACCTTGTCGTCCGGCCGTGCGTTTTTCGCGCCCGGATCGCCAACCGAGACCGGCTCGGCGAACATGGGACCGTCGACCCGCACATAGCCCCGGGCGCGCGACTCGAAGTAGGTGCCGACGAATTGATAGGTCTGGCGTTTCAGGATTTCGACGATGTGGCCCCTGGGCCCGCGGTCGGGATGCCGATGGCTTCGGCCCAGCAGCTCGACGCGGACCAGGTCGCCGGTCGCCGCGTCGGCCGCGCGCTTGGCGGGGATGTAGACGTCGGGGGACGGGGTTGCCGAGACACTCTGGTCGGAGGATTCCGGCACGGCGTCGGCGCTGCCGGGCAAGCCGGCGGCGCCCGGCGCGACGGGGCGAACAAATCCGAAACCGCGTTCGTGGCGGCGGAAGGTCCCGATGAATGAATTGCTCGTCGTCGTGCCCGCCGCAACCGGCTTGACCAAATGGCTCGTCCCATAGGTCAAACGCCCCGTGCGAACGAGACGCTTGATCGATTTTTTGACGTCGGCGGCGCGGTCTTTGCCCAGCCCGAGCTTCTTGGCGATGACTCGGGGCTTAACCGGTTGATAGCCGGGCCGAGTGACGTGCCGGAGAATGGCTTCGTCGAGTTTGGCTTCTTCAGGCGTGAGTGGTTTCATGGATCGGCATGTACCCTGTTCGCCGTCGAGCCTGCTCGACGTTTTTTCGTGGATTCTCAGCGGACGCCGCGCAGGCGCGGCGGCTAACCATGCTCCAACAATCCTTGCCGACGTTACATTCCCGCGTCGGCTGACGGTTCCTCGCCCGCCGGGCTTCCCTTGAACAATTTTCGCCGCAGGTTCGCGTTGTAGGCGGTCCAGTGGCTGTCGACGTTTGGGTCGTCTCGCAGTTGTTGCGAGAACGACGCCAGTTTCGCGTCGAGGTTGTCGAGAAACGCCAGCGCGACCGCTTCGAGCGTCATCGGCAGCTTGGGACTGCCGAACTCATACTCGCCGTGATGGCTCACCAGCATGTGCTTCAGCCGCAAGACCGTTTCGCGGTCGACCGGTTCGCCGGAAAGTTGCTCGGCCTCGGCCACCTTGCGGTCCAACAGACCGACCGCCATTACCAGATGGCCGACCAACTGGCCTTCATCGGTGTAGGAAAATCCCTGGTCGAAGCTCAATTCGCCGACCTTGCCCGCGTCGTGAAGAAACGCGCCGGTCAAAAGCAGGTCGCGGTCCAACTGGGGATAACACGGCGCGAGCCGCAAAACGACTTCCATCAGTTTGACCGTGTGCTCCAGCAACCCGCCCAGATAGGCGTGGTGGTTCTTCACGCCGGCCGGCGCTCGGGTGAATCGGGCCATGAACGCCTCGTCGAGCAAAAAGCTTTCGGCCAGGTTGCGCAGCGCGGGATTTTCCATGCCGCGGAGCATTTCCCCCAACCGTCGCGCGAGCCGGTCGACCTCGGTGGTTGAGAGCGGCTGGAATTCGTCTTCGTTCACCTCGGCCGGGTCGACGCGGTTGAGGCGGCTGACGATCATCTGCACCGCGCTCTGGAAGAGTTGGGTGGTTCCCTCGACGCGGACGTAATCGCCGTTTTCGAACGAACTAAAAACCGTCTCGTTGGCGTTCCACATCCGCGCGCCGACCGTGCCGGTCCGATCGGAAAGCTCGATTTGCAGGTAAAGGTTGCCGTTCCGGTTGGGGCGAAGCTGCTTGTCGGAAACCAGAAAGATCTGGTCGATCGATTCCTGGGGGCCAAGCTGACTGACAAAGCGACGCAACATGAAGTTCCTTTCCGTGGAGGAAATGCCTGGGCAACCGCCCAACCTAGTGATCATCATAAAACCTCGATTGTAAAGGAAACCGACAAAGACAAGAACCGGGCCGCCCGCCGGCTGGCAAGTCGCGTAACCTCGGCCTTCCAACCTCGGCTTCCGCCCGAGGCTATCAACACCCCTCGTCCCACGAACCACGGCACACGGCCCTTGCCTCCCCCCCGGCGATAACCTACAATGTCGCCTTGTTTTGTGGAGATGTCCCCTTTTTTTCAGGAATCGCCATGCGCTGGACTCGGAATCTCATTCCCACGATGAAGGAATCGCCCGAGGGGGCGGAAATCCCCAGCCACGTGCTCATGCTGCGTGCCGGGCTGGTCAACCAGGTCATGGCCGGGGCCTATACCTATCTGCCGCTGGGGCTTCGGTCGTTGCGCAAGGCCGAGCGGATCGTCCGCGAGGAAATGGACGCCGCCGGCGCCGTCGAGCTGCTCATGCCGGCCATTACGCCGTTGTCGCTTTGGGAGCAGACCGGCCGGGTCGAGGCCTTCGGCGACGTGCTCATCCAGTTCACCGTGCGGCGCCAAAATCGCAAGGTGCCCATGGCGCTGGGCCCGACGCACGAGGAAGTCATCACCGACCTGGTCGCCCACTTCATTTCGAGCTACCGGCAGATGCCGATCACGCTCTACCAGATTCAGACCAAGTTTCGCAATGAGGAACGGCCCCGGTTCGGCGTGCTGCGCACCAGCGAATTCCTGATGAAGGACGCCTATAGCTTCAACACGTCGGTCGCTTCGCTCGACGAGAGCTACGACGCCATGTATCGGGCGTACTGCCGCATTTTCGACCGTTGCGGGCTGACCTATCTGCCGGTCGAGGCCGAGAGCGGCCCGATCGGCGGCGACGCGAGCTGCGAGTTCATGATCCCGGCCGACAACGGCGAGGACACCGTGGCCCATTGCCCCGATTGCGGCTACGCGGCCAATCTCGAACGGGCCGAAATCGGCACGCGCGACTGCGCGCCGCCGGACGTCAAGCTCGAGGCCGTCAAAAAAGTCGCCACGCCCGCGGCCGGCTCGATTGCCCAAGTGACCGCCATGTTGGGGTGCAAGGCCGAGTCGATGATCAAGACGCTCATCTACATGGCCGACGGACAGCCGATCGCCGTCTTGTTGCGCGGCGACCGCGAGGCCAACGAGGGAAAGATCCGCCGCGCCGCCGGCGCCGAACGGCTCGAACTGGCCGAGCCCGACGTCATCCAGCGCGTGACCGGCGCGCCGGTGGGATTCGCCGGACCGGTCGGCATGGCGGAGAAAATCCCTCTTTGGGCCGATCGCGATCTGCTGGCCATGCGCAACTGCGTGACGGGGGCCAACGAGGCCGACATGCACGTGACGGGCGTCAACCTGGGCCGCGATTTCAACGTGCCCGAGGACCATTTCGGCGATCTGCGCAACGCGACCTCGGGCGATCCTTGCCCGCGGTGCAGCAGCCGGCTGACCCTGCGCCACGCGATCGAGGTGGGCCACGTTTTCAAGCTGGGAACGAAATACTCCGAGGCGCTCTCGGCCCGATTTCTCGACGCCGAGGAGCAATTGCACCCGATCATCATGGGCTGCTACGGGATCGGCATCAACCGGATCCTGGCCGGACTGATCGAAACGTGTCACGATGCGTCGGGCATCATTTGGCCGGTTGCCCTGGCCCCTTACGAGGTTTTGCTCGTCCCGATGAAGGTGACCGACGAGCCGACGATGAAGGTTGCCGACGATCTCTACGCGCGGCTGCGCCAGGCGGGCATCGACGTCCTCATGGACGACCGCGACGCTCGGGCCGGCGTGAAATTCAACGACGCCGACTTGATCGGCATTCCGCTGCGCGTCGTGATCGGGCCGCGAGGGCTCAAGGAAGGCAAGCTCGAAATCAAGTGGCGCTGGGAAAGCGGCGCCGAGATGATCGACCTGGAAACGGCCGTCGAGCAAATCGCCGATCTGATCGCCGAGGAACGCGCCGAAGCAACCCGATTCCGGGCGCGCCAAGCGGCCGAGGCATAATTCGGAAGCCGCGAGCGCGGCGCGATAGGCGGCTGCGCGGCGAATCTATTTGAGCAGTCTTTCGAGGGATTCTCGAGCGCTGGCCAGGGCGTCGGGCAGACGATCGGCGTCCTTGCCGCCGGCTTGGGCCAGGTCGGGGCGTCCACCGCCGCCGCCGTCGACCAGTTTGGCGACCAGGCGGATCCATTTCACGGCGTCGACGCCTCGCTCGACCAGGTCGCGGCTCAGTCCGGCGACCAGCAACACCTTGCCTTCGTCCTGGCGCGCCGCGAACATCGCGGCCACCGGCGCGGCCTTGCGGCGGAGCTGGTCGATCAGGTCGCGGAACGACTGGGGCGTGCCGCCGGGAATCTCTCGCGCGATGAGTCGCGCGTCGCCGACTGTTTCGGCCTCGGCCACAAGCTGCTCGACGCCGACCTGTTCGGACTTGACGCCCGCGGCGGCCTGCTTCTTCAGCCGGCGGATTTCCTCGGCCATGGCCGCGACGCGCTCGGGCAGGTCGTCGGCCGGAATTTTCAGCGCCGCGGCCGCCTCGCGCAGCAATGTTTCCTCGCGCCGCGCGCGATCCATGGCCGCCGACCCGGTCAGGGCCGTGATCCGCCGCGTGCCGGCCGAGACGCTTTCCTCGCCGACAATTTTGAACAGGCCTATCCGGCCCGTGTTGTCCAGGTGGGTTCCGCCGCAGAGTTCCTTGCTGTAGGGACCCATCGACACCACACGGACGACGTCGGGATATTTCTCGCCGAAGAGCATGGTCGCGCCCGTCTTGCGGGCGTCGGCCAGCGGCATGTTTTTCGCCTCGATCGGATCGCCTTCGAGGATGTGTTCGTTCACCTCGCTTTCGATCGCCGCGAGCTGGTCGCGCGGCACGGCCTTGGGGTTGGTGAAGTCGAATCGCAAAACGTCCTGGTCGACCTTCGAGCCTTGCTGCTCGGCGTGCTGGCCGAGGTGTTTTCGGAGAGCATGGTGCAAGAGATGGGTTGCCGAGTGGGCCCGCTGGATGCCGCGGCGCCGGGCCGCGTCGACCCGAGCGGTCACCACGTCGCCCAGTCCGATCGAGCCTTGGCGCAGGTGGCCTTGATGGAGCGTGAAATGGCCGTCGATTGTGGCGTTGACGACCTCGAATCGCAATTGGTTGGCCGCGAGTTCGCCCGTGTCGCCGACCTGGCCGCCCATCTCGCCGTAGAAAGGCGTCTTGTCGAGCACGATGGTGATGGGCTGCCCGCCGTCGATCTCGTCGGCCCGATCGCACAACTTGCCGCCGGCGATGATGCCGATGACGCGGGCCCCCTCGACTTCGAGCGATTCATAGCCCAGAAACTGGCTGCCGTGGACGGCTTTTTTGAGCGCTTCGAGCGGATCGTGCTTGAACAGCTCGACCTTCTGGTCCTTGCCCGACAGCGCTCCGTGTTTTTCCATTTCCTCGCGGTAACCCTCCCAGTCGAAGGTGAGGTTGTGCTCGGCGGCCATCGTCTCGAACAGTTCGGGCGGGAAGCCGTGGGTCTGATACATTTCGGCCGCGTCGGCACCGGAGACCATGCCCCGGTTGTCTTTTTTCATTTGCTTGAAAATGCGGTTGATGCGGTCGAGCCCTCCGTCGATGGTGCCCAGGAAGTTGCTCTCCTCGCCTTCGATCACTTGGGACACTCGTTCGACGGTTTCGCTCAACTCGGGATAAGGACCGGCCATCAACTCGGCCACCACCGGCACCAGTTTGTGCAAGAACGGCTCGCTCGCGCCCATCTGCCGCCCGTCCAACACCGCGCGGCGCAAGAGCCGCTTCACCACGTATTTTTCCTTGTTCGGTCCCGGGTAAACGTTTTCGTGCACGGCCAGCGCGCACGCCCGAACGTGGTCGGCGATGCGGCGCAGGCGGCGGCCGGTTTCGGCGGCCGGATCGTAAGCGACGCCGCAGACCTCGCCGGCCGCCTCGACCAGCGGGCGGAGAATGTCGATGTGAAAATTCGTGTCGACCCCCTGCATCACGGCGGCCGTCCGTTCGAGCCCCATGCCCGTGTCGATGTTCTTGCTCGGCAAGGGGCGCAGGTTGTCGGGCGGATCGCCGACGCGGTTGAACTGGGTGAAGACGAGGTTCCAGATCTCGACGTCGCCCGAGTCGGTGCTACAGTAGATTTCGCTGCACGGCCCGCAGACGCCGTCGGGGCCCTGGCTGGGAGCGTTGGCCGGCCAGAAGTTTTCGTCCTCGCCCATTCGCTGGAGCCGATCGGCCGGCAGCTTCACGTCGCGGAGCCAGACCTCGGCCGCCTCGTCGTCGTCGAGGTAGATCGTCGCCGAGAGCCGGTCGGGGTTGATCCCCAGCCATTTCTTGTCGGTCAAAAACTCCCACGCCCAAACAATCGCCTCGCGCTTGAAATAGTCGCCGAAGCTGAAATTGCCCAGCATCTCGAAAAACGTGTGGTGATAGGCCGTGCGGCCGACGTTGTCGATGTCGCCCGTCCGGAGACATTTCTGACAGGTGGTTGCCCGGGTAAATTCGAGCTTGCACCGGCCGAGAAAGTGGTCCTTGAACTGGTTCATGCCCGCCGGAGTGAACAGCACGGACGGGTCCCATCGGGGGACCAGCACGTCGCTCGGACGCCGGACGCAGCCCTTGGTTTCAAAAAAAGCCAGGTATTTCTCGCGGAGTTCGTCGGTTTTCATCGTTGAATCGCTTCCGAACGGGGGTAATGGGCTCCCTGTGCCGAACTTTTTATGATATCGGCATGGACATCGGGTGAGAAGTATGTGGGCCGGGTCGCGACCCGGCGGAAATCTTCGGTCGCTTTACCCCCACCGGGCTTGTCCCGGTGGAACAGGGCTTGTTACCTATTTCCAAACGCGATCCTTAGACACATTGCCCCGCCAGGTGGCCCGTGCTGAAGGCGGCCTGAAGATTGTAGCCGCCGATCGGGCCGTCGACGTCGAGCAGTTCGCCGGCGAAAAACAGGCCCGGCACAAGCTTGCTCTGCATGGTCCGCGAATCGACCTCGGCCAACGAAACACCCCCGGCGGTAACCTCGGCCTTCTCGAAGCCCAGCGTTCCGGTCGGCTCGATCGACTGGCGCTTGACGGCCTCGACCAATCCGGCCCGCTCGCCGCGCGACAACTCGGCCAATCGGCGATTGTCGGGCAGCGCGGCCCGGCGACACAACGCCTCGGCCAGCCGGTCCGGGAGCCACCGGCCGGGCACGCTCGCCGCCGGTCGCCGACCCTCGGTCGCCGCCGCCTCGGCCAGCAGCGCGGCGAGCCGCTCGTCGCCGATCTCCGGCAAAAAATCGCAAACCAGCGACGGACGCTTGCCGCGCGGGGCCGCGCTGACATGCCGGCTGGCGTCCAAAGCCGCCGGACCGGTCAAACCGAAATGGGCAAACAACAACGAACCGCGACGCTCGGCAATCGGCCGGACGCGTCGCGGCGGCTGCCCGGGCGATTCCGGCGAGTCGACCGGCGCGACGACGCGAAGGAGCACGTCGGGAACCGTGATTCCCTGCAGCGACTTGACCCAGGGCGTCTCGACCAGGATCGGCGTCAGGGCGGGCCGAGGCGTCACGATCGTATGGCCCAGCGATTCGGCCCAACGGTAGCCGTCGCCGGTCGTGCCGCAGCCGGGATACGACCGGCCGCCGGTCGTCAGAACAACGCGCCGAGCGCGAATGACGCCCGACGAGGTGTCGATGCGGAAACCGTCGCCGCCGCGTGTTACTTCGACAACGGTTTGGCCGGTCGCGAGCACCGCGCCGCTTTGCTCGAGCTTGCGCAGCAGCGCGGCCAGCACGTCGCCGGCCTTGTCGCTGGCGGGAAGGATTTTGCCGCCCAGCTCGACGCGGCAGGGAACGCCCTCGGCCGCCAGCAGATCGACCAGCGCGGCCGGATCGAGCGCGCCCAGCGCCGAACGCAAGAAACGGCCCGAGGGGCCAAACGCTTCGGCGATTGACCGGGCATCGCCGGCGTGGGTCAGATTGCAATGGCCGCCGCCGGAAATGAGGATTTTCGCGCCGGGCGCGGCGTTTCGTTCGACCAGCAGGGTCGCGAGTCCCCGGTTCGCCGTGCCCATGGCGGCCATCAGCCCGGCCGGACCGGCCCCCACGACAACCACGTCCCAAACATCCTTGGACGATGGGGATGATCCCGTCGGCGAGGGAGAATGCGAAGCGTCGTCCCGGGGCCGCGTCATTCGAGTTCGCTCGGCGGAAACGAGGCTGCTTCCGATTGGCCAAGCCGGTCGGCCAATAGCTCCAACTGGCCTTTCAGGTCGGTCAGGAGCAACTGGGGCGAGGCGCCACCGGCCAGATGGGCGTAGAACGCCGCGCCGGCCGGCCTCGCGTCGGCGGCCGACACGGCCGTGTCGCGGCGGAGTTGGACCAACTGGCTGTCGAATCGCGCGAGCCGCGCAGCGCTCCGCCGATGGTCGGCCGCGAGCCGTTCGAGTTGCAACACCATCGCCACGAACAAAGCCAGGACTCCGCCCACGGCGATGGGCAGGCCGACGTTCCAAAGCTCAGCCCGGTCGACCACGACCGACCAGATCAGCAGCACGCCTCCGCAAGTCGAGGCCATCAGCCCCAGCATGAGCGTGAACCAGGCGAATGCCCCGAGCAACGCCCCGCCCAGGCCCGGACCGTCCGCGTCGCGGCGCGCCGGGCGGCCGTCGAAATGCGGCTCCGGCGTCGAGCCGTGGGCCGCGTCGATCCGCCGGTGGGTTTTGCCCAAGCCGGCGCCCGACGGCTGCGCGGCCATGCCCAATCGCCGGGCAACGTGGCGCAACTGCTCGTCGAGTTCCCAACCGTCGTAGCCACTCGCGGCGACGGCCGCGCCGAGGGCCGTTTCTTCGCGGCTCGCGGCCTCTTGATCCGCGTCGGGCGCGCAGTCGGGCCGCGCCGGCGCGGACGGCTCTCGGCCGACCGGCTTTCCACAACGGAGGCAGCAGTATCTGCCCGTTCCAGGGACGGCCACTCGGGGCGCATCTTGTCCACAGTTGTGACACCACATCGTGTTAGGTACATCGGGCCGCCGGCTTGTTAAACTGTAGGGATTTTAACGGTTTTGAGGGCGTCGGCAATGAACCGATTTACCTCGACAGGGTGGGTAAGATTGATCAAATGCCCCCCGGTCGTAATGACTTGGTCCGCCCGGACCCGACGGGCCGGGATAACACGATCGAGACGGCCGTGAATCTGAAAAATGGGCGATTTGGGTAAATCGCTAGGCTGCCAGTCTAGCAGCGCTGCCAATGCCCAACGCACCAAACGCGGATCGGCCTGCCGGAACATCTCGATGACCGACCGGCCAATTTCGACGGGACACGCGCTGAACCAGCCGGCGGCGATCGGCGAAATCCGTTGCGCCATGGAAATCGCCGCGAGAGGAAGCCGCCGGGCAAGCGGGGCTAGCGGCCGGTAGCGGGCCAGCCCTTCGCGCGTGCGGCACGTGGCGATCAGCACCAGAGCGTCCGGCTCAAGATGCCTCGCCATTTCGTAAGCGATCATCCCCCCAAGCGACACTCCGCCGAGAACCAGCGGGCGCGCGGGCCGCGGCGACAGGGCTTCCGCCATTCGCGCGGCATAGTCGGGCAGACTCTCGCGCCGGCAAGGTTCGATCCACGACGGCACCATCAGCCCCTCGAACTCGGCAGCCTGGGGAACAAACAACCGCCCATCGGTGCCCAGACCGGGCAAAAGGACAAGTTGGACCGGGAAATGCATGGGCATGGTCCGAGTCTTTCAAGACAGAGCAGGCACCAGCTTAGCGGGTATCGAGGAATACTTCTCGATTTGTAACATTTCAGCCGAATGGTGAAAATTCTTGTTAGCCGCCGCGCAGGCGCGGCGGCTAACGTTTTGCTCGTCGAATACTTCAGACGGCTGAAATGTTACCTCGATTTCATGAGTTTCCGTAGGTCAGGCTGTGCCTGACAATAACCTTGGCTGTGCCTGACAACAAGCATGTCAGGCACAGCCTGACCTACGGAAACTCACACCCCACAGCTCACGGC
>JAFGAY010000140.1 GCA_016933425.1 Pirellulales bacterium
GACGTCTTCAAGCCTCAGACCGGCGAAGTCGAAAGCTGCAACGCCGACGGCATCGCCTGCTGGTTCATTGACACCGACTACAACGAAGAGAGCTTCTTCGTCCGCCACGCTTATTTCCTCGGCGCGAACGACCCGTATAGCGCCCTGAAAACCACCCTGAAGGCCGAAATCAACGCCGACGCCTGGGCCACGCTCAACAGCGACGTGTCGCGCCCGTTCGACAAACCCAAGTCGGGCCGGATCGCGGTGAAGGTAATCAACCACCTGGGGGATGAGGTAATGAAGGTGTTTCGCGTATGAGAGCGGAATTATGACCCGTTCTACCAACGTATCTGGCCCATTTACCGGCCTCCCGTTGGTCGGCCTCAGTTCATTCGCCGTGAAAAGTCAAAAATAGGCCCGGGAGGATTCGAACCACCGACCAAGGGATTATGAGTCCCCTGCTCTAACCGCTGAGCTACGGGCCCGGAACGGTTTTCGAGGAACCGTTAATAGGGGTACTATCTAGTATATCAGTTCGATGGCGGTCTTCAACGAACCGGGTGCAGTAACGAATCATGGGGGTATGCGGTGGAGGGCCACGCTCCATTGTGGCCGCCGCAGTTGGTCATATGCGGCCACGACAGAGCGTGGCCCTCCATGTCAGGATGTGTGCAAGAACGAATCTTGCCCAGCCGACTAGGTTTCCAGTCCGACACCTATCCGACAGGTCCCCTCCCTTACGGTCGGGGCTCGGTTTGGGGGGCAACTCATGAACTGGAAGCGGCCCTAATGCCCAAGCCTATTCCGCTTTCTTCCGGCCGCGGCTCGGTTTGGGTTTGGGTTTGTCGCCGGCGTCGGGATTGGCGGGAACGTCGGGTTCGGCCTTTTTTTCCTGGCCCAGGCTCAAAAGCCGTTCGACGCTGTCCATGAGGCGGTCCATGGCGAACGGTTTGCGGATGTAGTCGTCGACGCCGAGCATCTCGGCGTAGGCTTTGTGGCGGCTTCCTTCGTTGGCCGTGATCATGATGATTCGCAGCGGGACCGGCCGGTTCCGGCGGAGCCGCTCGAGCACCAGGAAACCGCTCCGCTTGGGCATCATCATGTCGAGAATCAGCAGGTCGGGATCCTCGCGCTCGACCATCGCCAGGCCTTGGTTGCCGTCGCGGGCAAAAACCACGTCGTGCCCCTTCGTCGTCAACGCAATCCGCAACGACTCGATAATCTCCTGGTCGTCGTCGACCAAGAGGATTTTTTTCTTTTCGCGTTTTACCGGTTCCTCGGCCATGCCGTTTCTTCCTCCCTGCATGGGTACACGCCGACTGGGCCGGCGGAAACTCTCACTCTATCCTATCCACATCCTCGGCCAGGGGAATATCCCACGTGGCCAGGATAGGTGAAAAACCGTGCAAAATGGATGTAAGAGAAGAAATTCCAACAGATTAAGACCATTGCCTCCGTCTGGTAACAGAAAGTTTTTCTCCCTTTGCCAAAGGTATATCCGTTTTTTTCACAGCTTGACATCTGAGTTTATGCACCATACAACCAGGGGGTAGGCCTTGCTTTTCTAGTCATGTTTCTTGCACGTTCACAGGACTGCGAGGATGGGGAGAAGATCATCATGATAAAAGGTCGTGGAATGTCCTCATGAGTGAGACAATTCAGTGTCCGGGCTGTGGGAAGCGGTACGCATCAAACCAAAAGTTCCAGGGAAAGCAAGTCCGCTGTAAAAGTTGTGGACGGGCGTTCCTGGTTTCCGTCAAGGCCGATCCGGTAGTGCCCGTGGCTCGATTGGTCGAGGATGAGCAGGCGGTTCCGATGGCCGTGTTGGTCGCGCCCCCGGCACAAGGGGCGGCTGGCGGACCGTTGGAAACCGGTGCATCCCTGTTGCCGCCGTTGGCCGACACGTCGGTTTTTCTCGCCGACGCGCCCCTTCTTGCCAAAATGCCTCAGCGGAGCGGATCACGACGCAAAAACAGCGCGGCCTCGTGGTTCCAGGTTGTGAAGCCGTTTGGCCGGTGGATCGGGACTGCCGCGGGGATTATTGTGGGCATCGTGGTGGGGTGGCTAGTGGTTTCGTCCCTTATATCCGCCATGGGTTCGCGGATGACGTCGGGCCCGCCGAAGCCGCTCGACGTTGCCCAATTGCCGGAGCTCGGTCCCATGATAACTCTCGCTCCGGGCGTCCGCTTTGCTGAAGTCGATTTGGGTGTGGCAAACAGAAGCCCCGGACAGTGGGACAAACTGTATGTCTACTTGCCCGAGGGCGACCACTCGACGAAGAGTCTCCCCTGCGTGTTGATCGCGCCGGCTGGGTCGAATCTGGTGATAGGGATGACCTTGAGTTCCAACAGTCAGCCCGAGCATTTACCCTACGTCCAAGCCGGATTTGCGGTGGTGGCATACGAGTTGGACGGGCATCTCGAAAACCCTGATAATTCGTACGTCTGGGATATTCGGCGAGCCGTCGATCAGTTTGCCGCTTCAGAATATGGTTTGGTCAACGCCCGAAACGCACTGACCTACATTTCGGCCCGAGTGCCCGAGATCGATCCCGACCGAATATACACCGCAGGCCATAGTTCCGCGGCGACAATGGCTCTGGTCCTGGCCGAGCATGAGCCGCGCATCCATGGGTGTATTGCCTATGCGCCGGTGACGACGTTGGCCCATCGGTTTGACGACGACTCAATACTGAGGCTTCTTGGCCCGAAGGCGCGGAAGATTATCGATCATTGGTCGCCCCATATGTTTTCTGACAGAATGAACTGTCCTGTGATGTTGTTTCATTCGAGGGCCGACGACGTGGTATCGTACTCGGAATCGACCGACTTTGCCCGTTTGTTGCAGCAGCACAACAAAAAGGTGGATCTGGTTCTAACTAACCATGGTGATCATTACGAGTCGATGATCCATGAGGGTATTCGCAAGGGAATCGCATGGCTTGCACTGCTCGATGGCCATATTGATGTAGAAGAATCGCCGGATATTCCGGCGGCATCGGGCCAAGATCGGATCGACGAAACAGGAGATGCCTGGGGCGGTCGAGAAGTGTTCCCTGGCAGGGACAGTCAGCCACCGATCGTCGGACCCCCGGATTTGGGCGGTACCCCTGACTCGAGGGACGACAGATTCCCTGATGGATTTTCGCCGCCGGGGATGGGGCCGCCGGCGACTCGTCCGCCGGTGACTCGTCCGCCACGGCATTTTGGGCCTGGCTTCAAGGGCCGGTAGAAGGAGTCGCTTGGTTCGTTTGTCGGCGGGGGACCGAGTCAAGTAATTTACGACCACGACTCGATTGTGTCGCCAAAGGAGACCTTGGCCTCTCGTGCCTCGGCCAGCCGTCGCAAATACTCGGCTCGGGGAATTTCGACCGCGCCGAATCGTTCCAGGTGGGGCGTGAGTTGTTGGATGTCGAGGAGCCGGTAGCCGCGGCGGCGCAGATGGTCGACCAGCCGGACCAGGGCGACCTTCGAGGCGTCGCGGACCCGATGGAACATCGACTCGGCGGCGAACAGCCCGCCCAGGGCCACGCCGTAGACGCCGCCGGCCAGTTGGCCCTCGCACCACGCCTCGACCGAGTGGGCGTGGCCGAGTTTGAACAGCCGAGTGTAGGCGTCGATCATTCGAGGCGTGATCCACGTGCCGTCCTCTCGCCCGGGACCCTTGGCGCACTCGCGGATCACGCCCGCGAAGTCGCGGTCGCAGGTCACCTCGAATCGGCCCGATCGCACCGTGCGTCGCAGGCGGCGCGAGACGTGCAAGGCATCCACGTCGAGGACGGCACGCGGATCGAGCGACCACCAGAACATGGGCTCGTCGATCCGGCCGACGGGCCAGGGAAAGATGCCGTGGGCATAGGCGTCCAGCAGCCACTCGGGCGAGAGGCGTCCGCCGATGGCCACGAGGCCGTCGGAATCGGCCGATTCGGCCGGAGGAAAGAAGCGGGATGGCGACATGGGACAAGAGATCGAAAATTCGAGATTTTGCGGCGGCA
>JAFGAY010000141.1 GCA_016933425.1 Pirellulales bacterium
AAGCCGGGAACGAGAAACCACGCGGTCGAACGAACAAGGCGTCGCGTCATGGCAGTACCTTTTGCAAAAAACGTAGGGCCTGGCAGCCTGGATCAGCTCCGCACGATGGATTGCCGTGCCGTTGGGAAGGAAGTCGAATCGAAGAAAGGCCAAACGACGTCGGCAACAGCCCCCTTCGCCGGGCGAGTCATCGCGTTGATCTGACGGCGGTATTGGCGGGTCGCATTTCCGCCGCATGGGCGACGGGCGCGGCGGCTGGGTATGGTGGGTCCTCCATTGCTGGGGCCCTGCAAACTACATACCCGTGAGTATGAGCGTTGCGGAACCCGATGTCAACCGACGGTGCCCTGGGAAGGGGTTCCGGGATGCCTCGAATCACCCTATGCGTGGGGTGCGGCAAATCGTGATGAACCGCATGGCATTCCCCGAGGTCGTGCATTGCGGCCCTCGGCCACTTGCGGAGTTCCGCGCAAGTTCGCGTCGGACAGCGAGGCGGGGGATCAGGCATTATCCGTATTCCGAACGAGCAGCGGACCGTGCGCGGCCACGACCGTCGAGGCATAGGGTGCCTTGACGTGCCCTAGTGCTGTTTTCAATCCGACAGTTACGCGACAGATTCCCTCCCTCACGGTCGGGGCTCGGTTTGGGACGTAATTCATGAACTGGAAGCGGCGCCAGCAATTACTTCTCTTCCATCATGTGGAATTGATCCACCGCCAGTGCCGATTCCGCGAGAGTATCGCTTCGCGTTTGGCCGGATCGTCGTCGGGCCACGAGGGATTCCCAGGCAAGACATTGCCGATACCATGGCGCCGGCTCGGCTTGTGGGCCGTACGCTTCAGCGACCGCGGCATCCGATGCGGCCGTTTGGGCATCTAGTGGTATCGCGGCCGACTCCGACGAGAAAGCGATCGCCGATTCATCGCGTTGGGGAGGTTCGATCAATCGCCTTGCGCCGGGTGATTTACTCACCGGCAAAGGGCCGACAAAGTTTGCCGGCACGGCGTTTTCTTCCGCCGGTGGTTGTGCCGTCGATCCCCAGTTGGCCGCCATGATGGCCGCGTCCGCCGCGCCGACTTTCCCGTCGCGGTTGAAATCGCCCCGCGTCCAGGTGGCGTTCTGGTTGCCCCAGTTGTCGGCGAGGATGACCGCGTCCGACTCACCCACTTGCCCGTCGGCGTCCGCGTCGCCCGGTAGGGGAACGTACATGGTCGACAAGCCCGGCGTCGGCGACGCCGCGTTCCAATTCGCGGCATCGCGGGCCCAATGGACCGAGTCGAGCCGCTGCAAGGATTCGCCCTCGCCGTCGGCTTCGACCGGCCACGGCGGCGTGTCGTTGTAGAGCACTTCGTCTTCGAGCAGCCACGGGGTGTAGGTCGGCTCGTCGGGCGGTGGATCGCCGGCGCGTTGGAGCCGGACGGTTGCGCCTCCGTCGTCCAGCGTGTCCGAGTAGGGACCGGCCAGGACGATGCTGCCGCTCAGGCCGTAATAAGTCTCGAACGCGGACACGGCGGTCGGATTGTCCGGATCGAACGCAACGACGACGATCGTGCCGCCGGCAGTGATCTGGTCGGTCGATGCAAAAGTGTAGCTAATCCCGCCGCTGATTCGCCACCCGTCCAACGACACGGCCGCGTCGGACAGGTTGGTCAGTTCGAGATATTCGAGCGCGTCGGCCCCGGGCATCGCGCCCGGATTGTATTGGATTTCGCTGATCACGACGTCGCCGATGTAGGGGCCCGCGTTTTCGCCGCCCAACGTGCGCGACTGCATCGGATAGAGTGCGCCGTCGGGGTCCGCGTCGGGCCATCGGCCCAGCGAGACGCCTTCGGCGGTCGCGCCGAAAGCGACGTGGTCGAGAATTCGGAGCGGATCGTCGTTGGCGTCCACCTGGACGACCCAAACGTCGTCGCCGTGATCGCCGTTGAGAGCGAAATCGGTTTGGGCGCCGGCGTTGAAGTCGCTCTCGTCGAACGTGATGTAGCCGCCCGGCGCCAGGGGAGGCGTGTCGAGCGGAATCATGTATTTCAACTGGTCGCCCGCGCTGTCGCTAAGATACCAGCCGGCGATGACGATGGGGCTGCCGGTCGTATTGACCAGTTCGATCGTGTCGCACAACGGGTCGTCGGTGTGGCTGAGCACTTCGTTGATGATCACCGTGGGCGTTTCCGGGGCGGCGCAGGGCGTTCCACCGACGCGGATGCTCGATTTCCAGTTGGCGGCGTCGTTTGGATCGGCCTCGGGATCGACGAGCACCAGCGACGCGCCGTCGCCGTCGGGCGGAGTCGGCCAGTCGCCCGAGTCGCTGTAGGTAAACCGGACGATGAGCCCTCCGCCCGCGTCGACCAGCTCGATGGTCTCGCCGCTATTCTTCAGGCCCGTCTCGTTCTCGAATTCACCGGCGATGGTGATTCCGGCCGTGCCGTAGCGGATGGCGAAGGCCTCGGCGTCGCGGACGACGATAATGCGCTGGCCGGCGTCGAGCGTTCCGCCGGCGAAGGTGAAGTCGACGCCGTCGCTGAACCGGATGCCCGTGAGATCGAGCGTGTAGTCCGACGTGTTGATGAGCTCGACGAACTCGAACTGCTCGGCGTCGAGGCTCGGGTCGATCGCCAATTCGGGCGCGGTCGGATCGTGCGGATGGTAATTCAACTCGCTGACGCGCAGGAAGTCTTGCGCCGACGGATTCGTGGACGTGACCGAGATTGAGTCCGAGGCGACCAGGTTTCCTTGATGGTCGTATGCTTCGAGGGTAATCGCGTTTTCGCCGAAAGCCAGGGGAACCGTGACCTGCCAGCTATCCTGGTCAGTCCAGGTCACCGCGAGCGGTTGAACAACTCCGGCCAGCCAAATCTCGCGCACGTCAATCCAGCCGTTTCCCTCGATCACGACTGTCGGATCGTAGGTGGTGAATGGATCGCCGCCGTTGGTGGTGATTTCAAACGTCACCGCGCCGGGCAATTGCGTCAACACATAGCTGGACCGCGCGCCGATGAAGGATAGGATGCTGCTGAGATCCTGGGTCGGCAGCAGGCTGTCGTAATGGCTGACCCAGTACGACATATAGGTCGTGTTGTAGGTGGTTTGGATGATGTCGTACAGATGCCCATGAAACAGCCGCGCGTTCGCGGGGAGGGAAATCAGTTTGTCGAGATCCGCGTTGCTCGACAGCGGAGCGTATTCCATCGACGGCATGAAGGCGAAGTCCAGGTCCCAGGGGAACAGTAGGGTCTTGCCGTCTCCGGGCGGCGTGTAGAGTATCACGTTGTGCTGGGCGCCGGTGATGTAGTTGTCCGCCGCGCCGATCAGCGTCATCGCCGCGTAGGCCCGCAGCCACTGGTCCACGTCCAACACTTCGGTGGTCGCTTCATGAAAAGCGCTTCCCGAGAGACTTAGCGTCTGGGCAGTCTCGATCAGCCCGCTGTAGTCGTCCTCCGCGCGGTTGTTCTCGATCAGGAAATTCTGGCGATAGGCCTCCTTGTCGTCGCCCATGTCGCGAATCGGCACGCCGTATACCGACGGACCCTCGCCGGCCACCTTGAGGCTCTCCGGGTCGCTCGGATTGCTCAACGTCATCGTGTAGATCAATTCGTACTCGAACTCGGCGCCGTCGGCGCCATTCTCATATTGGGAATCCAGATACACGTCGTTGTATCGGGCCAACTGGAGAATGGCCGTTCCGTCGGCCACGCCCGGGGCATCGACGTAAACCAGATCGTTGAACATGCTGGGAACGTCGCCGGCGTGGTTGAAAATATGATAGACGAGAATTTCGTCCTGGCCGTAGGTCGTTCCGAACCGCCACCCGCCCGATCGATCGACGCCGACCGTCTCGTGGATGCCCCGGAAAAGATCGTCTGAGTGGAACGCGATGGAAAATCCTCGGCGATTCAGATCCGCGCGGCCGTGCTCGCTTCCCTTCAGCCGCACGCCGACGTCGTAATAGACCTTGCCGTTGTCGACGACGGTTGCTCCCAGGCGATCGTTGCTCATCAGGTTTGTCGACAAGCCCAGCAGCGCGGCGTCGGCCGCCGTCATGATGATTCTCATACCGTGGAGGCCGTCGACGCCTGCCATGCCGTCGTCCACCTTGATCAGGGCCCGCGAATCGGGGCCGGCCGCCGGATACGTCGACGTGGCGCCGAGCTGGTCCTCTCCCTCGACGTAGAATTGCACGATCGCGCCGGCCGACTGGCCCGGAATGGCGGCCGTGTACAAACCATTGTCGCCCGGCGTCATGGCGGCGCTCGACCAACCGCCGCCGTTGACGGAATACCACAACAGCATGGCGTCCACGCCGTCGGGATCCTCGGCGACCACCGACACGGTTATCGCCTCGGCGGCGGCCGGCGTCACGGGACCGTTTTGCAGCTCGCCGTAGGTGGGTCCGAGGTTCGTTTCGAACACCGAATTTTGCGCTCCTGGCGTGCCGTTAAGCTCGGGTACCTCCAATACGGTCGTCCGCGGCAACAGGTTGAAAAACAACCGGGTGTGCAACTGGCTGGAACCGGCGAGCCATTTCACTTTCATCGAGATTTCATATTCCGTGCCGAGCTGGATGGACACGAACGAGCTACCGTCCTTCAACGTCGTCTCGGCATGGTTGGCCAGGTGTTCGCAAACCCCGCTGGCCGTCAGATGCAAAACCTGGTTGTATGGGTCGTCCGGGTCGTCGACCACGACGCCGTGATGATTGCCGATAATCCGCCACGTGTCGGTCGTGCCCAATTCGAACGAGCCGTTTTGGATCAGTTGCGTGGCGGCGCCGTCGGGGTCCTCGATCACGTTGACGTCGTCGATCAGAATTTCGCCCGAGTCGAGCAGGCCGAGGATGAATTCGTTGTAGGTCGCCGGGTTGTTCGAGCCGGGCGGATTGACCGCGATGCCGCGATAGGTGATAGTCTGCCATTCGGAGTCGTCGCCTTCGATGCTGGTGGCCCAGGCCTCCGCCTTCGAGTTGTCGGCGTTGGGATCCCGCAATTCGAGACTGGAGCCGCCGCCGTCTGCATGGCTTGGCCAGGGATCATCTTCGTAATAGTGGACTTCGTCGGCCGGATTGCCGATGGCGTCGACCAACAAGATGCGGTCGTTTTGATTGGATAAATTCCTCGAGAAATCGCCGATGACGTCGATGCCGGGATATTTTGCCTGCAACGCGGCCGCATTGGCGCCAACCACGAGGTACTCGCCCGGCTCGATCGTGGTTCCCGATGGAAACTCGAATTCGATCGCGTCTTCAAACGCCCAGCCGGACAGGTCCACGGTGACAGCGCTCCGGTTGTAGAGTTCGATCCATTCCTCGGGCGATTCGGCGTAGGGTTGCCCCTGGCTGATGGTTTCCACGGCTTCCAGCTTGGCCGCGAAAAAAACGTCCGTGTCGGCGGCCACGGCCTGGTGGACCTCGACCGCCAGAACGTTCGTGCCGGAGACCAATGCGCCGGACGGGATGACGAGGGGGCCGCTGGCGCCGGGCAACTCGACTTCGGACGCCGCGAAAGTGTCGTAGGCTATCGAGCCCTCGGGCATGTTCTGGCGATAAACTTCCACGCCGTTGAGATAAAACACAGCTCCATCGTCGATCAGCGTATCGAGCGTCAATTGCGTGGCGGAAGGATCTCCGTCGAACTCGAATTCCGCGCGGAAATAATACGTCGTCGGACCAAGCGGCAGCGAGGTGGCGGCGTTCATGATTTCGGCCGCGTTGTGCTCGCCGATTTGACCGGCGGAAAGCGCGTAGCCATAGAGCGCGACTTCATCAATGACGCCTTGGAACGGCTCATTCGTGCCGTCATAGCTGCCGATGTACGCGGGCGCGGAACCGCCGCTGGTGATCGTGCCGCTCAGCGTGACGTTGTAGCACTCGACGCCGTCGACCCAAATGGCTTTCTTTCCCGTGGTCGAATCGTAGGTGGCGACGATGTGATGAGCGTTGCCGTCCTTGAGGTCCGCCAGCGTTGGTCGGCCGGCGACTCCGTCCAGCGGCATGTCCAGTTCGCCGTAGCCGCCCACGTTCAGCCCAAATGACAGTATGGAACCATATTCCTGGAAAGAGAGCAGGATGCGATTGTCGCCGTCCTCCTTGCGGAAAATTTCTTCGTACTGGTGGTTTCCCAGGGAGGCGTTCGGCCGGATAATCGCTTCGACGGAGACGCCGGTGGTGAAGTAGAAGACGCCGCCGCCGGAAGTGATGGAGACCGCGTCGCTGGAGGCGCCGAAAAACTCGGCCGCTCCGACGCCGACCAATCCGGCCGTTCGCTGGGCCAATCCGGTGAACGTGCCGTCGCGACTGCCGACCTGGTCGTACGCCGTGCCCGTGCCCGTTGCCGATTCGTCGAAATTCCAATACGCGCGGGGACCATCCGCTAGAATCACGCTGCCATAATCCGCCGTGCCCGCGCCGAACGGCGCCGGACTGGACAGCCATGAACTGTCGTCATAGGCGGGATATTTCCAGGCGGTTCCCAGGTCGGCGCCCGAGGATTCGTAGGACCAGTTCGCCCCCATCTCGACCAACACCGTTTCCTCGACTTCCGACGGCGTTTCGAGTTGGGGATTGTCATGGTACATGATTTCGTTGATAACAATCTCGTCGTGGAGAGCGAAAGTGTTCTGATATCCGGGAGTCGGCGCGTTCGGCCGGAGCCATTCGCCCGTCTCCTGGCGACGGCCGCCGAGCGCGTTTTCAACGATGGCCGCATCGACGACCAGAGAGCCGTCGGAATTGTAAAGATAGAGCCCTTCTCCCTCGGCCGGCGCGAAACCGATCTGCGTTTCGGAAAGCACGAGGTAATCGCCGGCGGCGATCGACTGGGTGGGAAGCACGTATTCGGCTCCGGAGGACGACGCGAGGACGAATCCTCCCACGTCGATCGAATTCTCGCTCAGATTGGTCAATTCGAGCCAGAAAACGGCCGTGCCGGCGGCCTCGATCTCGTTGAATGCCAGATTGAGCGTCGTGGGCGAATACGTCGACTCAAGACCGTTCGGCTCGCTGGGCGTGCCGCCCACCACCCGGCTGCTCGCCCAGTATTCGGCCAGACCGCTCGGGCTGGCCGGGTCGATCTTGGCCAGCGACGCGCCGCTTCCATCGGCGGCGACCGGCCAAGCGCCCACGTCGTCAAATTCGACAAGGTCCATTAGCCGGTCGTTGCCATCGAGCAGTTCGATGATTTCTCCGCCGTTGGAAAGCTGACCGTCGTAAGGCCCCAGCGCACCGCTCACGCCCGCGGCGGATTCCAGCGCGGCCGGGTCCTTCGCAATCACCAGGTATCCTCCGCCGGCGATGATGTTTCCTTCGGGAAACGTGAACTCGATGCCTTCATCCAGTTTCCATCCAGAGAGGTCCACGTCGACCGACATCTGGTTATGGAGTTCGACGAACTCGAGCGATTCATCCGTTCCCGCCGGGTTGTACATGAGTTCGTTGAAGACCACGACGCTGTCGGCCGACAGCAGTTGACGCGGTTCGAACTTCTCGAAACACGGATGGATTGATTTCGTCCGAGGATGATTCCGACGCTTGGACGATCGACGAGCGTTTGCCCCTTTACGGGAAAAGCGAAATAGGGCCATCGCGACGAATCTCCTGCGTAAGTGTTGTTGTTTCTAAAGACAGAAACGATCTTTATCCTTCTCGTTCCGTTTCTTGAACGTAACGTCGATCAATTCACCGGGCCGGGCTACCCAACGCTTGGGCAGGGCGATGCGCACGGGCAATCCCCACTCGGGTACCGCCGGATCGCGACGGTGGTGTTCCGGGATTAATTCGAACTGAGGCCCGATGCGTTCGACTCTCGTGGCAATCCGAGGGCTGTTGGGCAGGCGAATCCGCACGTCGACCGGCGTGTTCACCGTCGGGCGAATCCGCTGCTCCTGCCGAACGTAGCTGACGATATACCGGCCCGCCGTCGCCGCGATAGTCACGACCGTGTCGCCTTGGCAGACGTGTTGGCCGGGCCAGGAAGCTATTTCGCAAATAGTACCGCTGATCGGAGCTCGGACTTCGAGCGTCTCGACCTGAAGCACCAACTCTTCGACGGCCGATTGCTGCTTGACAATTTCGGCCTGGATCGGGGCCAAGAGCCGCATTACTTCGATCCGCTGCGGCGAAAACGAATCAAGACGTTTTCGGGAAGCGGCAAGTTGCACTTCCGCCTCTTTCAAGGCTTTGTCGTTCCCGTCGATTCGCCGGGCCACTTCGTCGCGCAGCAGTTGTTCTTCGCCGTGCTCCATTTCTGAGACAATCCCCCTCTTCATGAGGGGTTCCAGAAAATCGAGACGCCAATCATGACGTTTCAACTCCACACGGTCGGCCTCGATGGCCACCTTGCGATCCAGCACGTCGATCCGGCGGCGTTCGATGTCCCAGGCCAATCGGGCGATTTCCCGGGCGTCGTTGAATCGCCGATCCGCCTGGTCCCAAGCCACGTTTGTTTCGACCGCGTCGAGTTCCTTCTCCAGACGCTTCACTTCGAGCCGCGACGTTTGAATCGCGGTCAGCACCGGTCGATCGTCAAGTCGGGCAAGCACTTCACCCTTGGCCACCGTGTCGAAGAGCGACCATTGACCACGCGGCAAGAATACTACCAGGCCGTCGGCGCCGGCGGCAACAGCCACCCGGACCGCTTCGACTTCACCCACCGCGTTGGGCATCTGGCCTTGCCGTTGCCAAAGTATCAGCGCCATCCCCACGCAAGCGATGAAGCTCAGTATTGGCACGACTTTGTACCGGAAGCAACGCCACCGCTGTGCTAGGGAAATCGGTATTCGTTCGAGTCTTGCCATGAGGTCAAGTAGGTTCAAGATGACTCGAAAAGTGCCGGCTTAGAGCGTGTTATGAAATTTGTTTTGACGACCAAAAGCCCCACCGGGCTTGTCCCGGTGGAACCAGGTTTGGCAACTACCTGGCCGAACCCCCCTCACCTTAATGCTTGTTGGCCAACGCCTTTCATGCATTTCCAAACAGGTTCTTCGGATCAAAGGAATTCCCTCGCCGGGTTGTCAAGTTCAAGGTCGATTCGGTTTTCGGCGGTCCGAACTATATCTCCAACTCCTCTTCGCGAAGAAAGAGGGATATGTTCTCCAGGCCGTCAGTCTGCCGGAGAACCCACTGCAATTCATCACATCTTGCCGGATTGCGCAGCAGGAGTCGCCAGGAAAGGTCCAATCCCTCGTCTGAAAGCCGGCGTTCATTGGCGAGCTTCATGCGTATGCTGTGTTGTTTCAATATCTGCTTCAGCCGGGCGATGCCACCCACCAGATCGCCGGTTACCCGCAACGACAAAACGGCGTCGAAATGGTGTCGGCTGCCGAACGACGTCAAACGAAGATAGACGAACACCAGGGCAATCCCCAGCGCGCCGACCAACGAGGTTGAATAACGCATCGTGCCCACGGCCAATCCCTCGAGAATGGCCCAAAGGATAAACGTCGTATCTCGCGTGTCTTTCAACACGTTGCGGAACCGGACCACCGCGAAAACCGCCAACAGCCCGAAAGCCACGATGATGCTTCCCGACATCAGCACCATCATGATGGACACGATCACCGGGATGACAACCAGCGAGGCGACGAAGGTTTGCGAGTAGGAAAGTCCCTTGTGGGTCCATCCATACACCCAACCGATGAACTGGCCGATGACGAACGCGAGCACGATGATGAAGAAGACCGTCTCGACTCCATGACTGGCGGAACCATAATCGCTATCAAAGAGCATCGTGACCCAGTTTTCCATCAGGCGATTTCCCTCCTCGCGATCCGCCGGCAACTCGAATGCAAACCCAGCGCCTCGACGACGTAACAATACTTGGGCACCGAGCAGCGCTCGAGGTTGCACGCTTGGACCAAATGATGCATCCAGAAAGGAAATCGATCGGTGAATTTCAATTCGAGAATCACTTTTTTCAGGTTGACCTTTACGCCATGACGCGGCATCGCCAGCCCGATCTCGGCGTCGAACGGAGTGCCCGTCAATTGGCGGTCGAAGGTAACGCGAATCTGATTGCTGTCCGGCGTGACATACGCTTCGCGCGTATACGAAACGTAAGCCATCTCACGCAATCGGATCGCCCGGCATAACTGATGAAAACGTCGAAATGCGGCCGCGTCGGCCCGAACATCGCCGTCCTCGCTCAGCAGATGCGAATCCTCGGGCGGTTCACCCCTCAAGAGACATCGTACACCTTCACGCGTGACACAAGCGCGCTCCTTGCGGATGACGACGGTCTGCCGGGCTTTGATTTCCAGAAAGGCAGGGCTTTCGGGCAGGTCGTCGTAGAAGCGAATGCGGAGCTTGAAACGGTTTTTTGCGCCACTTATAGTCTGTGTGTACAAATCCAACGACGCCGTGTCCAGATAGAGACTCGCAATGCGGTAGGCACAGTGAGGACGGTTAGGATCGGCGTGTTTATCGAGTTCGAGATAGCTACTGACAAAGTCGCGGACGTTGCGCGCGCACGTTTCGCTAATCAGGTACTTCATCTCGAAACGACTGCATTGCATCTGCTGGCGGAACGGCATTGCCAATCACCTCATGCCGGTTGCCCCAGGACAGTTGCGAAGCGTCAAACGAGGAGGACAAACGACCGCCCCGAGGGCATCGCTGTAAATTACGCGCGATTCGTTGCCCTTGGGGCAGCAAACCAACGAGAGAGCACCCCAACGTCTAAGATATATGATATGTGCACGGGACTGGCGATGCAATGGATAACGTCTGTTTCTGGCCGATATCTCGTGAGATAAATCGTGGTCCGGTGATCGGCAGATAAACCCCAGGATGACGACACGAGAGGAACTCGGAAACTGACGTATTAGCAGCGGACGCTACCGTCAGAGACGCGAAAAGTGGCAAACGATTGGAACCGCCCCCATTGGTCGGCGGCCAATAAAATCCCTCGAATTAACGGCTGCTAGGGCTCGTTTTGGAACAGATAGGCCACATTATCCATGGTATTTACACATTATCCACCACCAGGGGGGCTTTACTTATGCGCCAACCGCGCCCCCTCAACCCTTTTCCTCACCCTTTTGGTTTCGCTCGCCTCACTTCCCGGCGAGGATCAGATCCAGCCGTTTGGCTTGTTCGGTCAGAGGGAGCCGGCCGCTGCCTTCGAGGGTTGTCCAGCCGTTGTAGCCGATCTGGTCCAGCGCGGCGCGGACCGGAGGCCAGTTGATTCCGTTGTCGCGGATGTCGACCCAGTTGCCTCCCTGCCCGTTCGGATTGACCCGAAAATCCTTGACGTGGACCTTCATGATGAGACGGCCGAGCGCGCGGATCCAGGCCTCGGGCTGTCCGTAGACGGCGTGGTTGGCGATGTCGAAGTAGGCCTGAACCCAAGGGCTGTTGAACGAGCCGACGAAATGGGCGAAAAAGTCGGGCGCGACCCAAAGGTTGTTCCAGACGTTTTCAATGGCGATCACCACGCCCGTCTGTTCGGCGACGGGCCTGAGTTTTTCGACCGCTTTTCGGGTCGCGTCGGCCGAGGCGTTGTGGGCCTCGATGTACTTCTCGTATTTCGTGTTGTCGCCGGCGACGACTTGCCGGAGGTGGCCCGTGGTTTCGTCGAAACGGACGTCGAATTCCCACGGATTGGGAATGGGCATCGTTTTCGATTCGTCGATGCGGCAGGGAACCAGGAGAACGTCGTCGGCGCCGTAACCCTGCGCGGCGCGCAGCGCGGTTGTGATGTTGTCGATGTCGCGGGCGACCGTGCCCGAGTCGGGATTGTTCAGATTGGCCCAGCCGAACATGACCGAGTGGATTCTCATGCCGAGGCGCTCGGCCATGAGGTGGTCCTTGGCGGCGTCGACCGGCGAGCGGCGCCAGGACTTCTCGCCGCGAGCTTCCATCCCCTCGATCCCGACGGCTTTCCATTTCTTGAGCGTTTCCTCCGAGGGATACCCAATCATCGCCTTGTGCGGAGTCGTTTTGAACGACGGCTCGTCCTGGGAAGCGGCCCTGGCGGTCAACGAAAACGGGCCGCCGGCCATCGCGCCGGCGACGGCCAGGGCTGAACCGGCAAGGAAATCGCGTCGACAAAGGGGCGTGGACATGATTGCAGTCTCCGAAAAAGGGATGGTTTCGGTTGGTGTTTTGGAAGGAATCCGGGGCGGGAGACGCCGAATCGTCGCGATGGATCGCTAACCGACGATCCAAACGGACGTTGCGCCTTCTAAAGATGATAACCCGGGGTTGCGACCGGGTCAACCAACGCCGCGGCGGGCAAAACGGCCCACGCAACAAAATATTGGAGTATTTTCACAAAAAGTGGAAACACCCTCCGCTGACGAGCCGGTTGGGCGGCCCTCGCGATGCTGATATACTGTGGGGGGAACATGCCGCCGGACGCCGCGCGGGCACGGCGGCAAACCGGACTCTTTCGCCGCGTTTTTCATAAGGCTCCAACGCCCATGGCCGCACTGGTTGCCGTTTGTCCGCTGGTCGTCGTGTTTCTGCTTTTGGTGTTCCTTCGCTGGCCGGCCAAGAAAACGATGCCGGTGGCGCTGGTGCTGACGGCCGTGCTGGCGTGGTCCTATTGGAAAATGGAACCAAATCGAATCGCCGCATCGTCGATCCAAGGCCTGATTATCGCCGGCGAATTGCTTTACATCGTGTTCGGGGCGCTCTTGCTTCTGTTTGTTTTGAAACACTCGGGCGCGGTGGCCGCCATTCGCGATGGGTTCCGGCGCATTTCGCCCGACCGGCGCATTCAGGCGATCATTGTGGCGTGGACGTTCGGGTCGTTTATCGAGGGAGCGTCGGGCTTCGGCACGCCGGCCGCCGTGGCCGGGCCGTTGCTGGTGATTCTCGGCTTTCCGCCGATGGCCGCCGTGGTCGCGGCGCTGACGATTCAAAGCACGCCCGTCTCGTTCGGCGCGGTGGGCACGCCGATTCTGATCGGAGTGAACACGGGTCTGGTCGATCAGCCGTTGGTCGAGAATTTCGTCGCCCAGCCCGGCGGTCCGGCGTCGTACGACGTTCTGTTGCAAATGATCGCCGCGCGCGTGGCCATTTTGCACGGAGTGATCGGCACGCTGATCCCGCTGTTTGTCGTCTGTCTCCTGACGCGGTTTTTTGGCGCCAACCGTTCGTGGCGCGAAGGGCTGGCCGTGTGGAAGTTCGCTCTGTTCGCCGGGCTGGCGTTTACCATTCCCTACACGCTGCTGGGCGTGTTCGTGGGACCGGAATTTCCCTCGCTCTTGGGCGGACTCGTGGCCCTGGGCCTGACGGTCGCGGCGGCTCGGCTCGGGTGGTTTCAGCCGAAAGAGCCTTGGGACTTCCCGCCCGAGTCGGACTGGCTGGCCGAATGGCGCGGCAGCGTGCCGCCGCGCGCCGAGGATCGCGCGGCGCCGCCCGTCTCGCTGGCCGCGGCGTGGTTGCCCTATCTATTGGTCGGCGTGCTGCTGGTGGCCGCGCGCGTCGTGCCGGTCGTCGTTCGGGCAATGGCCGCGGCTAACGTCGATTGGCCGTCGATCCTGGGAACCAATATCGACTACAAAATCAACGTGTTGAAACTGCCCGGCACCGTGTTTCTCATCGTTTCGGCCCTGTGCATTCCGCTGTATCGCATGGACCGTCATCGGGTTCGGGCGGCGCTGGGCGAGTCGGGTCGGGCGCTGTTCGGCGCGGCGCTGGCGCTGGTGTTTGCTGTGCCCATGGTGCGGATATTCATCAACTCGGGCGTCAACGACGCGGGCCTGATGAGCATGCCGACCGTTTTAGCCGAGGCGGCGGCCGAGGGCGTCGGCCGCGCCTGGCCGGCCGTTTCCGCCGTGATCGGCGCGATGGGCGCGTTCGTGGCCGGCAGCAACACGATCAGCAACATGACGTTCTCGCTGTTCCAGTTCGACGTCGCACTGCGGATTGGGCTTTCGCCGCTGTTGATCGTCGCGTTGCAGGCGATCGGCGGAGCGGCGGGCAATATGATCTGCGTCCACAACGTCGTGGCCGCCTCCGCCACCGTCGGCCTGCTAGGCCAAGAGGGCGCCCTGATCCGCCGTACCCTCATCCCCACGGCCTACTACCTGGTCGCCGCCGGAGCCATCGGCATGGCGGCCAGCTTCTGGTGACG
>JAFGAY010000018.1 GCA_016933425.1 Pirellulales bacterium
CGTTCGCCGCGGCGGACGGTGCAGATTGAGCCGAGCCAGCCGCCGACCGCGTTGCCGATCGCCAGCGCGGCGCCGACTTGCCAGGCGACGTGGCCCTTGGCGGCGAACACGGCCAGCGCGGCCACGGCGCACGCCAGTCCGATCGGCGCTTTGTAGGCGTTGACGCGGATCAGATCCAGCCGCAGCACGCGGTGCATGATGGCGATGAGAATGAATCCGACGCCCGCCTGGATCGCTCCGCCGTAGATTCCGGCCGCGAACATCAACAGATGGGCGGCCGCCATGCGCCCGCGGCTCGGCGTTGTTGCGTCCGCCGCCGAAGGGGCCATGTTGGGGGCGTCGGTCGCGGTTTGCGGCGCCGCATCGCGTTTTCGCGCGGCATGGGAGTTCTTCCGGCGATGGTGCTCGACCATCACGGCCATGATGCCGAGCATCACGCCCGCCAGCACCCGATTGAACCATATGCCTTCGAGATGAGAGCCGCAATAGGCGCCCAACAGCGTGCCCGGCACGGCAAAGGCGGCCAGACTCAAGCTCAGCCGGCCATTCCACACGCCCAGCCGAATGAAACTCACCGTGGCGGCGATGCTCTGGGCGAGCAAGGCGATGCGGTTGGTGCCGTTGGCGTCGGGTCCCGACATGCCCAGGAAGACCATGGCCGGCATGGTCAGCACCGATCCGCCGCCGGCCATGACGTTCACGAATCCGGCCACGCAGCCGATTGCCAGGAGAACGGGAGCTTCCCACCACGGCATCGCGGATATCCCATGCTGGAGAACGAGGACGGGGTGGCGGGAAACGGTGAAACGGTGAAGCGATCAAAATGGCCGATCCGTGGGGAATCAGTCCTCGCCCGCGGCCAGTTGGACGGGCACATCCGTGCGGCGGCCGTCGCGGACGACCGCGAGGGTGACTTGATCGCCCGGTTCCTTACTTTCAATATAGGTCATAAATTCGTCGGCATCGGTTACCGGCTGGCCGTCGATGCCGACGATCAGGTCGGCCGCCGACCGGTCGAGCGTTTCGTACTGGTAGACGATGGGTCCTTGCTGCTTGCGGCGGCGGATGACCTGGGGTCCGCGCAATCCGGCCCGTTCGGCCGGTCCGCCCGGCGCGAGCGTCCGAATCAAGAGGCCGTTGCGTGTTGGATAGACGGTGAGGATGCCGATGTCGGCGCGGATCACGCGGCCGTTTTGGATGAGCTGGGGCACGACCCGATTGATGGTATTGATCGGGATGGCGAAGCCTACGCCGGCCGATTCGCCCGTGTGGCTGGCGATGGCCGTATTCATGCCGATCATGCGTCCGCGGCTGTCCAGGAGCGGTCCGCCCGAGTTGCCCGGGTTGATGGCCGCGTCGATCTGGATGAGCGACTTGATCCGGCGCGCGGTGTTTTGCCGGCCGGGCAGCGAGCGATTCAGGCTCGAAATGATGCCCGTGGTCAGCGTTCGCTCGAATCCGAACGGGTTGCCGATCGCGTAGACGTGCTGGCCGATTTTCAGGCGGCTGGAACTTCCGAGGACAACCGGATGGAGCGATGCCTCGGGCGCGTTGATCTTGAGCACGGCGACGTCGGTCACCGGGTCGTGACCGACGAGTTCGGCGTCGTACGACTTGCCGTCGAACAGCGTGACCTGAATGCCTTGGGCGCCTTCGACGACGTGGCCGTTGGTGACGACGTGGCCTTGGCGGTCGATCACCACGCCGCTCCCTTCCCCGACGCCTTCGTAGGGGACCTCGACCATGAAAAAGCGTCCGGACTGGACCGTTCGGGTCGTGATGTTGACCACGCTTCGGTTGGTGTTTTCGTAGACCCGAACGTTGATTTGCTCCTGGGGCGTCAGATCGTCGGCCACCGGGGGCGGCAGTTGGCGCATTGTCCCGGCCGCCGGCGGCGCGACAGCCGAGCCATGGGGAATTTGAGCGTAGGTCGCCGGTTGGAACTCGGGCAAGGCGGAAAGCATCAATCCGGCCGCAATTCCGACTGTCAGGCAGCCGGCACAGAGCAGTAGGGTTTTTCTTCGGGACATGGGTCAGGGATTTCGGGGTTTGAGAAGGTGTTTTGAAATTCGTTTTGGCGACCATAATCCCCACCGGGCTTGTCCCGGTGGAACAAGGTTTGGTAACTAATCGACCGACTGAGAGACAGAAAAGGCCCCCGGTTAATGGACGATCGCCTCTGGCATCAATCGCGGGATGCCGTTACACTGACTCACGCATTGGTTATTTTACCGAACCGCACCCTGGAAAGGGAACCGACCCGGCCGGCAGGTTGGGCCGATCGCCCCCAACCGCGTTAGACGTTGTCATGGGCCGACCACTCGCCAAGCACCGACTTTTTTTCCGCGAATTTCGCCAGAATTACCACACCACCGGCGCGATTTTGCCAAGCGGCCGTCGTCTCTCGGCCGCCCTAGCACGATACGTTGGCCGCGACGGACAGGTTCAACGGGTTCTCGAGGTGGGGCCGGGAACGGGAGCCGTCACCCGATCGATTGTCAAAAAACTGGGCCCGGAGGACCGCTTGGACCTGGTCGAATTGAACCCGAGCTTCGCCGCATTGTTGCGCAAGGATTTGGCGGCGGATCCCGCTTTTCGAGCGGTGGCGGCACGCGCGCGGGTCATTGAAAAGCCGGTCGAGCAACTGGCCGATGATGCCCGATACGACGTTATTGTCTCGGGGTTGCCGCTGAACAATTTTTCAGTCGAGTCGGTCGAACAGATTCTAGCGACTCTCCGCCGGCTGCTTGCCCCGGGCGGCACCCTTTCCTTTTTTGAATATATCGCCATCCGACGGATGAAGGCGCTGGTGAGCGGGCCGTCCACCAGAAAGCGGCTTCGGGGCATTGCCCACGCACTCGACTCGTTTCTCGACGGAAACGAAATCCGCCGCGACGCCGTTTGGCTGAACGTTCTTCCGGCCTGGGTCCATCACGTCAGGCTGCCATGAGCGCCCGCCGACCGAGCGTGGCTCTCCAACTACCTGCCATCCTACTCCGTTGCCGCACTCCGATAAACAAATTCGCTTGTTCGCCTTAAAGGCCGGGGATATACTTGGGTGGATGATGGGATTATGTCCGACGCGAACTGACAAGGTTGAATTCATGATCGGCCGTTGGTTTTTTTCGTTGTTGATTCTGGCCGCGTTGGCGGTTCCCGCGCGAGCGGACGAGCCTGCCCGACCGGTCGAACCGGCGGCCGGTCGGAACGTCGACGACGAATACGAGCTACAGCGGATGCTGGTCGACACGTTGGACCAGGTCGAACGTAACTACGTTCAGGGAATCAGC
>JAFGAY010000142.1 GCA_016933425.1 Pirellulales bacterium
ATGGGGGGTTTCCCGAGCGGTCAAAGGGGTCAGACTGTAAATCTGATGGCAGTGCCTTCGCAGGTTCGAATCCTGCACCCCCCATTTATTGCGGCCAGCCGGTGTGCTGTGGTTTCTCGCCAAGGAACATCCAACGACGCTGCATGGCTTTCCAGTGGAGGAGAACGGGGTGCGGGTGTAGCTCAATGGTAGAGCCACAGCCTTCCAAGCTGAAGACGAGGGTTCGATTCCCTTCACCCGCTTGGTGGATCACTTAAAGGAATTAAACAACAAGAATGAATAAAGGAGCCGGCCTTCCCGGCGGGCCATCGGCGGCGGAGCGTTCTCGATTCGGTTGGAGTTGGCTGCTGTAGCTCAGTCGGTAGAGCGCGTCCTTGGTAAGGACGAGGTCATGGGTCCGAATCCCATCAGCAGCTTTTTCGGGCTTGGGCGCGTACCCACCCTTCCTATTTCGTTTGCGTTCGGTTTTACCAATCACGACAATCCGTTCGATTCAACTCATTAACTTACTCAGGGAGTTAGCATGGCCAAGGAAGTATTTCAACGGACCAAGCCCCACGTGAACGTGGGCACCATTGGCCACATTGACCACGGCAAAACCACGCTGACCGGAGCCATTCTGGCCGTCCAGCAGAAGAAGGGTCTTGCCAAGTTCAAGTCGTACGCGGACATCGCCAAGGGCGGTACCGTTCGCGACTCGACGAAAACCGTCACGATCGCCGTGGCCCATGTGGAGTATGAGACCCAAAACCGCCACTATGCCCACATCGATTGTCCGGGCCACGCCGACTTCATCAAAAACATGATCACGGGCGCGGCTCAGATGGACGGGGCCATTCTGGTGGTCTCCGCCGCCGACGGCCCGATGCCGCAGACCCGCGAGCACGTGCTTCTGGCCCGCCAGGTGAACGTTCCGCGTCTGGTCGTTTTCCTCAATAAGGTCGATCTGGTCGACGATCCCGAGCTGCTGGAGCTGGTCGAACTCGAAGTCCGCGAATTGCTGACCGAGTACGGATTCCCCGGCGACGAGATTCCGGTGATCCACGGCGATTCGCTCTCGGCGTACAACAGTCCCGAGGACCCGGAAAAGATCAAGTGCATCGGCGAGCTGATGGACGCCATCGACGCGTACATTCCCGAACCGACGCGCGAGGTCGACAAGCCGTTCCTCATGGCGATCGAAGACGTCTTTTCGATTGAAGGCCGCGGCACCGTCTGCACCGGCCGCATCGAGCGCGGAGTGATCAAGGTCAGCGACGAGGTCGAAATCGTCGGTCTGGCGGCCGAATCGCGCAAGACGGTCTGCACGGGCGTCGAAATGTTCAACAAGACGCTCGACCGCGGCCAGGCCGGCGACAACGTCGGCTGCCTGTTGCGCGGCGTCAAGCGCGAGGACATCGAGCGAGGCCAGGTTTTGGCCAAGCCCGGGTCGATCACGCCCCACACCGATTTTGAAGCCGAGGTCTACGTCCTCTCGAAGGACGAAGGCGGACGCCACACGCCGTTCTTCAGCGGCTATCGTCCCCAGTTCTATTTCCGCACGACCGACGTGACCGGTTCGTCCACCTTGCTGGGCGACGCGGAAATGTGCATGCCGGGCGACAACGTCAAGCTGAAGATCGAGTTGATCTCGCCGATCGCCATGGACGAAAACGTCCGTTTCGCCATCCGCGAGGGCGGGCGCACGGTCGGCTCCGGCGTGGTCACGAAAATCCTGAAATAGTTACGTTCGCGGGGATCGGCTAGGAGTCTCGAATTCCCCCCACGGACTCGTGGTCCTTGGGTAATCGTTTGAAAAGCCACCTGGGTGCAGGGGTGTAGCTCAATCGGTAGAGCACTGGTCTCCAAAACCAGCGGTTGAGAGTTCGAGTCCCTCCGCCCCTGCCATTTTTGATTTATTGAATCCCGTTAAAACGGGGAGCCTTTCCGGTGAGCGCGTTTTTCCAAGAGCTTCTGCGTGCCGGGCTGTATAAACGAAGCCAGGGTCGCATTGCCCGGCAAGTCACGTTCGCCGCCTTGGCGATTGTGATCGCGCTGGGTTTGCTTTCCCTCAGCCGGACGTTGGTCCAATACGGAAGGTTCTGGGAAATTGGGCTGCCGGGACTGCTGCTATTTGTCGGATGGTGGATTTCGTACCGGCTGGTCAACGTGCCGGCGTTCGCCGACTTCCTCATTGCCGTGGAAGCGGAGATGAACAAGGTGTCGTGGCCCAGCCGGCGCGAGTTGGTCCGGGGATCGGCGGTCGTAATCATTACCATTGTTTTGCTCGCGATCTTTTTGTACGGATTCGATTTGATCTGGAGATTCATTTTCCAGGCCTTGGGAATACTATAGCGACAGCAAAAAACGTTTTTCGGCCGGTTTCGATGCATGCCGGGTGTTGATTGGAAGAGGACGTCAGTCGTGGACGACGAGTTGAAACCATCGATCGACGAATCGCTCGAGACGCCTCGGCAGCCGGCCGATGACGAACCCTCGATCGAGATTGCCGAGGAGACGATCATGGCGTCGCCAGGCCCGGAAGAATCCAGCGAACCGGTCGACGACCTGTCGGCGGTCGCGTCGAGCGGAGAGCCGGAATCCTCGAGCGAGGAGCCGGAATCGCCGGCCCCGGCCGAAACCCCGCCCGCCAGTGAACCGGCAGCGGCCGTCGAGGAAAAAGTTGAAGGCGACGACGCCGAGGCCAAGTCGGAAAACATGCAGTGGTATATCCTCAAGGTGCAAAGCAACCGCGAGGACTCGATCCGCCAGGGTCTCGAACGCCGCGTGAAAATTGCCGGCTTGGAAAAGTACTTCGGCGACGTAATTGTCCCGATCGAAAAAGTAACGGAGGTGAAAGGCGGCCGGAAACGGGTCATCAAACGCAAGCTGTACCCGGGCTACCTGGTCGTGCAAATGGAAATCAACGACGACACGTGGTTTCTCGTCCGTGAGACGCCCGGGATCGGCGATTTTACGGGCGCGGCCGGACGGCCCAGTCCGATGTTGCCCCACGAGGTGGCTCGAATCGTTTCGACCCAGGAAGAAAAAGCGGACGCCGCACCCAAGCTGAAAATTGGATTCAAGTTGGGCGACCGCGTGAAGATCAACGAGGGAACGTTCGAGAATTTCGAGGGCGAGGTCGAAACGATCGACGAAGCGAGCGGCCGGGTGACGGTCATGATCAACATCTTCGGACGCAGCACGCCGGTCGAACTCGAGTACTGGCAGGTTGAATCGTTGTAGCGGAGACGAGAAGCAAGAGACAAGGGGTGGTTTTCGAGGGAACAATTCGGGCGTCGCGGCCGCGCGGCGCCAGGTGAAAATCGGGGTAAAAAACGTCGAGCACGTTTGGCGGCCAGCGGCCGCGTGGAAGTAGTTATGGCAAAACAGCTAGCAGGCGAAGTGAAGTTCCAGGTTCCCGGTGGTCAAGCCACGCCGGCTCCCCCGGTCGGCACCTCGTTGGGACGCTTTGGAATCAATCTCGGACAGTTTGTTCAACAGTTCAACGAACGGACCAAGGACGCCGGTGGAATCCCCATTCCGGTGGTCGTCCGCGTTTACAGCGATCGGACGTTCGAGTTCGTGACCAAAAGCCCCCCGGCGGCGGCCTTGCTCAAAAAAGCGGCCGGCATCGCCAAGGGCTCGGGCGTTCCCAACAAGGAAAAAGTCGGCAAGGTCTCGATGAGCCAGATCGACGAGATCGTCAAAACAAAGATGCAGGATCTTAACTCCCGAAATCCGGAACACGCCCGGCGATTGATCGAAGGCACGGCTCGAAGCATGGGGCTGGAGGTTGAAGGCTGAAATGGCAAAGCAATCCAAACGATATCGCGCGTTGGTCGAAAAAGCACCAGGCAAGACCCCGCTTCCCTTGGCCGAGGCGGTTGAACTGCTCAAGCAGTTCGGTACGACCAAATTTGAGCAGACGGTGGAAATCCACCTTAACATGGGCATCGACTCGAAACAGGCCGATCAAATCGTTCGCGGCTCGATCGTTTTGCCGCACGGCATCGGCCGCTCGCTTCGGGTTGTCGTCTTTGCCAAGGGCGACAAGGTGGCCGAAGCCGCCGCGGCCGGCGCCGAGGAAGTTGGCGGACCGGAACTGGCTGAGAAAATCAAGAACGGCTGGACTGATTTCGACGTTTGCATCGCCTCGCCCGACATGATGGGAATCGTCGGTCCGCTGGGCCGCGTTCTCGGTCCTCGCGGCTTGATGCCTTCGCCCCGGGCCGGAACGGTCACGCCGGACGTCGGCGCGACGGTCAAGGAATACAAGGCCGGCAAGGTCGAATTTCGCAACGACGCCGGCGGAAACGTTCACGCCGTGGTCGGCAAGCTGAGCTTCGACGCGCCGAAACTGGTCGACAACATTCGCGCGTTCCTCGATTACATTGCAAGCATCAAACCGGCCGCCGTCCGCGGTCAATACATTAAGTCCGTGGCGATCGCCGGAACCATGAGCCCGAGCGTTCGCGTGGCGGCTTGACGCAGTAAGGATTCCCTTTTGATTACCGATAGAGCCCCGGCTCTCGACGAAAGCGTCCGTTATGAGCAAATACGTTAAAAATCTCCTGACCGAGGACCTGCACAACCGGCTTCAAGGCGTCGACGACGCGTTGCTGGTGAATGTCGTCGGTTTGACCGCCAACGCGAACAACCGGCTGCGGGGCGAATTGGAAGCGAAAAACATCCATCTGCTCGTGGTCAAGAACAGCCTCGCGCGGCGCGCGGCGGCCGGTTCGCCGCTGGCGGCCATGTTCGAGGGCGTTGACGGCACGGCCGCCATTTGCTGGGGCGGCGAGGACATCGTCTCCCTGGCCAAGGAAATCACGCGACTAGCCGAGGCGAGCGGGTACGAGGCTTTTCAAACGCGCGGCGGGGTGATGGACGGCGAGAAACTTACCGCGTCGCAGGTCGCCGCCGTGAGCAAATGGCCCAGCCGACACGAGCAACTGAGCTTGCTGGTGGGTCAGATACTCGGTCCGGGCGCCACGTTGGCCGCCCAGATTATTGGCCCGGGCGGCGCGCTGGGAAGCCAGATCAAGCAAAAAGCCGAAGGCGAGGGTGCCTCGGAGAACGAGGCGGGAAGCCCTTGAAACCGCAGTAAAAACGGGGGGTGGGCCGTTTTCGAGGAAAACGACCCCCGAGAGACAAACGATTGATCAAACGTGTGTCGGCATGACGCGCTCGCCGGGAAAGATGCGAGCGGCCATGCCTCCAAGTTGAGAAAGGACGAGTAACCCGATGTCGACAGACGAAGCAGTTCGCGAATTTTCCCAGGGAACGAAGAAGCTCGGCGACCAGATTGCCGGTCTCACGCTCAAGGAAGCCAAGGAACTCAGTGACTACCTTGAAGAAGAGCATGGAATCAAGGCCGCTGCCGGTGGCGCGGTCATGATGGCGGCGGCTCCCGCCGAGGGCGGCGGCGCGGCGGCCGCCGAGGAAAAAACCGAATTCGACGTGATCCTCGAAGGATTCGGCGATAAGAAGATCGGCGTCATCAAGGTCGTGCGCGCTGTGACGGGTCTGGGTCTCAAGGAGGCCAAGGACCTGGTCGAAGGCGTTCCGGCCAAGGTCAAGGAAGGACTCAGCAAGGAAGACGCCCAAAAACTCAAGACCGAATTGGAAGAAGCCGGGGCTACCGTTTCGATCAAATAAGGCCTGATCGAGTTGGTTGCCAACACCACGGAACAACCCCATCTTGCCTAGACACGCCTTTGCCAAGGCGGGTAGAATTGTGCCTGCGCGGCTCTTGCCTAACCGAATTGGGAGCTCCGGCCGGCTCTGGAGGTTCCGGCGGCGGTGCGTCCGCCGGCCGACCGCTCTGTTCGTTTCCTGTTCCAGCGCTTACGCTCCAGGAGGGTGACTTCTCATGGCCACCACAGCTCAACGACGTCTTCAACCCACCGGGGTGCGCCGCTTCGGCAGCCTTCGTCCCGTACATATTGTCCCCGATCTAACGGCGATCCAAACGACCAGCTACGACCGGTTTCTCCAATACGAGATTCCCGCCGACAAGCGCGAGGACATCGGTATTGAAAGCGTCCTGCGAGAAATTTTCCCGGTTGAAAGCTACGACAAATCGCTCCGATTGGAATATCTGCGCTACGAATTGGGTAAACCCCGCTACGAGCCGGACGAGTGCCGCCAATTGCGGCTGACCTACGGTCGGCCTTTCAAGGTCTGGCTCCGCCTGACCAAGGAAGAACCGGTCGAGGAAGAGGTTTATCTGGGCGACATCCCCATCATGCTGGGGGGCGGCGAATTCATCATCAATGGAGCCGAACGCGTCGTCGTCAGCCAGTTGCACCGAAGCCCCGGCATCGATTTCGTCCTCGACATGGAAGGAACCGAACGCCGATTGCACAGTTGCCGCATCATTCCCGAACGCGGAAGCTGGATCGAACTGAACGTCACGCGCAAGGAAAGCCTCTCGGTCCGCATCGACCAAAGCGGCAAGTTCTCGGCCATGACCCTGTTGAGGGCCATGGACCCGAGGTACTCGCAGAACGAGGACATCCTCCGGGTGTTCTACGAGACGTCGATCGAAAAAGTCGTCGACGGTCGAAGCGTCAGCAAAATCGAAGGCAAACTGGCCGTCAGGGACGTGGTTTATCCGGCCGAGAGCGAGCGTGCCGGCGAGATCATCGTCGAATGCGGCCAGCGCATCAACAAGGGCGCGGCGGAGACCATTTGCACGTCCGGCCTCAAAGAGATCGAGGTCATGCCGGTCCAGAAGAATCTGCTGTTGCTCAACGCGCTGGCCGAGGACGGCACGGCGAGCCACGAGGAAGCGCTGCTGCGAATCTACCAACGGTTGCGCCCCGGCAATCCACCCCAGCTCGAAAAAGCCAAGGCCCTCTTCCACGAAAAATTCTATGACACCAACCGCTATCGGCTCGGCCGCGTCGGCCGGTTCCGCATCAACCGGAAGCTGAAACTCAACGTGCCCGAGGAGGAAATGACCCTTCGGGCCGAAGACCTCATCGCGGCGATGAAGTACCTGTTGATGTTGCGCACCGACAACCCGGAAGCCGAGGTCGACGACATCGACCATCTGGGCAATCGCCGGCTGCGAACGATCGACGAATTGGCTTGCGACGAACTGCGCAAAGGATTTTTGAAGCTTCGCCGAACGGTCCAGGAGCGCATGAGCCTGAAGGACATCGAGGACATGACGCCCCGCAGCCTGGTCAATCCAAAGAGCATCTCCGCGGCAATCGAGTACTTTTTCGGCCGGGGCGAGCTTTCTCAGGTGGTCGACCAGACCAACCCGTTGTCGATGCTCACCCACGAGCGGCGTCTGTCGGCGTTGGGACCCGGCGGGTTGAACCGCAAGCGGGCCGGATTCGAGGTCCGCGACGTCCATATTTCCCACTACGGCCGCATTTGCCCCATCGAAACGCCCGAAGGTACGAATATTGGGCTCATTTCGAGCCTGGCCGTGTTCGCCGGCGTCGATGAGTATGGGTTTCTCGTAACACCCTACCGAAAAGTCAAGAATGGCAAGTTGACCGACCAGATCAAATGGCTCCGGGCCGACGAGGAGCACGAGACGTTCCTCGCGCCGGGCGACGTTCCGGTTGATAAAGACAAAATCGTCGACGAGACGATCATCGCCCGGCACCACGGCGACCTGATGATCGTTCCCTCGAGCCAGGTGGAATACATCGACGTCTCTCCCAATCAGATGATCGGCGTGTCGGCCGGGTTGATTCCGTTTTTGGAGCACGACGACGCCAACCGCGCGTTGATGGGATCAAACATGCAGCGACAAGCCGTGCCGCTGCTGGTGTCCGAACCGCCCCTGGTCGGCACCGGCATGGAAAAAGACACAGCGATTAACTCGAGCATGTTGATCCGCGCCCGGCGGGCCGGCACGGTGACTTACGTCGACGCCAGCCGCATCGAGATCGGCGCCGACGTCTACGTCATGCGCAAGTTCGTCGGCCTCAACGAGCGTACCTGTCAAAACCAGAAGCCAATCGTCGATCTGGGGCAAAAGATCGAAAAAGGCCAGGTCATCGCCGACGGCGCCGGCACCTACCAGGGTGAACTGGCCCTAGGACGCAATATCCTGGCCGCCTTCATGGCTTGGGACGGCTTCAACTTCGAGGACGCCATCATCATCAGCGAGGAACTCGTCGAGCAGGACACCTATACCTCGATCCACATCGAGGAATACGACATCGAAATCCGCGAAACCAAGCTCGGCCGCGAGGAATTCACCCGCGACATCCCCAATGTCAGCGAGAAAGCCCTGCGCAACCTCGACGAAAACGGCATTGTCCGCGTCGGAACTTACGTCCAGCCGGGCGACATCCTGGTCGGCAAGGTCTCACCCAAGTCGAAAACCGAACTCACGCCCGAGGAAAAACTGCTGCACGCCATTTTCGGCCGCGCCGGCGAGGACGTGAAGAACGATTCGCTCGAGGTGCCCTCGGGCATCGAGGGGATCGTCATTGACACGCAGAAGTTCTCGCGCCGGATGAGCCTGTCGGAGGACGAGCGCAAGCAGTTCGAGGACTTGCTCAAGAAGACCGAGGCCGAAGGAAACGCGGCCATCGCCAAGGCCTTCGGCGAGTTGGTCGAGCAGATCGAAAAAGTGCTCGGCCGACCCCTGACCGACGAAGACGGCAATCCGCTGGTCGAAGGCCAGGAGCACCGCTACGTTGCCGAACAAGCGCATACGTTCCGCCTGGCGAGCCTCGACATCCGAAGCCCCAAACGCAAAGAGCAGGTCGACGAGATTTACGCCGCCCTGTGGCCCCAGGTCGAGGCGGCCATCGACGCCCGCGACCGGCGGTTGAATTCGATGAAGCGCGGCGACGAACTCCGCAGCGGCGTGCTCCAGATGGTCAAGGTCTATATCGCGGCCAAGCGAGTTATTTCGGTCGGCGACAAAATGGCCGGGCGCCACGGAAACAAGGGCGTGATCTCGAAGATTCTTCCCAAGGAAGACATGCCCTACCTGCCCGACGGCACGCCCGTCCAGATTTTGCTCAATCCGCTGGGCGTTCCGAGCCGCATGAACGTCGGCCAGATTCTGGAGACGCATTTGGGCTGGGCCGCCGGCAATCTTGGTTTCCAGGCCCAGACGCCCGCCTTCGACGGCGCCGACGAGGACACGATTCACCAGTGCCTGGCGGAAGCGGGCTTGCCGACCAACGGCAAGATTCGCCTGCGCGACGGCCGAACCGGCGAGCATTTCGAGCAAGACTCGACCGTCGGCTACATGTACATGATGAAGCTCCACCACCTCGTGGACGACAAGGTCCACGCGCGGAGCACCGGCCCCTACTCGCTCATCACCCAGCAACCGCTGGGCGGCAAGGCGCGCTTCGGCGGCCAGCGTTTCGGGGAAATGGAAGTTTGGGCATTGGAAGCCTACGGCGCGGCTTACATCCTCCAGGAGTTGCTCACCGTCAAGAGCGACGACGTCGAGGGCCGCACGAAGATCTATGAATCCATGGTCAAGGGTGAAAACACGCTCGAGGCCGGCACTCCCGCCAGCTTCGACGTCTTGACCAACGAGGTCCGAGGACTCGGCCTCAATATGCAGTTGGAAAAAGGCCACGTGTGATCCGAAAAAGGAGTGCCTGCAAGTGAGCATTGGCGAAACCTCATACGATCGGATTAACGATTACGCATCCGTCAAGATCAGCCTTGCGCGACCGCACGATATCCGAAGCTGGTCGTTCGGCGAGGTGAAAAAACCCGAAACCATCAACTACCGGACTTATCGCCCGGAGAAGGATGGCCTGTTCTGCGAACGGATCTTCGGACCCGAGAAGGACTGGGAATGCGCCTGCGGCAAATACCGCGGCATGAAGTACAAGGGGATGATCTGCGACCGCTGCGGCGTCAAAATCACCCACAGCCGCGTGCGGCGCAAGCGGATGGGCCACATCGAGCTGGCCGCCCCCGTCGTCCACATCTGGTTTTTCAAGGCCATGCCCAGCCGGCTGGGCACCTTGCTGAACATGAAAACGACCAGCCTGGAAAAGGTCATCTACTTCCAGGATTACGTCGTCACCGATCCGGGCGACACGCCCCTGAAAATGCAGCAATTGCTCACCGAGGAGGAATACCGCGCCGCCCGCGAACAGTATTCCGAAGGCAATTTCAAGGCCGACATGGGCGCCGAGGCCATTCGCAAGCTGCTGGTCAACCTGGATCTGGTCGCACTGTCCGAGGAGCTTCGGGCCGAGTGGGTCGAGACGGGGTCGAAGCAGAAACGCAAGGATCTCATCAACCGGCTCAAGATCGTCGAGTCGATCCGCGATAGCGACAACCGGCCCGAGTGGATGGTGCTGGACGTTATTCCCGTCATTCCCCCCGACTTGCGCCCGCTGGTGCTGCTCGACTCGGGCAATTTCGCCACGAGCGACTTGAACGATCTTTACCGGCGAATCATCAACCGGAATAACCGGTTGAAGAAACTGGTCGACTTGAACGCGCCCGAAGTGATCATTCGCAACGAAAAGCG